>JAPLGT010000317.1:0-1627 GCA_026390035.1 Chloroflexota bacterium
ACTGATGTTTGTCATGTATTTGGAGTAACTATGTCCAAAAATGTGCAAATGCGCTGCCATAATTATCCGTTAGCTTTGTGAGTAGCGTTTATTGCGTATGAATTCTACGCGTTTGGCAAGCTGAAATGATGAAAAAATTAATGTTCTTGATCTTTGCTTGCTGAATATTTACGCGACCCCGTTATACCGTCGAGAGAATTTCTCGATCCAGTGTAACGGGGTCGGTGAGGCGTGAGCGGTCTAGGGGTGATAAATAAATATGGTAGACATGTAAGCTAAATAACAGGTTTCCCGTTTTTATAAAAAACTTCACCATCTACCAGAATTTCTGCATCAGCCATATCGCAGAGCATATCCCAGTGGATCCCAGATTCGTTTTTCGACCCACTCTCTGGATAACCAGCTCCCACAGCCAGATGGATGGTGCCACCCATCTTTTCATCAAAAAGCATATTTTTGGTAAAGCGTTGGATACCATAATTGGTACCAATCCCGAATTCACCGAGATATCGCGCGCCCGGGTCTGTGTTTAGTTGAGCAGTTAAAAGTTCCTGGTTCTTGCTTGCTGTTTCTTTTATTACTTTGCCATTTTCGAACCATAGCTCGATGTCGGTTACTTCCTGGCCATATTCAATAGCTGGATAGCGGAAACGTACCCAGCCGTTGACTGAATTTTCGACAGGTCCAGTGAAGATCTCGCCATCAGGAAAGTTAACCTTGCCATCACACTGTATGAAGGGGCGTTCTTTGATTGACATGGTCAGATCGATATTCGATCCTTTTAAAACAACCTTGTCGTGACCTGCCAACCATTTGATCATCTTTTGCTGGTCAAGACCCATTTGTTTCCAATAAGCGACAGGGTCAACCTCATTCAGCATCCCTGCTCCATAGACAAATTCCTGATAGTCTCCAAGGGACATGTCAGCTTCCTGAGCCAGCGAGTCGGTTGGGTAGACCGTCAGGCACCAGCGAAGTTCTTTTTTCGCAGAGCGCTCCATGAATACTTTGGACAAGGCTGCACCTGCTTTCGCTGCATGTGCCATGCGGCTTGGATCGATGCCACTCAGGCTGCGTGTGTTGTGTTCAGACCAGATGTTAAGGAAAACGTCATAAGTCTCGGTGGTCAGTTTGCGTATCGGTGAGATAAAGTCTAATTGTTCATCGGTGGCATGTTTGAAAAAGATCTCATCTGAACCTGGAACGCTGTTCAGGAGAAATACGTGTGATCCAGCTTTGATCGCCTCTTCGAAAACAGCCAGAGTCAATTCGTTCGCCAGCGGGTGTGTCCGGATCAGAACTTGTTCGCCGGGTTTAATTTCAAGTGAATAGTGCACCATTAGTTTAGCAAGTTTCGTGATACGAGGGTCAGGCATTTTGTCTCCTTGATGATTTTTTCCAGGTTATAAAGTTTTTGGTATTGCACAAAAGATCAAGCAAATAGGGGTTGATAACCCTTGTGCGAATTTATCAAGGCATCCATTTTTGTTTTGGAAAGATGCTCGAAATTCTCACAAGCTTGAATTACCAAAGGTAAAATACGGGTATCACCGGCAGTACAGATTCCGGTTATCGGGTGCGAAAGCGCAAAATTAATCGCTGTTTGAATTTCATGTAATTGTTCGAA
>JAPLGT010000299.1:0-2320 GCA_026390035.1 Chloroflexota bacterium
GTTAAAACTATTTCTGTAGCTTTTGGAGATGGCATTTTTTCTTCTCTGCTTTCTGTTTTAGCTAAGTTTAATCACTGCCAACTCACTGGTCAACCTTTTTTTCCTATCTTCATTATCATTTACGCCGAAGTGTACTAGTTTCATTAGGCATGCCACTCAGGGGCAATTACTTGATAGAAATGAGCAGAGTTGAATCTTATGGTTCCGAGTCAAATTTAACATACTCAGCATTAATCGGATTCATTTTCATATTTTTTGGGCTTTTTAAAGATGGCACATCTGGAAAACGATATGCTCCTTTGGCAACCATTTTCCCTGCCATAGCGATAATCAACTTAGTTTTAGTCTTCATCGAAACAGAAAGGTTAATTGCTGGAAGCAACCACAACACAACGCTTGGCATAGCTTTACCCCTATGTGCCTGGGGTGCTTTATTTTTATTTGCCGGTTGTCTAACTGTAGTACACAACGAGTAGCACTTATCAAATATCAAAACCTATTTGGCAAGATGCGCCCCGCGTCGATAAAACTGCCGTTGAGCAGCCACTGAGATGATAATCAATTTATAGTCAAAAATGGGAACCCAACATGAATAAACCATCCAACCCCAGTCTCGAGACAATCGACACAGTCATGCTCACTCCACTCGTCCGCCAATTCATCCAAGGTGGCGAGGTAGAGATCATTGATTGGAAAGCGGAAACGCTGTATGGAGGAAGCCTCAATTCCGAAATCTATCGCTTTTTTGGGACGGCTCGTGATGGAGGCGAGGTTCTGACCTGGTCATTGATTCTAAAAATCATCCATTCACCCGATGGACAGGATGATCCGGTTTCGCTAAGCTATTGGAAACGCGAAGCACTCGCCTACCAATCAGGATTACTAGACCACCTACCGGGCAGAATATGTGCGCCGCGTTGCTTTGGGATCGTTGAGAAATCGGGTTTGGAGATGTGGCTATGGATGGAAGAGATCGTAGATGAGAGCAGCGGAAGTTGGTCGTTAGATCACTATGGAAATGTGGCGCGACAGCTGGGGCAATTCAATGCCGCCGGCTTTGGAAAACAAGCCCAATTTACTCAACCCTGGTTGACAAAAGGTCTGCTGCGTGCATGGGTTGGTGAATCTGCGCCAGAGTTTCCGCCAAACATACTCGCACATCCATTAGTTTCGCAGGTTTGGCCAAATGACATTTATAAGTGGATGCTGCTTGTTTGGTCAGAACACAAAACTTGGATTGATAATATTGAGCACCAACCACAAACACTCGCGCATCTGGATGCCTTTCGACGAAATTTATTTTCGCGTTGGGATAAACAAAATACCTTGCAAACTGTCATGATCGATTGGGCATTTGTGGGTAGCGCCGCAGCGGGAGAAGAAATCGCGCCGCTCGTGGCGGCCAGCCTAAATTTTCTGGAATTCGAAAGTACACAGGCTAAGAACCTTGATCAGGTTGTATTTGAAGGCTATCTTCAAGGCTTGCGCGAGTCAGGTTGGCGCGGGGATCCGCGAGCAGTGCGCTCTACGTATGCAGCGGCAGCCATTCTGAGATTTTCTATAGGCGTTTCCGGAGTAGCGTTTATGATCGCCGATGAAAGTCAACACAGCCTGCTTGAAAAGATCTTTGGACATCCGATCGAAGAGCTGGCAGGTGTATGGGCGAATACAAATCGTTTCCTCTTCCATCTAGCAGATGATGTCAATACCTACTGAGAGCTTCTCGGTAGTGGGTTAATGAAATTTATCTATTAGCACAACCCAGCTCCAGCCCCAGCACCGCTAACGCCTGCGGTAAGCGGCTGCAAGTGAAAGGAACAAATGAGCATCAAACAAGTATCTAAAATCAAATGGTTGGCCGGAATCATCGTCGGTTCAAGCATTTCTATCGTATTAATTGTTATAGGAATTATCATCGCACTAGTTTGGACAATTCACCCCGACCCTGTAACAGGAATTACTGACACAACAGTTGAAAATGCCGTCTTCTTTGGCGGTCTCTATTTTGCGCTACCATTTGGTTTATTGAGTGTTGGTGCTGGAATCTATGCCCGGTCAAAAGGCATGTTGAATAAGCTATTCACTACAACAGGGATCATTGTTGGCTTTATTGGTGCTCTAATCGGGCTGCTTTGTTGGATCTGGTTCATGATGGTATCGTCATTTGTATTTTAGGATTAGGCATGGTTCAGATTAGATTGACATAAAAAATGTGGCCCAAGAGGCACTCTTATGCGATACTTGGTTTACTGAAGACCGAGCGTATAAGAGGAGCCAAATGGGCGCACGCAGGGATAATATCATAGGAATGGAACGAGCA
>JAPLGT010000325.1:0-2908 GCA_026390035.1 Chloroflexota bacterium
ACCTGATGCTCCAACCAAAATTCAAGGGCGGAAATTGTCCAAACGCCGCCGGTTTCCCACATCTGAGAACATACCTGATCGTACGAAAGAGGTGCAGTATGAAGCATAATCCTTTCCTTCTGGACTATAGGGAGCGGCGTGAATGCGTTGGATGCCCAGGCTGGCGCAAGCTGCCCCGAATTGGGTGGAAGCATAAACCTTGCCGTTATCGACATAGATGGCCTGGGGTACGCCGCGGCGCAATATCCCAACCTTGAGCACGCGCTCCATGCGCGGCAGGCTCTCGTCGAAGAAAAATTCGGCATAAGGCACCAGGCGGGAATGGTCATCGATAAAGGCAAACAGGTGCGCGCGCCGTTTCTTGCCGGGCTGGCTGGGGTCTGGCAACCACGGACCGAACATCATATCGCCTTGCCACAGGCTGTTGGCATGTTGGCGTTCAAAGCGCTTGAAGACCCGCCCAGGAGTGGACAACAGGCGGCGCGTCTTGCCGCGCAGACGTAGATGGGTGGTTAGTGTGTGCGCGTTGAGCGGCCGCAGGTCCAACTTCAAGCTCTTATCCTGCTTCAGAATATTCACGATCATGGCGGTCGTGCGCGCAGGTTGCTCTTCACGCAAAGCGATGGCCTTTTCCACCACTTCCGGGGAGAAAGCGCGTGGGGCATGTTTGTCGGTGCGTTCCTGCGGGCGTAGCGCTTCAAAGCCCTGCTGCTGGTAATGCTGGAGATAGCGGCGCAGCGTGGCAATCCCTACCCGGTTACGGGTCGAGTACGGAATGCTGTAGGTTTTGGCCGCGATTTCACGCAGCGCGCCTTCCAATTGCCCGGCGGCCAGCGGGTCGAAGATCAAATGGGCAATCAGACCATAGCGGAACAGGGCGATTAGCGTGTTTCGTACTTCCGGATCCTTCTCGTGCGGTTGTTTGGGGCGCATGCGGGGGTTCTCCTGGTTGGGATAGGGTGCCCGCAAGCATAACCGCGCCTTACTGGGATGCACAGAATGTCAAACTGTGTGGGCGCTGCCTGCTCAGACCAGCCTGCCCAGCCCCCGCCCATTTCCCCATAGCCCCAGAAAGCGCAGGCGATCATTCAGGCCATACCCCACCAATTCCGGCCACTTCGTCTTGGCCCAGGCCAGCAGGTGCAGGCTGACGGTCAGCAGAGCGATGACCAGGTTGGCAGCTTGCGGCGCTTCTCCCTGCGGGTCCAACCAGGACGAGCTGCTGTCCTGTTGGGCCAGAAAGGTTTGCGTCCCAGACAGTCACGTCGGTGCGTATCCGGCAAGCGCTTTGCACCAGCGCTGCATTGTGCGCAGGCCGGGCATCCCATCTTGCGCACAGCTTGCCGTGACCCGTTTCCAACTCTGCTCGTTTTCGTAAAAAGCCGCCACCACTGCCTGGACCATCTGCACCAGGTAGTGACGGTAGGGCAGCAGGAAATTCGGGATCACCGACAGCGTGCGATGGCAGATTTTACAGAACCATCGTTTGATCCAGATGAAATACGCCCGGTCTGCCCCCTTGGCTTTGCGCAGGTAGTAGCCATGCCCGATCAGGCAGCCATTTCCCCCACACAACAAACAACCAGGGGGGCGAGCACTCTCCCGGTGCTGCGCCTGGTCAATATACGTTTGTTCGGTGCACCCATAATCGGCTAGAATAGACATTGGTAGTCCGGCCCAGGAGATTGCTGGCTAAGCTGATTACTCCTGGGTCGGGCGTCCTTTCTGCCCTCAAGCATACCTGATTATTTAAACACCAACGGCCGCTCTCTTTCGAGCGACCGCCACCTTACACCTTCATTGCTTCACCATTTATCTCAGCCGGAACTGCTTAAATCCCCACCTTTAAACCGTCCCCGGACAGTGTAAATCTTTTTTCCAGGGAAACCACTATTAGATTCGTAGGCTAAATTGAACGGAATATGCAATAAACCTGCGCTGGATTTACTTGGGTTTATGTAAAAATATTCAAACAAGGCATAACGAATCATTTCAAGACGGTTTTTCGGAGTAATATGCGTGCCATTTTTAATGATCCAAGCTGTCAGTGTATGCCATACCCTGGCGCGTAGATTAGCCAAGAATGGTGCGGGCAATCCTGGATCATCCTTGCCAAGAAGTGGGTTATACATCAGTGTTTGTCTGGCACAGCGTAAGGCATCATGAATTTGGCTTCGTTTTGTAGCAATTGATCCAGGGTCTAACAAGGCTTGCATTTCTCCCAAAAAGGATACCTCACCTTCTACAGTAGGTTGAGAAAGTCGCTTGAATGTTTTTTGATCCAGCCTCGCAATATCGCGCGCGTTTTTTACTTCAACCAGTCGGGTGGCAAGATGAACAATGCTCGTAGGCCCCAAAAACCTGCCCGTACCTGGATCACTAAATATTTGCCAGACAAGGTCATGTGCTTGCGGCCAAATCACTTTCAAGGCTGAAAAGAATAAATCTTCTTCGCTCATCTGGACGCCTTGCCGGTTGAGGCGCTTGAAAATTTCTCCCAACGTATCGGTGTCCAAAAGCAGGTTTTCAACCAGATAAATCGGAACGCAATAGGATAAGGCTTTTTCAATCAGAGAAAGCAAACCTTCGATATTCTCAGTTTCATTGTTTGCAAAATCATCGGACGGAACCAGAGACCGCCATTTTTCCTTTTCGCCATTAAGCAATAACTGGATCAATTCGGCCAATGGCACAGGAATGGATGCTTTTACAGGCCAGGTATGAATCAAGGTGTCTTCATCTATGCGTAATTCTTCACCCGCATTCATATTGGACTTTTGACAAATCCAAGGCTTGCAAAAAAAGGTGGAACTGCATGACAATTGGGAGTTGTGGACAACCAACTGCAGCAGTTCCAAGGTGAAGTTTACCAGAACTTCGCCAAATATAAATGCACCGATACGCTCAT
>JAPLGT010000175.1:0-77861 GCA_026390035.1 Chloroflexota bacterium
AACAGGCAGGCGCCTGTCGGGCGAAGGATGCCCTGGCGCAAGTTGCCTGAGCTTTCATACCCACAGCCGTCTTTATTGTCGGTTTGTAAGGTTCAAGTTCTCTTTATTGAAGGGTTTTTCATAGCACTCTTAGGCGAACATTTTTGCCAGAACTGCAATCGTCTGCGTTTGACGGCGGATGGATTTTTGCGTCCCTGTCTGCTGCTGGATGGTGAAATCAATGTTCGGGAAGCTTTACGCACAAATCAACCTGTTCTGGGTTTGATCCAACAGGCTGTGAATGCAAAACCGAAGGGGCATGAGTTGTTTATGGAGCATTATCCCGAATCTCGTCGTATGGCTCAGATCGGAGGCTGACGATCATCCGGGACTCAATGTATAAGGTATGTGAGGGATTATCTCGGTTTTGTTTTGCCCGATTGCTTCAGGTTTGCTGAAAATGGGATTTGTCAGATTGGTCGGGCTGATTTGATTGACAAATTAACCGTAGCATAATAAAATACAGCCCGCCTTTCAATCTGAGGTTAGTCATGCGTGCCGAGGTAGCTCAGCGGCAGAGCAAGCGGCTCATAATCGCTCGGTCGAGGGTCCGATTCCCTCCCTCGGCACCAAAATCCCACGCATGGGAAAAAAACCTGTCCATTTGGACAGGTTTTTGTTTTACAATCAAGCCATCATGTCCAATCTTTATCTGATCCCTGCCGGGGAAATCCGGCGCGAACATATCCAGGCAAATTCCCGGTTTGTAGCCAGCCTGGCGCCGGTCTTCAGTACCGACGAAGCCCGAGCATTTGTTAAGCGAATTCGTCAGGAATACCCCGGAGCCAGCCATAACGTCTCAGCATATATTATTGGCGGCGGGAATAATCTTACCGATTACTGCTCTGATGACGGCGAGCCGCAGGGCACCGCCGGGCGTCCGGCGCTGGCGGTCCTGCGCGGCAGTGGCATGGGTGACCTTGTGCTGGTGATCACGCGCTATTTTGGCGGGACTTTGCTGGGAACGGGTGGGTTGGTGAAGGCTTATACAGAATCTGCCCAGCTGGTGGTCCGGGATGTGCCTCGGGCACGGAAAATGCGGGTGCAGGTTGCTATGCTGGCGCTGCCCTATAACCTTCTGGAGCGCATTCGCTTGCTGGCAGGGCGGCGGAACGGAGCCATCCTGGGGGAAGAATTTGGGGCTGATGTGACCATGACTTTGCGCTTTCCGGTCGATGACTACCCGGTTTTCCAGGCAGATCTGCGCGAGATGTCCTCCGGCAGCCTGCAAGCCGAGGGGATTGAAACCAGCGAGATGCTTGTGCCGGTTTAGTTTGCGCGCACGGCAACCTGGCGAATTGAAGTTTAAAGAATACATTGCAAAATTATCCAAAGACGGCTATAATAGCCCTTCGCGGGACACAAAACCGCGGGCGGTGAGGCCTGCCGTTGTAATAAATCGGGGCGTGGCGCAGCCCGGCTAGCGCGCTTGCATGGGGTGCAAGAGGCCAAGAGTTCAAATCTCTTCGCCCCGACTGAAAAGGACCGCTTTAGGGCGGTCTTTTTTTATATCAGGATGACATGATCCCTTCGACTGTTTCCACCAAGAACATACAGGCTGGTAGTAGCGCCAACAGGCTTGCCCTGGTCAGTTTCCTTTTTGCAGCCCTGACGTTTTCATCTTTTTGTATTGGCTTACTCCCGATCCCTTTGAGCGCCTGGGTTTGCTACCCGGCTGCCATCTTGCTGGGCAGTGCTGCCCTGCTGACAGGTTTCAGGGCTTTGCAGCAACTGCGTGCCAGGGGCCAAAAGGGGCGCGGCATGGCTCTGGTTGGCATTTGGACCGGCGCTTTAACGATCCTGGCTGTTCTTTGTGCGACGACACTGACCTTCGTTTTCTTCTTTTATGGTGCTGATTATATGAACAGGCTTTGGCTGCAGCTCAAACCCTGACCCCAATTCCAAATCCATGCCCCCCATTTTCCCTGACTTAAGGTATCCTTGTGGGTGGGAGTGCATAAGTCCCGGTGGGCTTTCCGTTCTTCAAAATCGGCATTGGGTCGCGTTGCGGTCCAGGGTGGGTTCGACTCCCATGCACTCCCGCTATAAATTCCACTATTTCACCGGTGGGGAAACCCGGGGATTTCCGGGTATAACAAACAAGAGGTCAGTAATTTCAAATTCCAATTGGAAAGCTGAAGAAAGAAAATCAAGCCTGATCATGCTCCGGCTTTCCAGCGCATAACTTTATAGGGTTCCCATGACACTCCCTGAACAGGATGTACTAAATTCTTTTGTTGCGCGGGTCTTTCGCATCGCCGATTTCACCCTGGGTGAGACCGGCGCAGATTTTCTGGTTCGCTATCGTGGCGAGCTTCTGGTGGATTCGATCGAAGCCTTCGACCAGCTTTTAGCCTGGCTGCGCCCATATCATTTAATGCCACTTTTTCGCAAGGGCGAAGACGATGGGCATGTCATTTTTATTACTGCCAGCCTGCCAGATCCGAAGCCATCGAATATTATGCTGAATATTGGCCTGTTTCTGCTGACCGTTATCAGCGTGATCTGGACCGGAATGGGTTATACCGACCCTGTTCAGTTGGCTGGAGCATCTTCCAGCTCGCAGATATTTTGGCTCTCGCTGCTGCATGGCGGCATTCCCTTTGCGGTCAGTCTGTTGGGCATATTGCTGGCGCATGAATTCGGTCACTACCTGATGACGCGTCGCCATAATACCGCCGCGACCCTGCCGTATTTCATCCCCTTCCCCACGCTCCTGGGCACAATGGGGGCTGTCATCGTCTGGAAGGAACTACCTCGCAACAAGCGCATTCTGTTCGATGTTGGCATTGCTGGCCCCCTGGCTGGATTGGTGGTGGCCGTACCCGTGGTATTGCTCGGTCTGCTGGGCTCCAAAACGGGTCCGGTGCTGCCCTCGCCCGGCGGTTTTATCGAAGGTAATTCGATTTTGTATTTGCTCGCAAAATTTGCCGTCTTTGGACAGCTTTTGCCCGCTCCCGCTAGCTATGGCAATATTTCACCGGTGCTTTACTGGCTAAAGTATTTTTTTACAGGTTTGCCTGTGCCAACAGGGGGGACAGATGTGTTCATTTCACCGGTTGCCATGGCTGGTTGGGCCGGTTTGCTGGTGACGTCTCTCAACCTTATTCCGGCTGGGCAACTGGATGGCGGCCACGTCATGTATGTGCTCTTTGGCAAGCGCCTTAAGTACGCTCTGCCGGTCATCCTGGGTTTGATGGGTATTCTCGGATTTTTCTGGAGTGGGTGGTGGTTGTGGGTGGCGCTGCTGTTCTTTATGGGACGCCGTTCGGCTGAACCACTCGATCAGATCACTGAGCTCGATCCAACCCGCAAGGCCGTGGCGTATTTTATGATCCTGGTTTTCATCCTTGTCTTTATCCCGGTTCCGCTGATCTCACTTTGATAAACTGCCCTATGCGCCGATCCATCGTCCTGCTGCTCTTTATGGCCAGCTTGTTGGGTGCCTGCAGCCCGACGGTTACCTTGTTGAGTGCTCAATCACAACCAACTCCAACCAGAGCTGCTGCCACCCTGCCGCCCCCGCTGGCGCGGACGCCATACCCAACACCCACCCGCACTCGCAGTCTGGGCATCAGCCCGGATGCACTGCAGGGTGTGGTTGTCACGATCTGGCACGGTTGGGATGGCTCATCAGCGAGTCTGCTAGCACAGATGGCGAGTGAATTTAATCTTTCCAACCAATGGGGTATTCGTGTCAATGTTGTTTCCCATGGCAACCTGAACCTGCTCACGTCTGCGGTTGAAAAATCTCTGCCGACATTGGATCGACCTGATATTGTCGTGGCGCTGCCGGAGCAAATTTTGGCCTGGAAAGAGCAGGTTATCGATCTGGCGCCTTACGTTGAGCAGCCCGAAATCGGGTTATCCCTCGCTGATCTGCCGGCTGCGTTTGGCGCCCAGTCCACCGTGAATGCTGTTCGCTATGGTCTTCCAGCGGCGCGTTCGGCGCGTTTCATCTTTTACAATCGCAGTTTTGCGAAGGACCTGGGTTTTGCAACCGCCCCGCAAACTGCGGATGAGTTCCGTAAGCAGGCCTGCGCTGCCAATGCTTTCTGGAAACAGGATGCCGATCTTACCAACGACGGGTTTGGCGGCATGGCTCTGGATGTGGATGATAACTGGCAGAGCCCATACGCCTGGTTGGTGGCCGGGGGTGGCGAGGTCTTTTCGGCTGGCGAGTTCCACTTCAATACACCCGGGAACGTTGCCGCGCTTGAATATTTTTCGAAGTTGCGCGAAGATAACTGCGCCTGGCTGCCTGATACGGCCTCAAATTTTGAGCATCTCGCTTCGCGCCGTGCGCTCTTTATTACCGGAAGCCTGGGTGAGATTGCCGAACAGAACGCTGCTTTCAGTGCGGCTGTCTCTTCCGATCGCTGGACCCTGCTCCCTTTCCCTGGTAAGGCACCTGTCATTGCGGCCTATGGCCTCGATTACGCTGTTATTAAATCGAACGACGCCCGTCAGTTGGCGGCCTGGCTGTTTATGCGCTGGATGCTGGAAGCAAAAAATCAAGCGAATTGGTCACGCGGTACAGGGCTGCTGCCGGTTACCACCCCGGCCATCAATTTGCTTAAGACCGATACAACCACCATTCCGCAGTGGGCGGCGGCTCTGGACCTGATCCCGGATGCAAAGGGGTACCCTCAAACAGACCAATGGCTCTTGGCGGATAAAGTTCTGGCCGATGGATTTATTGCCTATTCCAGAAGTTTCCCCTATCTGACCACGGCGGATGTTTTCGATCTGATGGACGCGACTATCCAGGATCTGTTCAAAAAATAGCTTTCCGGATGTCGAATAACAACCCGGAAAACTTCATATTTTAATAGTACAACTCATGAAGGAGAAAACCATGGAATTCACTCAACTTGGCCGTACTGGTCTGAAAGTATCCCGCTTGTGCCTGGGTACAATGAACTTTGGTCCGCAGACGACGGATGTAGACAGTTTTGCCATTATGGATCAGGCCATCGAATTGGGCATCAACTTTTTCGATACTGCCAACGTGTACGGATGGAAACTTGGCGAAGGTGTTACCGAGCAAATCATTGGGCGTTGGTTTGAGCAAGGCGGCGGGCGGCGCGAGAAAACCGTGCTGGCTACCAAGCTCTATGGACGCATGGGCGATTGGCCCAATCAACAGCGCCTTTCTGCGTTGAATATCCGCCAGGCTTGCGATGCCTCGCTCAAACGTCTGAAAACTGACTATATTGATCTTTACCAGTTTCATCACATTGACCGGTTGAGCCCCTGGGATGAGATCTGGCAGGCTTGCGAGGTGCTCGTTCAACAGGGTAAGATCTTGTATGTGGGCTCATCTAATTTTGCCGGCTGGCATATTGCCAAGGCCAATGAAGCTGCCAAGGCCCGGCACTTTATGGGGCTTTCCAGCGAACAGAGCCTCTATAATCTGAATGACCGTATGGTGGAGTTAGAAGTCATCCCGGCCTGCAAGGATTATGGCCTTGGTCTGATCCCCTGGTCGCCGCTGGCGGGTGGCTTGCTGGGTGGTGTGCTTGAGAAGATCGAAAAAGGTCGCCGTGCTTCTGAAGACACCCAGAAAGAGATTGCGAAATTCCGTGACAGGCTGGAAAAATGGGAAGCTTTTTGCAAGAACATGGGCGAACAACCCGCTGATGTGGCCCTGGCCTGGCTGCTGCACAACCCGGTTGTAACAGCACCGATCATCGGGCCGCGCACGCTGGATCAACTGAATGGTTCTTTGCGCGCGCTTGAGATCAAACTGGATGAAGCAGCACTCAAAAGCTTGGATGAAATTTTCCCCGGTCCTGGCGGGGAAGCGCCTGAAGCTTACGCCTGGTAAAATCACAATGGGACGGCCACTCAAGTGCCGTCCCATTTTTTTAAGTATTTTAAATCATGGGGTCTCCCAGCTAGCGAAGATTTTTCTGTTTGGTGTTTTTCAAGGAAATATGCCCTTTGAAAATGGCCACATGCGGGTCTAACCCTGGATCCAGCGCTTGGAAAATGTTATCAGCAGGCCGAGGGGCACTTCAACGTCCATCCAGGTCTCGCAAAAACGGGAAAGGGGTGAAAGAGTTTTTTTTTGTGGGCAAGCCATCGATTTCTAATCATTCGAGCAGCAGAACCAGAATGGTTAATTGCCAAAATGAAGAGCTTGTGAGTAAATCCGCGAAATTCATAAAACGAAGCTGCGACTAAAGGTCAGCCGCTCAGCATCGATCACATACGTAATTCGTCGGTTCTAAAAGAGCTGTAATATTTTGTAAAAGTGCTAAAATCTCTGGCATGGGCTTGCTCGAGTTTGTTGGGTTGTTGTAGACTTCAACCGTACTCGAAAAGCCCAATTTCTTTACAACCAATTTTGGCGAAGGTATTGACCATGCTCCATTCACGAGTCTTAAGCACCAAAATTACACCGCCACCGCTTAATGCGCGGACATTATCTAGGCCACGCGTGTTGCAGGCGTTAAGGCAGTCGGTTGACTACCGGTTGACCATCCTTCAGGCCGGAGCAGGCTATGGTAAGAGTACGGCGCTGATCGAATTGACCCGGGAAATTTCTTCATTAATTTGGTACCAGGTTTACGAAGATGACAATGACCCGCTTGTGTTTCTCCTGCACCTCTGCCACGCCAGCGAACGGGCATTACCAGGTATTTTCAGCCTCCCATTGGCAGCCCTTGATACCTGGGATGGAACCCAGGGACCTTTACACTGGCGTGAAGTGGTCGATGATTTTATAAACTGTCTGAGCTCAGGCTCTGAGCAGCCGATCCTGTTTGTATTAGACGATGCACATCTTGTGACAGAAAATGGTGAGGTAGTCCATATTCTGGACCGGCTAATCGCCAGAGCACCTGCCAAACTACATTTCCTACTTTCTGGACGTCTCCCCGTCACCCTTCCGACGCTCTCACGCCTGCGAGCACAAGGGGATGTACTCTACCTGGATCAGGCGATGCTTTTATTTAATGGTGCAGAAGTCGCAGCCTTATTTACCAATCAATATGGCATTGAGCTGAGTAATGACGAAGTTGATGCACTCATCACATATACCGAAGGCTGGGCGATAGCACTGCAACTTATCTGGCAAAGCATCCGCAATCAATCACTCTCAACCATCGAATTCCCAAAACACTTACTGGTAGAAAAAAAACTTTTAGACCAACAAGCTGCAAGTTGGAATTCGGGGCCGTATTCACTGGATGTACTTTTTGACATTCTGGCTCGTGAAGTTTTTCAGCGACAGCCTGCAGATATCCGCGACTTTTTGCTGGTAACAGCTACGCTGCGTGAGCTGGTACCAGAAGCCTGCGATACATTGTGTAACGCATCGGATTCTAGGGCTATGCTGGCCTACTTGAAACGGCAGGATCTGTTCGTGGTTGAAAGTGCAGGGAGTGTCCTGCGCTATCACCATATTTTCCATCACTTTTTGGGGCAACAATCTGACCGGGAACAGCGCCTGGCATGGAATCAGGTTGCAGCGGATTATTTCTTGAAACACAACAATCCTGAAGCAGCGCTGTACCATCTGATGCAGGCCAATGCCTGGGTTGATATGGCAGATTTGCTGGATTCGTATACTATTAGCCTGCCAGGCAGCGGCCGTCTGGATACACTGGCGGTTTACATCGATAGCCTGCCACCGGAAATTTTGCAACAGCACCCGGGACTTATTTTTACACTGGGAGAGTTGGCCCGCCTGCATAGTCGTTTTGAAGAAGCCCTGGGGTGGTACACCCAATCCGAAACGGTCTGGCGGGCAATGGGAAAACAGGATGGTACAGCGCGAGCCCTGCGTGGTCAATCGCGTGTCTATCTCGATACAGTTAATCCCAGCAAGGCAGAAGAAATATTGGAAAAAGCCATTCGGTTAAGTGACGGGTTTGAAGATCGCGAATCGCAGGTGCGTTTATTCGAACTGCTCGCTGAAAATAAATTAAACGCCGGGCATGTGCTCGATGCTGAACGTTTGCAACAAAGAGCTGACGACCTAAGGCAGGAAGGTCCATCCAACGACCAACTGCTTTTTCGGGTTTGGCTGCGCACGGGTCGTCTGGTAGAAGCAAAAATTGGATTGGAAAAAAGAGCCCAAGCTGAGAAACAACAGCCCGTGTTGACACCACGCGCACATCGCGAAACAATGTTGATCCTGTCACTCATCCATGCTTTCATGGGCCAGGGTGAGCAAGCTTATCTGACAGCTCAGGAAGGTAAACAGCGGGGTGATGATCTGAAAGCGCCTTTCGTGACAGCGGTCGGGCACATACGCCAGGGTCATGCATTGATGTTGTTTGGCGGCACAGAAAATTATCTGCGCGCGCGTGAACAATATGAAAAAAGTATCGAAATCAGCCGGACTCTGCCCATCTCACGCCTGTTGGTTGAATCTGGGTGGGGTTTATGCCGTTCGTATGGCTATCTGGGTGACCTGATCAAAGCCCAACAATATGCGCAAGAAGCAATTGAGCTCGCCAACCTGGCAGGAGATGAATGGGTTGCATCTCTGACGCGCCTGACAATGGGAGCCAGCCTGTCATTGGCGGCGCGTTACGAAGCTGCAGAACAATGGCTTAACCGTGCGATTGCAGGTTTTCAGGAATGTAGCGATCCTTTTGGACGCAGTGCCGCTCGTATCTGGCTTTGCCTGGGTTATTTCAAACAGAAGCAATTTGAACGTCTGGCACAGGTTTTACCGGAAGTTCTGTCAACCTGTCGCAGCAAAGACTATGATTTCCTGTTCGCGAACCCATCGTTCGTCGGAGTGCCTGATGAGCGCATGCTTGTCCCGCTATTGGTATATGCCCGCCAAAATAATTTGGAAACTGGCTACCCTGGTAAACTACTGGAAAAGCTGGGGTTGGGTAACCTGGAGCTACACCCAGGTTACCAATTAAAAGTGCAGACTTTCGGCGAATTCCAGGTCTGGCGTGGGGCCGTGCTCATTCCAGCCAATGGCTGGCGGCGCGAAAAATCTCGCCAGCTTTTTCAGATATTGCTGACATTTCGCCACACAACCCTGGAGCGTGAGCAAATTTGTGAATTTTTATGGCCCGAAGCGGATCCGCTGACTGCACAACGCAATTTTAAAACCACACTAAACACGCTACTTCAGGTACTGGAACCAGACCGCGAACCCGGAGCCGATTCAGCATTTATCCAGCGCGCAGGCTCGACTTATATCCTCAGGCCAGATGCTGACCTGTGGTTGGATGCCGAACAATTTCTAAAAAGCCTTCAGGATATACAAAACTTCTGGCTCAACAATAAAATCAGCCCGAAACCGAATGAAATTTTCAAGCTGGAAAACACACTCAAACTTTACACAAGCGAATATCTGTCGGAAGCGTTTTATGAACCCTGGGTGCTGGAAGAACGTGAAAAACTGGCGGCATTGTTCCTGGAATTTTCCGATCGATTGGCGGAACAGATGTTAACTGTGGGCCGTTATGCCGAGGCTATCAGCCTGGCACAACGTGTGCTGGCCCAGGACAACTGTTGGGAACGCGCTTACCGTCATTTGATGCTGGCCTACGACAAACTGGGCGACCATGGCCAGGTGGGCCGGATCTATCAGCGCTGTGTCCAGATCCTGCGTGAAGAATTGGATGTAAGTCCTGCCCATGAAACAGAAAAAATGTATCAAGAATTGGTTATGAACATCTGAAACCTGTGCTGAAAATTGGGTAAAGCAGTCTCATAATATTTGTAACCCGCCTGTTACTTTGATGTGTTATGCTAATTTTATTGAAATTCAACAATGAACTCATTTATTTGTGGTGCAAGCTTCCCGCTCAGACACTGGGCGGAGTGCTTGCACGAGCAGATCACTGAAATAACTGATTTTCCTTATAGGATTAAATAATGCCCCGTAATCCACAAATTATTGCCACTGGTAGTTATGTGCCGGAACGGATTGTGACCAATGCCGAAGTGGATGCCATGCTGGGCGACAATACCTCCGACTGGCTGCTTGCAAATGTGGGTATTCGTGAGCGCAGATGGATGTCACCAGAGCAGGTTACTTCAGACTTGATCGTACAGGCCTCCCAAAAAGCTCTCGAACGCGCAGGGATCACCGCTGCCGACCTGGACCTGATCATCGTATCAACCGATACCCCAGATTATCTATCTCCATCCACCTCAGCGGTGGTACAGCATAAGCTGGGAGCAGAAAAAGCTGGTTGCTATGATATTAATTCCGCCTGCGCTGGCTGGGTGACAGCTCTGGATCAGGGGGCGCGATACTTATTGACCGAACCTACTTTCAAGTACATCCTGGTTACAGGCGGATATGGCATGAGCCGCTATCTGGACTTGAGCGACAAGAAGACCGCCAATCTATTTGCAGATGGCGCTGGAGCCGTGATACTTGGTATTGGCCCTGAAAGTGGTTTTTTAGGAAGTAATTTGCTGGCGGTGGGCTCATTCCATGATGCATTGGGGATTTACAGCGGTGGCACTTTTCGCCCCGTAACTCAGGAAAATTTCTCGAATTTTGGCGGCCCCAAGGTTGAATTCGTCAAAAAATTTCCGAAAACATTTAACACCGAATACTGGCCAAAACTAATGCAGGGCGCATTGGACAAAGCCGGTTTAAACTTTGACGACATTGACCATTACTATTTTACCCAACTTAACCTGCGCACAATTGAATTTATGATGGAACTATTAAAACAGCCTATCTCTAAAACGCATTGGATCATGGATAAATGGGGTTATACCGGGTCACCGTGCGTGGTTATGGCCCTGGATGATGCGATTGCACAGGGAAAAGGACCAAAAGCGGGAGAAAAAATCCTGTTTTGCGCCAGTGGAGGCGGGATCACGATGGCTGCATCCGTCTGGCGGTGGACAAGCTAAAGATAACCGTACATTCTGTTTCGACGGGAGCTCTTATGTATATCGGCGATTACCTTGCAAGACGGGAATTATATTCACCAGAAAAAACAGCCTTTATTGACGCGGGAAAAACCCCCGAATGGCGGTTGACTTACCGTGAAGCCAATCACCGCGCCAATAAGCTGGCAAACTGGCTGAGATCGCAGGGTATCGGCAAAGGTGACCGGGTGGCGATATTGGCCAGAGATGGTTACGAACATCTCGATACATTTTTCGCCTGCTCCAAACTTGGGGCAATCCATACCGCGCTGAATTGGCGTCTAAATTGGCATGAGCTGCTGGAGATTTTCCAGTACGCTACGCCAAAAGCCCTGATCTTCTCCGACGATTTTAGAAATAGCGCAGCGGAGATTAGCACGCATTTCCAGGCGCAACCAGGGTTGATCACTCTGCATATCGAAGGCAGCGGGATAACCGGCAGCTTGCATTTTGAATCCATGTTGGATGCAGGGCTGGATAGCCCAGTCACCTGTGAAACAATCGAAGCAGAGGATATCGCTGCACTGATTTTCACCGGCGGAACAACCGGTTTGCCCAAAGCAGCAGAAGTCTCGCACCGTATGATTGCATGGAATACACTTAACACAGTCATTCACGATGTGACCCATAATGATGTTTATCTAAACGTCTTCCCCATGTTCCATACTGGGGGATTATTTGTTTATACTCTGCCTCAGGTTATCTTCGGTGGTACCACCGTTCTCATCCGAAATTTTGATCCGGTCCAGGTGCTGAACCTGCTGCAGCGTGAGAAAGTAACCATTTTCGCTGCGGTACCCACCATGTACCAGACCTTGACGACCGCAGCCAACTGGGCCGAGGCAGACCTTTCTTTGCTGCGATTTTGCACATCTGGCGGGGCACCCCTGCCCATCTCTCTGGTGGAAAAATACACTGCCGAAAAAGGGTTACGTTTTAAACAGGGCTTTGGGATGACAGAATTCGGACCGGGTATCTTTGCGCTTGCCCCTGAGGATGCTATCCGCAAAGCTGGATCGATCGGGCGCCCAAACTTTTTTGTGGATGCTCAAATTGTGGATGACAACAATAATTTTCTTGGCGCAGATCACGAAGGTGAACTGATTTTAAAAGGCCCCTCGTACTGTTCCGGTTATTTTAACAATCCAGAGGCAAGCAGTGCGGCACTGGATGAGCGCGGTTATTTTCATACGGGGGATGTAGCCCGTTTTGATAATGAAGGCTACTTCTTCATTGTGGATCGTAAAAAAGACATGTTCATCAGCGGTGGCGAGAATGTTTACCCTGCCGAAATTGAGAAAATACTTTACCAACACCCAGCAGTGCATATGTGTGCAGTCATCGGTCTGCCTGACCCAATTTGGGGTGAAACAGGAAAAGCCTGCGTGGTTACAAAAACAGGGTTGAGCGTTAGCGAAGCGGAACTGCTTGAATTTATTTCCGCTCGCCTGGCGAAATACAAAGTTCCAAAATCCGTTGCATTCATGGAAGCCCTGCCCATTTCAGCGGCAGGCAAAATTCTCAAGCGAGAATTACGCCAACAGTTCAGCAATTAGAAAAGGAGAAAATCATGTCATCTGTTCCAACTTTGCCCGGCATCAGCTCTAAAATGGTAGATACCCCGCGCATCCGTACCCATGTTCTTTTTAGCGGCCCCGAAAACGGTACCCCAGTCTTGTTTCTGCATGGCAATGCGTCATCAGCGACGTATTGGGAAGAAATCATGCTTGCACTCCCAGCTGGTTTCCGCGGTATTGCACCAGATCTGCGTGGTTACGGCGATACTGAAGATAAACTGATTGATGCTACTCGCGGTGCCGGTGATTGGGTCGACGACATCCTGGCTTTGATGGATGTACTCAAAATCGAAAAAGCGCATGTTGCGGGTCACTCCATGGGCGGAACCCTGGTCTTTAACCTTGTGGCAAGTGCCCCTGGCCGCATTCTGAGTGGCACAGTTGTCAACCCTGGCTCACCCTATGGTTTTGGTGGATCAAAGGGGATCGATGGACAGCCCTGTTACGATGACTGTGCGGGCTCGGGTGGTGGTGTTGTCAATCCGGAATTTCCAAAACTGATGGCCGCTGGTGACCGTTCGAGTGATAACCCACAGGCCTCGCCACGTGTCGTAATGAATTCCTTCTATTGGAAACCACCATTCGTACCTGCGCGCGAGGAAGATCTACTCTCATCTTTGATGACCGAAAAGGTGGGCGGCGATAAATACCCGGGCGATTTCGTCCCTTCTGGCAACTGGCCGAATGTGGCGCCTGGTAATTATGGTCCGATTAACGCACTCTCTCCCAAATACGTCGGCGATTCCGTTACGAAATTTATTAATTCGAGCCCCAAACCTGCCATGTTGTGGGTGCGTGGCGATTCTGACATGATCGTCTCGGATACATCCTTCTTCGATCTCGGCACCCTGGGTAAAATGGGCTATGTTCCGGGCTGGCCCGGTGAGGATATCTACCCTCCCCAACCGATGGTTGGCCAGACTCGTCATATTTTGGAACAGTACGGCAATTTCGAAGAAGTCGTCATTGCCGAAACTGGGCACACCCCTTATGTTGAGAAACCAGCCGAGTTCATGGCTGTATTCATTAAGACGATCACCGCTTAGTAATTGGTGGGGAGTGAGAGGTGTGAAATAAACAACCTTTTACTCCCCACTTATTGAAACATTAAGGAATTCCAACATGACCAGAAATAAGCCTCTTCCACGTGGTGTCGCAGTAGTTGGCGCAGGAATGTCAAAATTTGTAGCATTCCCTGATAAAAACAGCCGTGACCTGTTCGTGGAAGCCTACAAATCGATGACGATCTCGGTTAACAAGGGCTTTGACCCAAAAATTATTGATGCTCTGTATGTTGGGAACTTCAGCAGTGATCAATTCGAACACCAGGCGCACATTGCCCCGTTGATGGCTGACGCCGTGGGGTTGACACCCATCCCGGCAACCCGGGTGGAAGATGCCTGCGCATCAGGTGGGGTTGCTTTGCGCCAGGGTGTGATTGCCATTGCCTCTGGCATGGTAGATGTCGTACTTGTTGGCGGCACCGAAAAGATGACTGCACTCAATACAGCGGCCGTGACCGAAGCCCTCGCCACTGCCGCCGACCTGCTCTTTGAAATTCCAGCCGGGTTCACTTTTCCGGGTTTCTATGCTGCCATCGCCAGCGCATACATGCAGCGCTATGGGATGAAACCCGAACACTTGATGAATGTGGCCATTAAAAACCATGAAAATGCGGCCCTCAACCCGAACGCTCAATTTGGTGTGACTATTCAACAATGGATGGAAGGGCGCATTGCAGCAGCTATCAAGAAAGGCAAGCCGGCCCCAGCATGGGCCGATATCTGGGATTTCCTACACTCTGATTCTGGCAATCCCATGGTCGCCTGGCCTTTGCGGTTGTTCGACTGTTCCCCGGTCTCGGATGGAGCCGCATCTGTACTGCTGGTCGCTGCTGAACGAGCTCACGAGTTCAGTGATCACCCCATTCATATCATCGGTAGCGGACAGGCTTCAGACACTGCTCTGCACAACCGGGCAGACCTGACTTCATTCTTCGCCGCAAAAAAAGCCTCGTTTGATGCGTATGCCATGGCTGGAGTAAGCGCTAATGATATCCGCATCGCCGAAGTGCACGATTGTTTTACGATTGCCGAGGTGATTGCCGGGGAGGACCTGGGATTTTTTGCCCCAGGTGAGGGTTTCAAGGCGGCTGAAGATGGAATAACTGCCCGCAATGGCTCGAAACCGATCAATACGTCTGGCGGTTTAAAAGCCAAGGGTCACCCGGTGGGTGCATCGGGGGTTGCCCAGGTGGTCGAGGTATGGAAACAGATGCGCGGGGAAGCCGGCGAACGCCAGGTATCAGGTGATATCTCACTCGCCTTGACTCATAACGTTGGAGCGACCGGTTCCACTTGCGTTGTGCATGTTTTTGAACGCAGGGCATAAGGGCATACATAAAATGAGTGAATTTTCAGCACCCCGGCCGTTCTCAGCAGCAGCCTTTAACCAGTACATTGAAGAACATCAATTGATGGGCGTACGCTGTAAACAATGCGACAGTATGTATGTTCCACCGCGTGCAATTTGCCCCAAATGTTTCGGAGATCAGCTTGATTGGGTAGAAACCAATGGTAAAGGCAAACTGGCAGCTTTTACAGTTATCCATAGCGGGCCAACCTTTATGTTGGAACAAGGATTCGACCGTTCACACCCTTACATTTCTGGGATCGTTATGTTGGATGAGGGTAGCTCGATCAGCGCCCGTATAAACGGGCTGGATCCGACCCAACCCGAGTTAATAAAAATTGGTACGGATCTTCAGGTTGATTTTATTGAAACTGGTGATAACGAGCGAAAAAAGACCTATCTTGCATTTCGCGTCTTGGGTTAGCAGGCATATTGCAGCAGGTATTACCGCTCGGGTCCATCGGTTTCACTCATAACCAGCCTGTTTTGCCGCCAAAGCACCGCTATAAACATTTTTTATTCTTTTCGCGATGCGGTTTTGCCATCAGTGGATACTACAGAAGATTTATGATGAAAATTGGCGACAATTCTGTCGTTCTGTTTTTTTCGATTTGATATCGATAAATTTACACTTTAACAAAAGGAGTCTCTATGCGCATGAAAGATAGGGTTGTGCTTGTAACCGGCGGGGCAGCCGGAATTGGAAAAGCAACTGCCCAGCGCTTCGCAGAAGAAGGCGCCAAAGTTGTCATTTGCGATGTGAATGAAACTATTGGGCAGGAAACCGCAAATTTGCTGGGTGTGGATGCTTCGTTTTATAAAGTCAATGTAACCAACCGTGCAGAAGTTCAGACATGGATTGAGGCTGTCGTCATCAGATATGGTCAGATTGATGTAATCATCAATAATGCTGGGATCTTGCGTGATGGACAGCTGATCAAATTTAAGGAAGGTCAGCTTATCGGGCAAATGCCAGAAGCAGATTTTGATGCAGTCATTTCTGTTAACCTAAAAGGTGTATTCAACTGCACGCAGGCTGTTGCGCCGGTCATGGCCAAACAAGGCCGGGGCGTTATCCTGAATGCGACCTCCATCGTTGGCCTGGATGGAAATTTTGGGCAAACCAACTATGTGGCCACCAAGTCTGGCGTTATCGGAATGACCAAAGTCTGGTCACGTGAGCTTGGCAAGTACGGCATTCGTGTCAATGCGGTTGCGCCGGGTTTCACCGCCACTGAAATGGTGAGCGCCATGCCAGAAAAAATTCTGGACGGTATGAAAGCCCGGACCCCACTCGGCCGGTTGGGAGAACCACGCGATATAGCCAATGCTTACCTCTTCCTGGCATCTGACGAAGCTTCCTTTATTACGGGTGAAACGCTTCGCGTGGATGGCGGAATCGTTGTTGGCACATAATCAGCCTGTTTTGTCGCATAACCGCACAATAAACATCCTTTTTCCTTTTCGCGAAGCAGTTGTTCTGCCAGGGGTGAGTTTCCTGACTTTGGGAAGCGACCCCGTCCGTAAATAAAGGCGGATGGATGGAGCACTCCCCGATGGATAAGAATTATTTTTTTGGTTATGTTGCGGATATTTTTCCGCAACATAACCACCCACAGGGAAGTCCATCGATTCGCGTGCATTTATTGACTATGCTTGTGATGGTTAATATCTGAATCTGGATACCCGTCAATAATTGCCGCCAGCTCATAGAACGAACGTTTACTCTGACATTGTCAAAGTTGATACTTTTTTTACTAAAAAGCTTACTCAGAATCCTGCTGGTGGACTAATCGCTTCAAACAAAAACCAGAACCGTCTATGACCCACTCTGCTGACCTACTGACCAATCGCGCCCGCCTGACCCCTAACCGTGAAGCTCTGCATGATCTGCATACCGGCAGACGCTACACTTATGCAGAACTCAATACGCGCGCCAACCAGGTTGCCAATTTTTTGCGAGAGCGGTTTGGTGTGCAACAAGGCGACAGGGTTTCCATCCTGGCGCATAATTCGATTGCATATGTTGATCTTTTGTATGGACTGGGCAAAATTGGGGCTATCTTTGCTCCACTCAACTGGCGTTTAACCAGCCGTGAGCTGACTTACATCATCAACGACTGCCAGCCCAGGCTCCTGATCACCGGTCCAGAATTTGTTGAGACAATTAAGCAGCTACCGTTTTACGAGGCAGATACGCACAGCGAAACGGATAGGGCTGAAACTGTCATTAACGCGCTGACCTATATTTCCCTGGAAGACGCGCAGATCAATGGGGCCGAAAAATATGAGGATCTTCTTGCGCAGGCAGCCACAACAGAACCAATCCGCCCGGTACTGACTGGCGAAGATGCTTATTGTATTTTATACACATCCGGAACAACCGGCAGACCCAAGGGTGCCATCTTGCCCCACCGGCAGATTCTATGGAATGCGATTAATACCGTCATATCATGGGGATTAAGTGAAAAAGACGTTGCACCAATTTTGACTCCCATGTTTCATTCGGGTGGTCTATTTGTCTTCCTGGTGCCTTTGTTTTATGCAGGCGGACGAATATTATTGGCGCGCACCTTTGACACCAACGCATCGCTGGAAGTCATTGCCAGAGAAGGCTGCACAGTAATTTTGGGGGTTCCAACTTTGTTCCAGCTATGGATGAATTCCCCGGTTTTTGCCTCGGCGGATTTCAGCAAGGTGCGTTTTTTCGTCAGTGGGGGCGCCCCGTGTCCGCCAGCCTTGATCCAAAGTTGGAGTAAGGCAACGGGTGTTAGTCTGCGCCAGGGTTACGGTTTGACCGAGGTTGGCGTAAACTGCTTTTCGATGACTGATACAGAAGCCTTGGCGAAGGCAGGATCGGTGGGCAAACCTATCTTTCATAGCGGAATGCGCCTGCTGGGTGGCAACGGGCAGGATGTAGCCTGTGGTGAAATCGGGGAACTGGTAATTACTGGCGAGCATGTATGCAGCGGATATTGGAACAAACCCGAGGCAACTGCGGATGTACTGAAAGGTGGCTGGTTCCACACCGGTGACATGGCCCGGCAGGACACGGATGGTTTTTTTTACATCGCCGGGCGTTTTAAAGACATGATCATCAGCGGTGGTGAGAATATTTATGCCGTAGAAGTGGAAACTGTTTTTCGCGAGCACGCCGCTGTGGCAGACGCAGCCCTGATTGGGTTGGCAGATGTAAAATGGGGAGAGGTGGGTTTGATGATCGTAATGTTAAAACCCGGGCAGCATTCAACCGCAGAAGAACTGCTGGCCTTCTGCCAGGGTCGCCTGGCAAAATATAAGATTCCTCGCCGGGTTGAGATCGTTACGTCCCTGCCTTATTCACCTTATGGCAAAGTAATGAAAGCTGAACTAAGGCACCAATGGCAGTAACCGTCAGATTGTGCCCCTGATATTCCTGGAGATTTTTATGCCAATCACTTCGCGAAAAGCCAATGGGATTGAGATTTATTACGAAATTCATGGCTCTGGCACCCCACTTGTTCTGATTGCCGGACTGGGATATCCTGTCTGGGAATGGCACAAAATGGTGCCGATTCTTTCGAGCCAGTTTATGGTCGTCACCTTCGATAATCGTGGTGTCGGTCTGACTGAAAAGCCGGCTGGTCCTTACTCAGCTTCCATGCTGGCAGCAGACCTGGCTGGTCTGCTGGACGGACTGGGGCTTGAAAAAGCAATTATCATGGGTCACTCAATGGGCGGGTTCATCGCCCAGGCATTTGCGCTTGAATACCCACATAGAGTCAGTAAATTAATTTTGTGTTCAACCAATTTTGGCGGGCCAAATCACATCCCTATTACACCCGAAGCCATGCAGGTACTCTCGGATCTCAGTAGTGAACCGTTGACGCGTTTTAGCAATGGATTGACCATTAGTACAGCACCCGGATTTGCAGAGAAGCATCCTGAAATAATTCAGGAATGGTTGGAATGGCGCCTTGCAAACCCGATCCACGCAGCCGGTTACCAGGCCCAAATGGCAATTGGACTGGGCCTATTAAGCGAGCAAGCTGCTTTTGAACAAAGATTAAATCAAATTTTGAGCCCCACGCTGATCATTTTCGGAGCAGACGACAAGCTTGTTCCACCTGCCAATGCAGATCTATTGGCAGAACGGATAACCGGCAGCAAGATTGTGATCCTGCCAGATGTGGGTCATTTTTTCCCGCTAGAGACACCACAAGCAGCGGCAGAACTTGTGATCTCATTTGCAAAGTAGTCTTCCTGAAAATCTATTTTCAGATCAGATACCTTCGTGCAATATTGATAAAGTACGCCAAAAAATGTTAGTAACGGCGAAAAAATAACTTGCCCTTTTCTACCTGAAACTTCAAACAAGATAATTTGGAAAAACGTCTGTCCGTTACCCGTAAAAGGCAGGTAGTAGGTGGATTAGCTCAGAAAAGAGTTTTTCTGGAAGTTATCCGTGCCCATGCCACCCGCTGAAACGGATCTGACTGGACGAGCCAGGCAGTCTGGGCCATGCCTTCATCTCGGTCTGCTTCTCAGGCGATAACCAAAAACGATGAAAAAACTGAGTTCTTTTCGCGAACTGCTTGTGCTAAACATTTATTGGGTTGGGCTGTCGTTCAAATGGAACGTCTTGCACCCGCTCATTTTGCCAGCCTTGCTGCTGAATTATGTTCCCGATGGGCAGAAAAATTCTTACCTGGGATTATTAACGTTTTGTGGGCTGCTTGTTGCGGCCATCATCCAGCCACTCTCGGGTGCGTTGAGCGATGGCTGGGTTTCGCGTTGGGGAAAGAGACGCCCGCTGCTGGTGATTGGCACACTTATTGATGTTTTTTTCCTGGCGCTGTTAGGCTGGGGCGGTGGTCTGTTATGGATTTTTTTGGGCTATGTGGGGCTGCAGGTCAGTTCGAATCTTGGTCAGGGCCCGGCCCAGGGTCTGCTCCCGGACCGGGTGGCTGCGCATAGAGTTGGCGCGGCTAGCGGGTTAAAAACTTTTATGGATATGACCGCACTGATCATTGCCTCGCTTGCAGCAGGGCATCTGTTTGACCCGCGGTCTCGCGATGCCCATTTGATCATCCTGCTGCTGATCGGAGTGGTGCTGGCCTCTGTGACGGTGACTGTGCTCGGAACGCCGGAAGAAGCGGCTGAACGGAATGTTTCGGACAAACAGGTCGACCACGCCGGTTGGTGGCCTGAATGGTGGGATCGTTTTCGGGTGGGGGCTTGGCAAGATGATTTTCTCGCTGGTTTTCGGGCGAACGCTTCCTACTGGTGGCTGATCATCCAGCGTGGTGTGTTTTTGCTAGGGATTTATGGGCTGCAGGCTTTTGCCCAATATTACCTGCGCGATGTTTTGGAAGTTACCAACCCGGTCAAGACTACTGGGGATCTGCTGGCAGCTTTGACTGTCGCCCTGGTGCTGCTTTCATTGGCGGGTGGTTGGTTGGCGGATAAATTTGGCGCAAAGCGAATTCTTTACGCTGCCAGTTTTCTATCTTCCTTTGGATTTGTCCTGCTCTGGTTGGCCCGCTCGCCCAGCGTGTTGGTGTTGTACGGTTTTGTCCTGGGTGCGGGCATCGGGTTGTTCCTGACTTCCAGTTGGGCGCTGGCAAACCAGCTGGCTCCAGCAGGCGAATCGGGTAAATACCTGGGCCTGACTAACCTGGCTACGGCCGGAGCGGGTGCCCTGGCGCGCTTGGAAGGACCGCTGATTGACGGTCTCAATGCGGCTCATCCGGGGTTGTGGTTGGGGTACCTGGGTATGTTTGCTTTTGGGGCGCTGTGCACCTTGTTGAGCGCATTTTTGCTTAATCGTGTTACCATTAAGCATTGAAGTTTTTTGGCTGACACCCGTTTTTTGTAACATTCTTCCTGATTCGCAATTGTTCTATATAATTTGTAAATAAAAAAATCGTAATTGTTCCTCGGGAGGTTCCATGTACTTTTTCGTCCGGTTTAACGGGTTTGTGACCATCGTGATTGGTGTTCTGTTCATGCTGTGCGGTGTGGCGGCGGCGATTTATGGTTTTGCACAGAATGCTGCGCTGGTTGACCTTGCCAATAATTTCCTGCTGGCAGGCAGTAATATTCGTCTGCTGGACGCGCGTTTTTATATGGCAGGTTTGGGGCTGGTCTTGTTCCTGCTGGGCATGTGTACATCGGCTTGGGGTCAGTTGCTGCTGGTTTTTGCGGATGTGGCAGTCAATACGCATGAAACCAATTCGATCTTGAGGGGTATGCGCAGAATGGAAAGAAACGATCCGGCTCCTGCTTCCGACCTGCCTCCACTGAACGGTTAGCCTGACCTTATCTGTCAATTTTTCGCCAGATAGCCCAACTTCTCAACACTGTTTTTGTACTTAATTTGACGAAGTCAGATTAACGTCTGTTCCATGAACTGGCGGTAATTATTCGCGGGTATCACAGCTGTACGAAAATTAGAGATTGTCAAATTAATCACTGCTTGTGTTGGCCGATCGCAAGGAACCATCCGGATAGGTAAGAATTTAAATCAAGATGGAGTTATTGGTGCATGCACATGCGCCAATAACTCCATCTTTTTTGTCAACCTGGTATTCAACTCACAAGAGAACGGGCAGATTGGTTGATTGGGAAACTTTTTCCGAAAGAGCGGTGAGTAAATCCAAAGAACGGGTCTGGAAGAGCTTTGTTTGTCGGGTAGAGCAACTGCCGCGAGTGCTGCGCTCGAATAAAACTCGACTTGGTTTTATAACCCGGTCTGATACTATTTTTGCCAGTAAAAGACATCACGCCTGTGCGCGGTAGTTAGCTCGCTTTGATTTCCTCGTTGCCGTTTGCATACCTGGCGAAACGTCCGGCTGTGCGTGGATGGATCGGATCACTGCGCTGCCAGGGCCAGCCGCCGAATTGGGTACGTTGGTAATCTTCAAAAGCCTGGCGAAGTTCCTGCTGGGTGTTCATTACAAATGGGCCGTACTGGGCCACCGGTTCTGCGATTGGGCGGCCTTGCAGTAAGAGCAGGCGCACGGGTTCTGCCCCGCTTTCAAGGGGGATATCGTGTTCAGGGTTTAGTTCAAAGGCATGGTAACCAGGAATACTTACTCCGGCAGCCTGCAGTGCAGACCCAGAGAAAAAGTACAGGCTTCGTTTTATGTTTGGGCTGGCCGCCGGCAGGGTCCAGCGGGTACCAGCATCCATTTCGATGATCGAGATACCGACTTCGTTTTCAGGATCTGCCGCCCAGGAATCAGGGGCGGGTGCCTGGGCCTTGACGTCATCCAACTGACCGGCAATCAGGGTGACATGGGTGGATTGGCCCTGGCTGTCTTTGACATTAATCCTGGACATTTCCTCGGCCCACAGCATTTTGTAATGCGGTTCGGAAAATTTCTTTGCGGCTGGCAGGTTTAGCCAGATCTGAAATAATTCCATGCGATTTGGGCCATCCTGTTGGAGAAGAGGGAACATTTCAGCATGCTGAAGACCACTGCCGGCGGTCATCCATTGGACGTCGCCGTGACCATAACGTCCCGCCGCGCCATGCGAATCAGAGTGATCCACGAATCCATCCAGCACAACGGTGACAGTTTCAAACCCGCGGTGCGGGTGGGCTGGAAAGCCTGGGACGGTTTCGCCGTGGTACATGCGCCAGCCATCCTTTGGGTTGAAGTCCTGTCCAATTTCGCGGCCAGCCAGCGAAGCGTCTGGCCCAAGTTGTTGATTGCCTTTGGGGAAGGTGTCGAG
Source organism: Chloroflexota bacterium (assembly GCA_026390035.1). Taxonomy (GTDB): domain Bacteria; phylum Chloroflexota; class Anaerolineae; order Anaerolineales; family Villigracilaceae; genus UBA5195. The sequence goes on from JAPLGT010000175.1 coordinate 22,623, forward strand.
GTGGTGGACACAGAATAAAAATGGGTCGCTGGTCTCCCAGACGAAGCCAAGCGGCTTGGTACTGATAATGGGTTGGTTGCTCATGTGCGTTTTCCTCGGAGACTGCTGCGTTTTTGCGCAGGATTTCTTTGCTTACCAGGCGTCCCAGTGACAGGAGATTTTTTCCCTTACTTGTAACGTTCTTGCGATCAGCTAATATATCCGATCCGTAGTATTCAGAAGCTTTTATCTATTAGCCAGCCAGGTCAGGGCACCCAGCGCGGCCGCGCGGCCGGTGGCGCAGCAGGCGGTGATCAGGTAACCGCCAGTGGGCGCCTCCCAGTCCAACATCTCTCCGGCGCAAAAAACGCCGGGCAGGTTGATCAGCATCAGATGCTGATCGAGCGCATCAAACCTGACCCCACCGGCTGTGCTGATAGCTTCATCCAGCGGGCGTGACCTGATAAGGGGCACGGGCAGTGACTTGATGGCAGCGGCTAATTTTTGAGGTGCGTTCATATCGGTCTTGGGAATGAATTCCCATAGCAAGCCGGCCTTGACCCCTTTGATCCCGGTGGTTTTTTCCAGGTGGTTTGATAAAGAACGGGAACCGCGCGGTTGCGACAGCCGTGTCTCCAGATCCATCTGCGTCCGGTCAGGGGACAGGTCCAGATGGATGCTGGCGCTGCCCTGGGCCTCGATTTCGTCACGGATGGGGGCTGAGAGCGCGTAAATTAGGCTGCCTTCAACGCCGCTGGCTGTGATAATGAATTCACCCTGACGCCTGAAAACGGTTTTAGCGGCGTTGGTGAATTCGATCACCACCGGTTTGAGCGGCTGGCCTTCGTACTTCGTGCGGAAATGTTCGCTCCAGTTGACGTCGAAACCGCAGTTGGTGGGTTTGAAGGGTGCCAGGGGGATGCCGCGTGCAGCTAGGATTTGCGACCATGCGCCGGTGGAACCCAAGCGGGCCCAGCTGGCGCCACCGAGTGCCAGTATCACCGCATGGGTTTGGACGGCGATCTCGCCGTTGGGCGTTTCAAAGCGTAGCGAGTTATCCGGGTTCCAGCCCAACCAGCTGTGTCGCAGGTGGAAAATGACCCCTGTGCTGACCAGGCGCTGCCGCCAGAGGTACAAGAGCGGCGCAGCTTTCATGCCGGTTGGGAAAACACGCCCGGATGTGCCCGTGAAGGTCTGGATGCCAAGCTCCTCGGCCCATGTGCGCAGCTCAGAGGCTCCGAAATGTTCAAGAAAGGGTTCCAGCTGGGCACGACGCGGGCCATAGCGCGCCAGGAATTGTTCACTCGGCTCGGAATGTGTCAGGTTCAGCCCACCTTTGCCAGCCACCAGGAATTTTCGCCCGACAGAGGGCATACCTTCATACAGGTGGACTTTTAGCCCGGCTTCGCTCAAAACCTCAGCAGCCATCAGGCCGGCTGGCCCCCCTCCAACCACGACAACCTCAGCCATGGCCAGGGCCGGGTCAATCACGTACTGTTTGCCCAGACAGGGAATTTATATACAGGCTTTCAACTTTTTCCCTCGCCCATGGGTTTTTCCGCAAAAATTTCAGGCTGGATTTAATGCTGGGTTCGTTTTTGAAGCAATTGATATTAATACGCTGGCTTAATTCCTCCCAGCCAATTTGCTCCACCAGTCGCGTCAGGATCACTTCCAGGGTGATGCCGTGCAGGGGGTTCTTGGGTTGTTCTGTGCTCATTTTGCCTATCCTTATCCTACCCCAAGAATACAGGATAATCGCAGTCTGCGCAAGCCTGCAGGTGGGTATTTTTGACCTGGGCGGTTCACGTGACAGCCAGTTCTTTCACGTTTTTTTATTTTGCAATATGAAAATTGAAGAGGCTTGTGTCTAAATTGCCGCTCAGGGAGATCCACAGCGGTAGGACCATTTCCATCCCACGCGCAGCGCTGATATCACCCAGGTCAATGACCGATTTCCAGCCGAACCATTCCATCAAGATCATGGTGACTTGCGACTTGGCATCTGCATCATTGCCGCAAATAAATACATCATGATCGCCTGGCACCAGCTTCGGGTTTACCATAACGTCTGCGTTCATGGTATTCAGGGCTTTGACTACCCGTAGCAGCTTGTGTTCGCGCTGAATCTGTTCACCGAGCGAATCGGTGTTGCAGATTGTTAATGTAGGCGGCATGCCGCGTGAAAAATCAAGCGGATTGGCCACATCGATCAGCACCTTGTGGTTCAGATCCGCATTTTTGATTGATCCCAGCGCTGAGAGCGTACCGCTGCCAGATGTGCAGTTAAAAAGAATTTCTCCGAACCTGGCGCAGTCGGCATAACTGCCATGTGAGGCGAGCTTGCCCGCTGCTTGAACCCAGGCCTCTGCGTTGGGATTATCCAGGGTACGCGACCCCATCTTGACGCTGTGACCCAGTCCAATCAGGCGGGTGCCAATCGTTTTTCCAACATCGCCGGTACCTAAAATACCTAAATTCATGTTTTTCTCCTTGTCCCAAGTTCTATCCCGGGAAATTGTTAAATGCTTGCGGATTCACCTGGTTATTGTAAACATTCCTCATTAATATGAGGTGAATGTTGGTCAATATCCCCGCACAAGGCACCCTGTGCGGGGAAGCCCAGCGATTATCTTTCATTGGAACAGAAAAATCAGGGTGAAAAGACCCGAAGAAAAATAACGTGAGCCAATATATTCGTGAAGTTGTTGGTTTAGCGACTGTCTGCCCGCATACCAGAACATAGCCGTCGCATTAAAAAGACCGGAAATGCCCGTCTTCCGGCGCCGATAAATGCGATTTTGGTCTTGAATGATGGTCTCCTCGTGATTATTTTACGGAATATTCTTGTTTAGAAGCCGGGCGGCATTGCGGTAATAAACTTTTGCCAGGATTTCATCTGGTAGGTTGATAGCGTTGATGAACCAGCGTCCTTGCTGTGGTACTTCGCTGGGGCTGTAATTGAAATATTCATCCTCGGTTTCCAGGAAGCGGTAGTAAAGCTGGTAACCAGCGATATCTGGACCCATATCCAATCCAAACAGGATCCGGTCGGCATATTGTTGGAAGAAGCGTTGGGCAGTGTAGGGTTGACGTCCCAGCTCACCGATGCGCGCGGAAATATCCACATGATAATTGGGGCAGCGCTCCAGCAAGGCGCCCACCCAGCCCAGGTTTTCGGCGTAGCAGCCCAAGTGGGCTCCGATGAAGGTCGTATCCGGATGTCGTGAGACGAGTCGGGAAAGTCCATCCAGAATGTGCATGAAGGTTGGAAAGGCTGGTCCGTTGAAGGCCCAATCCGGGTGTTTACCAAGTTCCTCCCAGCGCTCATTATTTTCGTCAATCGGGTCAAAAAAAGCAACCGGGTCAGCGACATGGATCAAGACCGGCAGGTCGAGTTCTCCGGCGCACTGCCAGAGTGGGTCCAGTCGCTGGTCATCGACGTTGACCAGCTCGCCTTTTTCGTCGCGCACTTTCAGGCCAAGGTGTTTCCAGACTTTCAGTCCTTCTGCACCGCGCGTTTTTTGGGCTCTCAGTTGGTTTACGGCCCATTGAGGGAAGGTGCTGCCCCTGTTTTGCCATTCTGACCAATTGACCCCGCCGAAAATGCTGAAGCGCTCAGGGGCGGCGGCCTTGAAGTGCTCGAGATGTTTATGCAGCAGATGTTCGCCCCAGCCACCATCCAGATCCACATAATGGATGATCCCGGCGGCGTCCAGCTGGTCGATCAGCTCGCTGAGCGGACGTTGGTCCCAGCCGCCTCCGAAGGGTTCTGCCAGGTGGTTATGGGCATCGATGACCGGGAATTTTGCTTGGGTGATCCGGGTTTGCCTGGTGACGAGTTTAGATTGGGGGTGAAAGTTTTCCAGGAGCATTTTGAATGCCTTTATAATTCTGTATATTGACCAGGTGGCTGCGCGAACTGGCGGCTCGTGCAACGGTTTCAAAAGCTGGTTAGGCTGCGCCTACATCCTGTTTTACAACGATTTGCGGTGGTGTGCAAGGGCGGATTTGCTATTAACGCTGGCATGGTTTGTTTCTTACCTGGAGCCAACGATGATATGAAATTTTGCCGGTTCCCGGTTTGCCCGCAGCCAGGCTTTTAGAGGGCGCAGCATCCAGCGCAGGCCGTAGAAAGGGGTAATAAACTTCCACTGGAGTGCGAGAGGCGCTGCCAATGTTTTTAATAATTGGTAGGTCAGGTAGTTTTCGCTCTGCAGAGTATTGGATGGAAAACCAAAGCGCTCCTGGAAGTGAGTTTCACGTTCCTGAACCATTTTTTGGCCGCTGCTGCCAGTGTGATAAACCGGTGAATCCAGGATAATCAGTTTGCCGGTCGCACGGAGTACGCGCAGTGCTTCAACCAGGCTTGCCTGGATATTTGTGGAGTAATGCAGCGAAGCATTAAAGATGACCAGGTCGGCAGTGTTGTTTGGGAAGGGTAGAAGGTCAAATTCTGCCTGTACGGGCGTAAATTCGGTCTGAAAGTATTGCGCGCAAGCCAGCCCATCGAAGTCGTTATCCAGCAGGTCCACGGCAGCCACCTGGTGTCCACGTTTGGCCAGGTGGTTCGACAACCAGCCGTTGCCCGCGCCGAGATCGAGTATCGCCAGGCTGCGGCCATTAGCTTCCAATGGCATCACTACCTGCTGGAGCATTGTGTCAAAACTTGTGGCGCGGATCTGCCAATCAACCGACATGCTGCCGCTCAGATCCTGGCGAGGCAACGCACGGTAATAGCTTGCATCCCTCGAACCGCGTCCCTCGGCCAGGCGAATGTTCTCGTATTCAACTTTAAACTGATGGTAATGGGTGGCGCGTTCTGTGGATATGAAACGCCAGATGCCGCCGCTGCGCTGGAAGCTCAAGCCCTCGGCGGCACAAAATAACTCATCTGTCAGTTCTGGTGACTGTCCGAGAGCTGGATTTCTGTGCTCAAGATTTGCGTGGCAGGTTGGGCAGGCAAAAGCGCTCCAGGCTGGCATGAACTAATCCTGCGCCAGAACATCAATGGCAGCTGTGTAAACCAGTTCCAGCGAGTGGAAGATCCCATCCAGCTTTTCGGGGGCCTTCCACGAAAGAGTCGCCAGGCTGTCCATGACCACGACAACTGATGCAGTCTTGACCCCGCGTAGTTTGCCGATGGTAAACAGACCGGCACTTTCCATTTCTACTACTTTGACAGCCTCTGCCTGGTAGCGCATAACTTCTTCGCGGGTTTCGCGAAAAGGTGCCGATGTAGTCCAGGTGGTGCCTTGTTCGTATTCTGCGCCACGCGCGCGGATGGCCTGTCCCAATTGTTCCGCCAGGAGGGCATCGCCGTCGATATATTTTTCGAGCGGCAAATAATGTTGTGAAACTCCATCATCGCGGATGGATCGGCTGGATATCACGATATTGCCGGGTTTCAGATGTGGCTGCAAGGCACCTGCCCAGGACATTACGATCATTTTTTTCGCGCCCAGCACGGCAAACTCTTCGGCCAGCTCAACCAACATGGTAGCGCCGCTGCCGAAGTTAGTCAGGATGACCACTTTATTTTTCGTCTTTTTGGTTTCGTGCACATCTCCGTCCATGTTTCCCGCCCGGCGTACCGGGATCCGCCAGCGCAGTCTTTCGGGAAGACCACGTTCCAGGCAGAATAAAACCGCGCGTGGTGAGTCTATATCCGGCATGCGTCCCAGCCGGCGGCGGTAGGCGATGATGTCTTCAGCCTTGAACAATGCTTCAAATTGGGTTTTTTCAGGATAATTCGGGTAATTCATGTGCATCTGCTCTTTTGATTGGTAAGACCTGAAACCAGTGAATCTTCTTCAATTGTAACAACAGCAGCCCGGCCTGCAGGCTTTCGGCGCTTAACGCAGCCCAGGCAGCTCCGCTTAATCCCAGGCGTGGAATCAGCCATAGATTAAGCGCGACCAACGCAACCAGGCTGGATGTGAGCGCAATCATCATATTTTTTTCTTGCTTGCTGCTCAACAGGGCAAGGCTGAGAAAGGTGTTGATCGTATAAGGTACCAGCATCCAGGCCAGGATACGCAAGGCGGGGATGGATGCTGAGAAATCTGCCCCAAACAAGAGGTTCACAAGTGGCTCGGCCAGGATGCTTATCCCAAGCGCGACCAGCGCCGCGCCTGCCAGCAGTCCGCTCCAGAGTTGTAGAAAAAATTGAGCATCCGCTGCTTTCGTCTGGGTTTTTGCCATGGCCGGATAAAGCGCTGTGAAGACTGCCATGTGCAGGCTTTTGGAGGCTTCCAGCACGCGCAGGGCAGCCGCAAACCCACCGGTCAGCGCCGGACCGACCGAAGCGGATAGCATGCCGGTGCTGAGTTTCTGATATATCATCCCCAGGACTGCCAATAAACCGATCGGTGCGCTGGAGCGCAGCACACCCGGCATGGCGCGCGCATTGAAGTGCCAGCCTTTCCAAAAGTCGGCAATCTGGGTAGCGCAGAAAATACCCGCCAGAATGGTCAACAGCACCTGGATGATAACCATTCCCAACGCCAGGCCCGGCAGGTTAAGTGCCGGCATCAGCCATGCCAGCCCGACCTGCATGAGTGCGCCTGCCAGACCAAGCAGGGCGTACATATCCATCTGCTCTTTGCCGCGCAAAGCAGACGTGAAAATGCTGTAAAGAGCCAGGGGGAAAAGCGCCAGCCCATATATTTTTAATGCCTGGGCGGCGGATGGGTCTAGATTTGGGAAATACCTGGCGCCAGAAAGTAACAAGAATACGAAAAGCGCGGAAAGTGCCAGCTGGATCAGCAGTGCAGCCGGGATGGAAGCCAGGTCGCTGCGGGCAGCGATCTCACGCATGAGCAGCATATCGGTGCCGAATGTGCTGATGGTATTGGCAATGAAAATCAGCGCTGCTATGAACGCATATTCTCCGAAACCTGCGCTGCCCAGCCGCCGTGCCAGTACGATGGTAAATAGCGCTACCAGGACCTGGGTGCCGAGACGCGAGCCAAGCAGCCAGAGCGAATTTTTCCCCAGGCGGGTGGGCAGGCTCGAACGGGGTGCCATCTCAGCCCTGCTTTGGTTGGTAACGGAGTGACAGGATGTAGAAATCGCCCCAGCCCCACCACGGAGCGCGGGTGGATAGACGGTCGTCCAGCCATGCCAGGCTAGCATAGATCCGCGGGAAGCGCCTGGAAAAGTTCTTGCTTTCAGAAGTGGGGGTGATCACCGAAAGTCCTTCGAGACTGACGACCTGGTAATCTTGCCCGAACCATGCCAGAACCTGCTGTGGAGAGAAATAATGCACGTCGAAATGATACCCTTCCAGGTGCGAACGTGTGCCGTTAGGGGCGAACCGTCTGAAAGCCAGCTGCTTGTGACCGCGTAAAATTTCCGCCATTTCCCATAAGCAGACCGGTGGCATCAGCACCCAGGTGACCAGACCGCCCGGTTTCAGTACCTGTGGTATTTTGCGGATCACTGCTGAGAGGTCCGCTTGTCCAGCCTCGGGCACACTGATGCAGTTTAACCCGCCCATATCAGAAAAGATGGCATCAAAGGGCCCTTCTTGCACCTGCTCCAGATCGGTGAAGGAGCACTCCTGGATACTGATCTGTTGTTCCAGACCGGATTTGATAATCTTAGCTTGTAGACGCGCCAGCATGCCAGAAGCAATATCTGTGGCGTGCACATGAAAACCCTGCTTTGCCAGGTGGATTGCGTCCACGCCGCTGCCCGCATTCAATTCCAGGATGCGTGCGCCGGGTGGCAGCTGCCGCTGCAGGTGGGCGTGGACCTTGGCGCGCAGGCGTTCCAGGTGTGGATGGTCATCTGCGAAGGCGTCATATTTTTCGGCAGTCAGCGAAAAAGCCCTGGCGATGGTCGCGATCTCAGGGGGTTGGCCCAGGTCTGCCTGTTCAGGCGGTGCGGCCGGGCTGCTTTCAGCCTGCGGGCTGGGTTGTGCAGCCAGTTCGGGCGGCAAGTGTGGCAGAGCGAGTACGTTGACAGCCGGTTGAGTTGAGGCCAGCTGTGCGAGCTGCCATTTCGCCAGTGGCAGACTGAGCAGGTTGTAGATCAGGCGTCCCAGCAGGCGCAGGCTGAGCCTGCTTTTGAGCGCTCGCCAGGCTGCGCGTGCGCGGAATTCCTTGTGGATGACGGTGTGCAGCTTGCGATAAAAACTGGTCGGGTAGGGGCCCTGGTAGAGCATCTCAAGATCATCCGAATCCTGCCAGTTTTGTTTTTCCCCAAGCTGGGCGCGGACGCTGGTAAAGAACTTTGTGCCGGGCATGGGATACGAGACGGAGATGCCGATATCATCCGGGCTGCAGTCGCGCACCAGTTGGATTGTTTTCTCTATGTCTGCCCGGGTTTCGCCAGGATAACCAAATTGTAGGAAAAAACCCACTCGAATCCCTGCGGCCTTCAGGCGTTGGGCTGCTTCATGGATCTGCTCAACGCGCGTACCCTTGTCCATGGCATCCAGAATTTTCTGCGATCCAGATTCGGCACCCATCCATAAGGTGGCTGCGCCGGCCCGTTTTAGGGCGGCTACTTCGCCAGGTCGGGTCAATAAATCGGCGCGGCTCAGACATTTGAATGGGATTTGCGCTCCCTGGGCTTGCAGCAGGTCGCCAAGACGTGCCAGCCAGCCTGGTTTTAGTCCGAAAATATCGTCAGCAAACCAGATGTGATCAGGTTGAAAATTATGTTTGAGCCAGAGCATTTCGCTGGCTACGTTTTCTGGGCTGCGTGTATTATAGCGTTGACCCCAGATTGGTTTCGCGCACCAGTTGCAGTGGAAAGGGCAGCCGCGGGTGGTGACCATGTTCATCGAAAAGTAGCCGTGGCGCTCCATCCAGATGGAACGGTAACGCTGGACATCCAGCAGGTCCCAGGCTGGCATGGGTAATTTATCCAGATCGTGAATATCAGGCCGGCGCGGATTGTGCCGGTATTCATTGTTGAATTGATAGGCAAGACCCAGGATCGATTCAAAGCCGATTTGCGTCTTGCCGGTCAGTTTTTCAAGCAGCTCGATCATGGTTTGTTCACCTTCACCCAGAAGCACAAAATCTGCCCCGTGTGCGAGGTATTCTGCGCTGTGATCGCTGGCGTCAGCGCCGCATAGGATGATGGTGCAGCCGTGCTGGCGCGCCATTTCGATCATTGTAAAGGCTGCCTGGCGCATGCGCAGCAGGCACATCTTGGATAAATAATTAAAGTTATCTTCGTAAAGGATGGCAAATTTAGGCTGTTGAAACTCAAGCGCCTGGTCCCATTCCTGTTCTGAATCGGCCAGCATTGCATCAAACAAGGCGACATTGAAGCCATGCTGGCGCAGGTAGCTGGCAGCATAAAGTGTTCCCAGTGGTGCATAAGGTTGCATCTGCTGCCACAGCTTGGGATCGAAACGCAGGTAATATGACTGTCCCAGCAGAATTTCACTCATCTTGCCACTCCAGTATGCTCTAAATAACGTCAATCATGCTGCGGAAACTGCGTATAACCTGACAATCTCAGATTAAACATCTGTTCTGTGACCTGGCGCTAATTACGTATTGCTATCCGGGTTCTGCTATTAACCATCGCGAGCATTGCCTGCCAATGAAGGCTGATCGGGGGGCTTCTGCATAAATGAACCACAAAAATAATCATCATCGATCAGGGAGTGATCCACCCAACGGATGTACTCACGAGGCCAGCCCAGTTGGACAAGGTTGGCTGCCCCCAAAGGGACGAAGATGTTTTTTTGTGGTGATTGTAGGACACCTATCACCTGTTCTGCCCTATGATGTGGAAGCCGGGAACAGGTGGCTATGTTAGCGCAATTTTGGACTAAAAATCAGGCCTTTGATTTGTCTGATAGCAAGATATAGATCAGACATGCTTCGGCGATCTTGGCTGGGACGCCATAGATTGAATCTCGGCTGAAAAAGGGCACACCCTGGATGATGACATATTGGATGACCCAGATGAAGACCCAGGCCAGGATGGTCAGGATTGCAAATCCGATCAGTGTCCAGCGCACCAGTTTGTGTTTCTCCTGGAAGAAAGGTATGGGCAGTAAGTAAGCACCCAGCAAGCCGATGAAACCAAACGCGTTCAGGATGAACAACGGGTCCGGGCCGTCCGGGAAGAGCGTTGTGTCGAAGGCAGCCGCGATGTGCAGCAGCGCAGTGGTGATGGCTAACAGGGCAATCCCAATTTGTCTGGTGGTTAGTTTCATGAGTTTATTCTCCATTGGATAAGTTCAGCCAGGTGGCTGTGAAAGTGGCCAGATGGCCTGTGCTTTTGGGGCGTTTTTGCGTAGTGTTCAATCAATCACCCACTTGTGGGCCGAGCTTTCTTTGTGAAAGCCGGACAAGCCGCTCGTTGAGAACTTTTTCTGTGCGCTGTCCGTGGCGATTGAAGTGTCCTTTGCACATATCGGCACTGAACAGTGCTTCAGGGTTGCCTTTGTTTGCGCGACTAAATTTCTGAATTTTACGGCGCATTTCAAAGTGCTCCAGCCGGGTACCGATCGGGCTTAATAAAATAATTTCCAGCAGCTTGCGCAGGCCGGGCAGGTAGCCCCCTTTAATAAGAGGAGCTGCTCTTTCAGGAAGGCCAACTGCGTTAGGTAAAAAATTTGCAGACCATGAGTTCTGGGCACGCATTTGTTGGTAGATTTCCATGCCCGCCAGCGGCACCATCTGGGTGAGTTCGTGCGCGCTGTAAAGGTTCTGGGTGGGTATACCCAGGCTGCGTTCTGAGATCAGGTAATTGGGACATAGTTTGACCTTCCGCCGGGCTGCCAGCCAGACCACTCCCAAAATAAGCAGGCGGCATAACCATACGCGTTCATGGCTGGTCACGATCAAAAAATCGATGTCGCCATTTTCTTCGGCGTTATCCATCGCCAGTGAACCAGTTACAGCCAGCATGCGCACAAAGGGCAGGCTGGCGATTATGCGCCCATAGCGGAGAGCCTGATGCCACAGTTTGGTTGCCACCAACTGCCTGCGCCGGTATGTATCGAGAATGTTTTGCCGGCCGGCCAGCAGGTAGAAATCTCCATCTTTCTGGCAGTGTAATACCCGCAATTCCAACTCCAGGTTTTCGAGCCGGGCTGAGACTTCCGCAGGTGTGGCGGACAGGCTGGTCAGGTAGCGGTGGATTTGGGCAGCCGTCAGCGGGTAGTCGAAGACATCTGCATACACGATGGTATTCAGAATGGCGTTCATCAAGGTCGGGTTTTCTTGTTTCGAAGTTAATATCATAATTTAGATAAACTTTGTTATATTATATATGTTTAATATACAACTTGTCTGCAAATGTGTCAATTAAATGAACATTAGAACATTTCCGGCAGGTAGTATGCCAATCTTTGTTAATGGGATAATAGATCGAGCCATGCATCTCGCAATTGTCAGCCCCTACCCACCAAATATTACTGGTATAGGCCAGTATGGATACCACACGAGCCGTTTGTTGGCCCAGTCTGGGGCTTTTACGCGCATTACCGTGCTGACAGGTGGAAATGGTGAACAGACCGGGCTGCAAGCTGCAGTCAGTCCTGTTCTGGATGTCAAAGTTTCCTGGCAATCTGAAAGCCCATTTTCTGGTTTGGCCATTGCCGCCGATCTGGCGCGCATCAAGCCGGATATCGTCTGGTTCAACCTGGGGGCCAGTGTGTTTGGCCGCTCACCGTTGGCCAACATTTCCGGTTTTTTAATGCCGATCTGGGCCAGTCACCAGGGCTTTCCGACGATTACCACCCTGCATGAACTGGTTGAGTTGGCAGATCTGCGGGCCTTGAAGGCGCCAGGTGGTCTGCTTGCACCGCTGGGTGCGCATTTGCTCACAAGTATTGCTTTGCAGGCTGATGTTATTTGCCTGACCATGCAGCACTACACAGACTGGATCTCTCAAAAATATAAGCATAAACAACCTGTACATATCCCGATTGGAGCGTATCGCCAACCTGAACTGCTGCCCGCATCAGTAAGTCCTTCCCGTGAGCTGTTATTTTTCAGCACCCTGGCGCCTTTTAAGGGGCTGGAAATATTACTGCAGGCCTTCCAATCCCTGCAGGCATATTACCCTGATCTCCGCCTGACGATTGCCGGGGCAGAACATGCTCGTTTTCCGGGTTATGCCAGTCAACTGCGACAGTCTTATGGCCAGCTGCAGACCATTCGCTGGCTTGGGCAGGTACCTGAAACCCAGGTGCGTGCACTCTTTGAAAATGCCCAAATTATTTGTATTCCTTACACGGCTTCCACAGGTTCATCCAGCGTGATTTACCAGGCGGCCATGTGGGGGCGGCCGGTGGTTGCCTCCGATTTGCCTGAGGCAAGGGCTGGCGCTGGCGAGGCCGGGTTGGATGTTGCTTTTTTCCAAAATGGAAGTTCTGTCAGCCTGGCGGATAAATTGAGACTGCTGTTGGATGCGCCTGATCTGCGGCGTGCACAGGTGGATAATAATTTCAAGGTGATCCAAAATTATCGTCCCGAAGATATTTGCAGAAGTTACCTGCACGCCTTCAACCTGGCGCTTGAAACCCACCGGAGTCCCAAACGCCTGGTCATCCCCACCCAGCTCAGGTTGGGGTCCGCCTGATGCCGCGTCGGGTCAAATTGGCAGGTTGGTTGGCATTTATCCTGCACGGGATGCTTATCCTGACTGCCCGCTATCGTTTGAGCTATGATGCCTACAATCATATGTTTTTTGGGGATCATTACAGGCTGGATTGGTGGTCGCTCTGGGAGACTCGCTGGTACACGGGTTTTGAAGTCACATCTTACCCGCCGCTGATCCACCAGTTGATCGGTCTCTTTGGTCACATTATTGGGGTTGACGCAGCTTTTGGCCTGCTGCTTTGGGGTGTGCTGAGCGTTTTTCCGTTGGCGGTATATGCTTTTTGCCGGATATTCACTGGTAAAGCGGCTGCAGGGTATGCTGCGCTTGGGGCGGCTGTCCTGCCATCCATTTATCAGGCTGCGCACACGTTTGGGCAGCTTCCAACCCTGGCAGGCGCACTCTGCACACTTTTAGCGATGGCGGCATTAAATGATTTCCTGATAAGTGGCAACCGGCTCAGTGCCGCATGTTCGGTGGCGTTGATCAGCGTGGTGATGGCCGCCCATCATGCCACCCTGCTATTCTTGCCCTGGATAGTTGGCGCGGTCTTTATTCAGATTCTGCTCAATCCCCAGGCTCGGGCTGGCTCCCGGAAAATCAGCTTTTTCACCTTGTTGTGGCGATTGGGCCTGTTTGTAGGTTTTTCTGTGGCTGCTGGATTGTTAGTGATCTGGCCTTTCTGGGCCTGGGGCCTGGGTCAGAGCATGCAGACCCCGATTGATCATCCTTCCCGGCACAATTTTTTTACAGACACTTTGGCGCCGGCTGCCTTTTTCTTGCCGATCTATGGCGCTCTGATCCCGCTGATCCCATTTGTGTTTTGGAAGGGCTTTCAAAGAAAAACCCGCGGTTTGTGGTTTTCTTTTGTGTTTCTTTTTGTGCTTGGGTTGGGTGGTACCACGCCTTTGCCACGCTGGTTGTTTGGCAGAGGTTGGGAATGGTTGACGTATGACCGCTTTGCGCTGTGGGCTTCGCTGCTGCTGCTGCCTTTCTTTGGTATTGCGCTGGTCTATGTTCGTAAACAAACCAGGCTTGACCTGGGTGGGCGTTTTTTGGAGCGTTTCCAAAAGATCAGCCCGCTAAAAATTACCGGGCACGGATGGGCCGAGCGGTGGTCCTTGCTAAGCCTGCCAGCTGGCAGCCGGTGCTGGTTGGCGGGCTTTGTCTTAGGGCTGTTGGGACTGACGGCGCTCATTTCTGGGTTGCTGCCCACTTTTTTACCCACTCAGCCCAAACAATTGGACATGCAGCCAGTAGTAGATTTCCTGGCGAGCGCTGATCATTCAGAATGGCGGTACCTGACTTTCGGTTTTGGCGATCAACTGGCTTATCTTTCGCGGTTGACCAACGCCACTACGATCGATGGCAGTTATCACACGGCGCGCAGCCTGCCCGAACTACGCGAGAGTGGCATCGGACAGGTTGATACAGCTTACTGGCTGCCAGACGGTCTCTCCCGGCTGGATCCGATCCTGCAAAAATCTGGGCAGCGTGGTGTTCGCTGGGGCTTTGTGAACCGGGCTGATTACATCGCGATCCTTGAACGCAACGGCTGGCTGAAACGCGCCTTGCTCTCGAACGGCGTGCAGGTCTGGGAGAATCCGCAGGCAGTTTTACCGCCGCCGGTTCTGGCACCCACCAAGAGTGAGTTGAGTGTGTTTTCGTGGGGGGTGTTTCCGATTTCAGCCCTCTTGCTTGCGCTGGCCCTGGGTGCGCTGCGTCTCTGGCCGCTTGCTGCGCAGAAGGGCCTGCTGCAAGCACACTTTTTTCTGGTTGGCTTGCTGCCGTTTGGGTTATGTTTCTGGTATTTTCAGACCCTGTTTGTTAATGATCATGCCAGGGTTTATTTCACTTATGATCATATTCTTTTTTATTTGAGTGATGGGCTGGCCCTGGCGGCGTTTTTGAGCTGGACCATGGTAGAGGTGTTCGGACCGGAGCCCAGGTTTCGTCAAAAAACCTTCGATTTGCGCGCAGCGCTGTTATCTCCGCTGCCGTGGTTTTTGGGCTTGTGCCTGCTGGCCTCCATCAGCAGCCTGTGGTCTCAGGATGCAGGGCTTTCAATCTATTTCAGCCTGCATTTGTGGCTGGTATTTGGGTTGTTTCTCTCCCTGCGCTCTCGCCCTGCTGCCTGGCGCGCTTTTGCTTTGGGCAGCATGGCAGCATTGTTTGGACAGGTCGCGCTTGGTTTTTGGGAGTTTGCTGCACAGAGTAGCTCTTTCCTGGCTTCGCTGGGTCTGAACTGGCCGGGCAGCCTGGAGCCTGCGCAGCATGCGGCCAGTGTGGTCCAACTGGTGGATGGGGCCCGCTGGCTGCGGGCTTATGGAAGCCTGCCTCATCCTAATATCCTGGGTGGCTTGGTTTTTGTTTTTATCGTTGGGCTGGTGACTTTTTACCAGGTGGCCCAAAAACGGCATTTCATTATTCCCGTTCTGGTTGGGTTTGGGCTGGTTTTGCTGGTGCTGACTTTTTCGCGCAGTGCCTGGCTGGGTCTGGCGGCTTTTTCGCTGATCATGGTTGCTCATTACCGCAGCTTTGATCGCAAACGGCTGCTTGTGCTGGCTGTGTGTGCGATCATTAGCCTGGGGTTGGTGGCGATTCCCTTGCGGACCTTGATCCAGACACGTTCCGGAGGCACGCAGGCTGTTAGCACCGAAGATTTTTCTTCGCGAGCCCGCCTGTGGTTGATGCAACAGAGTGCCGGGTTCATTCGTGAACGACCATTGACCGGGGTCGGAGCAGGGCAGGGCATTCTGGAGCTGGCCCGGCGAGCAGCCAATGGTTATATTATTGAGCCCGTCCACAATGTACCACTGCTGGTAACCAGCGAGTTGGGTTTGCCTGGTGGGCTGTTGTTCCTGGGTCTTTCGGTGGCGGTTATTTACGCCACCATTCGCGCCCGGCGGCCAGAGCAGATTCTTTTCTCAGCGCTGGTTGTGGGGCTGGGTGTTATCGCAATGTTTGATCATTATCTATGGACGCTGGCACCGGGCAGGGTCTTGCTGGCGTTGGTGCTTGGGCTGTTTGCAGCCCAGCAGGCTGACTGATTAGCCATCGGTTTTCTCCGCGAGCTGGCTGCATGTGATCGGTACCCAGGCTTACCACCAGAATTCGGCTGGTTGTTCGTCCATGCCGCGCCACAGGCAGGGTTTTTCGATGCCGAATCCGCGCAGGATCTGTGGCATTTGCCCGATGTGTCGGAATGAATCGGGCATATCCCCAATCATCATCCTGGAGCCGAACTTGCTTGCAGTACGTTTGCCTTCCAGCAGATTGTCAACTAACTGGACAAGCTTGAGTCGGAACTGTTGGAAGGTTTGGTACCACTCGCGGTCCCAATCTGTGTGTGAAATTATGTGTAGCGTGCGCTTGGATTGGTTCGACCTTTTCGATTTAATATTGTATTGTTCTGGGTCATTCATTATTTTTTCGTATAAACCTTGCGCAGAAGCCTAGCAATGGAAAGCGGTGTGTCGCAATATTGCCCCTTGAAACACAAGATTCCCACCCAATGGACTTTGTGAAAGTACGAACAGTAATTACCGTCATTCAATTGTATAATATTTATCACCAATTATGGTCGCGGAAGTTATCAATAAAAATGGGTTGGCGGATATAAGTTTGAGTTTATTTTTGCGCAAAAACATCATCCAGCCGGCTACGCCCACGACCCCGGCTGCAAGCGAGTAAAGATCCAACCCCGTCAGACTCACACTGTTTTGTAAAAATTTACGATTATTACCGTGCCGTATTTTATTTGTATTTTATTGTTTATCAAAAGAGGTCTCACTCATGGAATGTCCTAACTGCCATCACCAGGCAGCCTCTGCCTCTCTGGTAAAGTGTTCAAGTTGTGGCCAGGCTTATGAACGCAGGCTGCTGGAGGAGTTTGAACACATTCAATATCTGATTACCTGGTTAAATGATAACCGCGAAAGAGTTGGGAAAAATGCGGATGATCTGTTCGCTGATCTAAAAAAACGCCAGTCCAACCTGCGATCTCAAATGCATCTCTCGGTTCCGGAGATCCCAGTAGCTGTTCCGCTGTCACCGGTTGCAGACGTCGCCACCCAGGCTGGCGCATTGCCGGTCGAACCCGTCATTTTTGATGAAAAAATAACAGCTTCATTTCCGGCAGCAGCCGCAGCAGAACCCCGCGAGGTTTCGCGAGCGGTTCCTGCGGCTGTGTCCAACCCGGCTGCCATGGTGTCAGTGCCCATTTCCTCGGCTGCTGCAGCGGTTCAACCGGTTGTAATGAAAGAACCTGTTTCTGCCCATTCCAAACCTGCTGCCCCGGCCAGCCAGGCTCCGGCTGCCAAACCGGTTGTACCACCAGTGGATTGGGGCAAGGCATGGGATCGGGCTGTAAATTTTGTAGTTTCAGGAGCGCTGCTGCGGGCCCTGCTCTATATGGGCGCATTTATGATCGTGGTTTCCGCGGCTGTGCTGGTGATTAATTTTTGGAATATTTTTCCTCCGATCTTACAGGTTGCGTTTATGTTTGCCTTGCCGACTGCTTTTTATGCAGGCGGCTGGTTGACGCGCACCCGGCTGAGACTCATCCAGGCGGGCACGGTGATAACCGGGATTGGTGCAGTGCTCCTGGCGGTGGATTTTGCGGCCCTGTACCAGTTTAACAATCTGAGTATCGAGATCAACCTATACTGGTTATTTGCATCCCTGGTGACAACAGCCATGTATGTCTTTACGGTTTACCGGCTGGGTGGCGAGTTTTTTAGCTACCTTATGTATTTGGGTGGTATTAGTATCCTGCTGGCAGTGACGCGTGTGTTCCAGGCCCCGCTTGTATGGACGATTGCGATTGTTCCGTTGGCTGGCGTGGGTTTGATCGGATTATCTATCCTTCTGAACAGGCGCGGGGATTCCTGGCGTGAAATAGCGCAGACAGCCCGTTACCTGCCGCAGGTCCTAATGCCGATCAGCCTGGCTGTGATCCTGTTTGTCGATGGACCGAATTCGCAGGTTGGCAAGCTGGCTGCATTCCTGTTTGCAACGGTCGCTTACGGGTTGCTTGCCTGGAAATTCCCGGCAGTCCACCAGCTGCTCGCATCGGTGCTGGCGCTGGCGGGGGCAGTCAGTTACGGTGTTTTGTTCTTTGATGCGGCTGGTTTGTGGCTGCCGGCGGCCGGGGCCATCCTGGCAGTCAGCTATATTCTGACCGGGCGGTGTTATTTTGACGGCACAGGTGTTCTCCTGACCTCGGCGCCTGATCATGAAAAGTTGAGATGGCGTTATCGCCAGTTGTTGTATGCAAGCGGGCTGATCCTGAGCCTGGCGGTTTTGATCAGTAGTATTTGGCTGGTTTTAGCCGGCAACCAACTGGAAGCAGCCATCCCTGTAACGTTGTTGGCTTTCAGTTTCTGCGCGTGGAGCAGCCTGCTTCGCCAGCCGTTGTTTGGATTTATTGGGTCAGGCTTGTTGTTTTGGCCTTTCTGGTTGTGGCTGGATCTGGCAGGCATCCAATCAGGGTTTTACCCGATGGCGTACCTGCTTCTGATTTCTGGATTCCATTTGCCTGCGGGAATTTTAACCCGGCGTACGGAACCGAAATTTGCAGTGCCGTTTGAGTGGGTTGGTTGGCTGGCAGCGGTTCTCATCTTTTTTGCTGGTTTCAACCCTGTTTTGACATCGCCGGCCTGGGCTCCGGCGTTGACCTACAGCCTGTTGATGGCTTACTTTATTGTCAACGCCTGGTATTACCGGCGTGTGGCATTTGCTTGGGGCATAGCGCTCGTTTTTTCCATATCCAGCCTATTCTGGATGAATACCATGAATATATTCATTGAGCAGGCTGCCATGCTTTGGGCCGGGTTGGCTTT
Organism: Chloroflexota bacterium; assembly: GCA_026390035.1. Lineage (GTDB taxonomy): Bacteria > Chloroflexota > Anaerolineae > Anaerolineales > Villigracilaceae > UBA5195. Next base: position 41,027 of record JAPLGT010000175.1, read on the forward strand.
TGTGTACCTGTTTATCGAATATTTTCTTGGCAAGTCAAAGGATCCGGTCTGGGCGAAACGTGGGTTCAGGGCACCGTTTGCCATGGGAGTGGTTGTGCTCGGTCTGCTTGCGCTGGTCGTCTCGTCGATCGGGTTTTTTCAGAATTTTGGATTGTTTGACCGCTTGCCATCGAGTTTAGCTGCCCAGGCCATGCTAGTTTTCCTGACCATCCTGGCCGCGCGCTTGCACCACAGCCGCTGGCCATTGTTCGTGGAGCCGTTCCTGGTCGCATTTTTGGCGACGCTCTTTTTCAGTGCCTATTCTCCGAATCTCTTTGGGCGGGCGTTGGAATGGTATCAGTACGGGTTAGTCTTTTGTGCTGTGGCCTGGCTGCACCTGTTGGTGGCGGCCGGTCTGGATAACCTGGGCACGCGCTATTCGCACGGTCTATACCTTGGCGGTTATGGGCTGGCGGTTGTGTCGATTTTATTTTCTGTGGTTGATCTGCCTACCTTGCTTTGGACCCTGGCAGGTTTTATCGTGGCGATGGTCGCATCCGTGTTCCTGCTGGAGATCAAGCGGTATCATACCTGGGATGAATTTGTTTCTCTATTTGGCCCAATGGAAGGTTTCTTTGCGCGACTGGTGCGGAATGCTTTCCTTTGGGCAGCGGCATGGCTGTTCCCAATTTGGTGCATGCTGCTTTTGACGTACCTGGAATATCCGTTTGCAGTTCGCTGGCTGGGATTGTGTTTATCAGCCCTGCTTTACCTGCCCCTGGGGACGCGGCATGCGAGGCGGAATGCCACGCATGCGCGGCCATTATTTAGTGCAGCGCATACGTACGTCTTGCTTGCATTACTGATGAACGTGGATCGGGTTCTGGGTGGAATGGTCCAGGTTGCGCTGGATTTATCTGCGCCAGTTGTGCAAAAAATGCCTGAAGGCGCGCTTACGATCCAAGCCTCCATTGGGCAGGGTCTGGTCCAGTTGGCAGTACTTGTGTTTACTGTTGCCTGGGCATGGATGAAACGCCAGCAGCTATTTGCCCAGGCTGCAGCCTGGATAAGTATTTTTGCGCTGACTTCATTTTTATTCAGCTTGCCAACCATATCAGCGGAACAGATTGTGATAGCCTGGACGGGCTGGGCTGGCTTACTGCTGCTGGCCGGTTTCCTGTTGGACCGATTGCCGGATGGTTCTCCGCGATATGCGCATGGTGCATACCTGGCTGGTTATTCGCTAGCGATCGGAGCACTGTTGATCTCAATTCAACAGCGCAGGCTTAATATTATTGTGCTGGGTATGTTTATGCTCTTTGCGGTCGCTTCGGCAGTGGTGGTGCACTTCAAACGCCATCGTACCTGGGATGAATTTTCAGGTTTGTTTGGTAGAACTGAAAGCACGTTAACCCGGCTGGTAAGAGGCGCATTTCTGTGGGTGTTGGCCTGGCTGTTCCCATTGTGGTGCACACAGATTTTGATCCTGCTGAGAACCCCTTTTGCCTATCGCTGGCTGGCGCTCAGCATCCCGGCTCTTGGATACCTGGCGCTCGGGAGCTGGTTGGCGAAAAAGGAACCAACCTATTCCTGGCCTTTCTTTAGGGCGGCACATCTGTATACCCTGATCGCATTCCTGGCGAGTCTTGATCAAATCCTGGCTGTTAGCAGCCGGGTGGCCTGGGGGCTTTCGCTGGCGCCCCTGCCCAGCGCTGATCTGCAAGCCACCTTCGGACAGGGGCTGATCCAGCTGGCAGCGGTTGTTTTTACCATGGCCTGGGCCTGGATGAAACGTCAGAATCTGTTTGCACATTTTTCGGCCTGGCTAAGCATACTGTCATTCACTGCGCTGCTGGCCAGCCTGCAACTGCTATCCGCAGAACAGTTCGTTGTGGCCTGGGCAGCTTGGGCCATGCTGCTTATGCTGACAGGTTTCGGATTGGATCGCCTGCCCAAAGCTTCTACTCGCCATGCACACGGTCCAACCCTGGCGGGTTATGCGCTGATCGTATTTACCATGCTGGTTTCTATGCAGGCATTGTGGTTGAATACCATCGTGCTTGGTATGGGCATCTTGAGCGCTGTTTTATCTTTCATGGCCGTGCACTTCAAACTTCTGGGCAGCTTTGATGACTTTATCGCTTTTTTCTGGCGCAGAGAGAGTCTGATCCGGCGCGGCGTGCGCCAGTTGTTCTTGTTTTTTGCTGTTTATGCTTTGCCAGTCTGGATTCTACAGTTGGAACTGTATTATCAGCTTGCGACTGCCTGGCAGGGAGTTTCGCTGGCTTTGCTTGGACCGGTATTGATCTCAGCCGGTCTTTTCTTGCGGCGTCTAAACCCGGATTACAAGTGGCCGTGTTACAGCATGGGTTACAGCCTGACTGTGATTGGTGCACTGCTGGCATTCAATGACCAACGCCTGACCGTTTATGTACTGGCCCTGGATGTCATTGTTTACGCCGCATCCGCAATAATTTTTCGGCAGCCTTTTTGGCTGTACCTGGCCACCTGCCTGGCACCCATCACCGTGTTAGTAACGCTGCAATATAACGACCGTCTGACCTCGCAGTGGATCGCCTGGGCCTTCAGTATGTTCGCATTCCTATATTTTGGCTTGGGCCAGTGGTTGGATCAGCGCAGGCCTGAGAATGCGCTGATGGGATCATACTCTTTGGCGCTTTATGCCCCTGGTTATTTGCTCAGCGCCATTGCCCTGGTCCTGTCCAACCGCGACCCATCCCTGGCGCTGGCGATCTATCCTGCCAATATCCTGCTGTATGCGCTTTCGGCCTGGCGCTTCCATCGTACTATTTTCCTATACCCGGTGGCCTGGCTCAGCATTGTTCCGTATAGTTTGTTTGTGAGCAGGTACTTCACGATTCCATTTGAATGGCAGGGCTTGGTCTGGCTGCCGCTCATTCTGGTTTTCATTGGTCTTGGTCGTTTCGTTTTTCACAGATCCGCGCTGAATTTGAAGTCACCGCGTGCCATTCTAAATGCGCTGACCTTTCCCGCTATGCCATTTTATTTAATTGCCTATGCGTTGACGGTCACAATGATACTTGGTTCGCGTTGGGCGCCCTTGCCCCTGACGCTGGCCCTGGCAGCAGCCTCCTTACTCTACCTGGCATCTGCGTTCCTGTTCCGTCACCCAGCCTGGCTCTATCCAACGCTTTTCACGGCTCATCTGACGGTGCTCGCATATTTTAGTATCCACCCCAGCGGAAATCCGCTGCGCTTCATTACCCTGCCTTTTCTGGTGCTGACCTGGTTGGAGGCGCTGGCGGGTTATCTTGTCAGCCGCCGATACCCGGTGACCGAGATGACTGCTAATGGGCGGGTGGTTTTTAAGTTTGCGGGCCGCCAGTTTGATTTCGGAGCATTTCCCTCGCTTGGTTACCTGACGGTTCTTTCCTGGGCACAGCCTATTTTTATTGTTGTGGCGCTTGACAGCCTGTTGTGGGAAGGCCTGGCCTTGAGCAGCCTGGATACCGGTCTGTGGGTATCTGCCGGGCTTTGCCTGCTCTTTGCTCTGTTCGCCACGCTCTGGCAGGATCAATTACTGGCCCATATAGCGCTCGGACTGGGCAGCCTGGCGTTCAGCTTTCAACTTCGCAGCCTGGGAATCAGCATCCCGCAGGTTTTTGCCGGTCTGGGCGGCCTGGCCCTGATCCTGTATCTGTTCTCATGGCTGGTGGAGTGGCTCAAAGGTTTATCAACGGCCTGGCGGCAGCCGCTGATAAACTTTGCCATCATGTTATCGGTGCTGGGGTTGGCGATTACGTTGCCGGATGTATTTTCAGACAGCATCCCGGCGGCTTTTGCGCTCGGATTTGGCGGCGCGCTTTATCTCAGCATGTCGCTACGCAGGCGCACAACCCTGCTCGGTTATTTTGGAATGGGTATGCTGCTTGCGGGTTGGTCGCTGCTGTTGTTCAAGCAAAATGTGAGTGAGCCACAATACTATGCGCTTCCGGCCGGGTTGTATTTTGCTGGGATGGGTTTCATCGAACGGGTGCGCCGCCCTGGTCGTTTTGCGCTGTTGATTGAAAGCCTGGGGCTCGCGCTGCTGCTGGTGACTTCGTTCATCCAATCTGTGAATGCTGTTAGCGGTTTCCCCTACTTCCTGCTCTTGCTCGCGGAAGGCCTGGCAGTGGTTTGGTGGGGGGCCGTCCGGCATCTGCGGGTGCCTTTCAGCATTGGCATTTTTGCCAGTGTTGCTAATATCCTGGCCCAAGTGGTGGTTTTGGTGCGCACCTATGATGTCAACCGTTGGATCATAATTTTTGGGGTTGGCATCCTGATCGTTGGTTTGGGCTTGTTTATCGAACGTCGCCGTGAAATGCTGCTTGCGCGATCGCAGGAATTCCGCGACATGCTTGAAAGTTGGGACTGATGTTCAAGATCAGAAAACAGGAAGTTAATAATTCCAGCCTGTGTTACTGGATGGTCCTGGCTGCGCCTTTTGCGATCGTGCTACCCTGTGTGGGTATCTTGTTTGCGATCGGCGTCTACCTGTTTCTGCTGATCTCAGCTTTCTCTCAACGAAAATTTCTAAGGGCGCATGCCAGGCAATCACTGGTCATTGCGGTTAGCCAATTCAGCTTGCTCGGGTTACTTCTGCTCCTATCAGCAGATTGGTTTATGTATATCCTGATTTTCCTGGTTGGAATGGTGGGTGCCTATGTAGGGCTGAAGCAAGTATCGAAAGGATATGCCTGGATTGGTAATCTCCAAATCGAAATTGAGCAGGATTTACCGCTTCCCACTGCACAAGGTCAGGAGCCAGGCAGGAGAAAACCACAAAGCAAGCAGGTCAATGCGCTGTTGAAAGTTTTGCGCACTGGCAACCAGGCGGCGCGTGAGGCTGCCTTGAAAACCCTGGATGATTTGGGCGAAGTGGAAATGTTCTAATCGGGGCACACGCCCTGGATCTTACGATAAATCTGAACAAAGGGTCAGGCTCACAGTTGGTTTGGTTTTTGATCGCTTGCGGTTTCTGCGCTAGCTTTGCTACGAAATCTTGACATAAACCTCGCCGCCATTTTTTGCTGGGATTGTATCTTCACTGACAATGTCAGATTACCCACGAGTTCTTCGTTTTGGCACATAACCATCCCGGTTCTGCTGCTCGGGTGATTAAAAATCGATGGTTTGCCCCCGCCGGTGGAGTTTTGCGCATGGCGGGCCTTTTTTGTGTAAAGAAGGTGTTTTTACGGAACCGGTTTGTTCTTTTGCTTGCCGTTGTTGGGTTTGTGTCCATCTGCTCGCTCCCAGGAATCTTTTGGGCTTTGCGTGGAGTGGGTTGGTAGGCGTGGACTGCCGCGGGTGCACGCTGTAGGCTAAATCTATCTGAAAAATAAAAAGCTTGTGATCAAGGCTGCCGATTTGCAGAGTTTTGCACTCAGCCCACGTACTTTACTGGTTTGAACAAGCTCTGGTCAAAGGATTGGATGCGCTGCGGACCCAGGCGGGTCAGCTGCGCCGTAACCTGTGCCAGGTCAGTGCGTAGTGTCGCAACGTCTACGCCGCGGCAGTTATTGGGCCACCTGGCCAGCTTTTCGTGGGCACGCGCAGAAATCTTGAGCGCGCCGGCATAATTGCCACGTTGGATGTGCAGATAGGTCACTGCAGATTGCAGGATCGCCTGGTACAACTCGCGGATGGGGCCGGATTCATTGCGCCAGGCATCTTCCAGTGCTTCGTGCGCTTCAAAGTATTCACCCTTATTGAAAAGCAGCAGCCCAAGTTTGGCTGCCGGGTGTAGTGGTGCGGAACAATCGGGCTGGGGTGTTTGCAAGTGTGCTGGCCTCGCGGTTCACTAATGTTGGTTTCGGGTACAATAAATGCATTGTTATGAAGAAGCTTATCGAATCAAAAACAGCTGTTTTGGTCCTGGCGATTGCCGGGTTGATCGCCCTGGTCTTGCTTTCTGCGGCTCTGCGCGATATTTCTTTCCGCCCGCCTGAGCCGTTTTCATTTAACCTGGGTGGATTTTCCACAGTGGTCAGCTCCGGGCCAGGTATGCAAATTCCGATTTGGAAATATTTCCTATTCGGCGGTCTGCTGCTGTTGATTCTGACCGTGATCATGTTCTTTTTGGACCCGGAACTGCGCAAACGCATTCTGCTCAGATTGCTGCGTTTTGGGCTGGCCATGGCAATTTTTTGGCTGATTATAACCTACGCCTTTGACAACGGCGTTTTTCGAGATCTGCTGCGTTTGCCGGCTTCGGCGGGTGGTGGTGCGCCGTCAGCAAGCTCCCCGGCGGCTTCACCGGTATACGCTCCGCCACAGATCAGCCCCTGGCTGGTGTTTGCTGTCAGCTTTGTGATCGGGCTGGCCCTGGTGCTGCTCGGTTGGTTCATTTATGTTCGCCGTTTGAAACCGCGCGCCAGTCAGGCCAGGGATGAACTGGCGGGCATTGCGGCGGATGCATTGAATGAGCTGCGAGCCGGCCCAGATTGGGATGATGCCATCGTGCGGGCTTATATTCGCATGCATGAAGTGGTAGTCGCTGAGCGCGGCTTATTGCGCCAGCCCGGCAACACGCCCAGCGAATTTTCCCGACGTATGGAGCGGATTGGCCTGCCGGTCGACGCCGTCCGGACCCTGACACGCCTGTTTGAGGCAGTACGCTATGGCGGCAAGACATCCAGCCCGGCCGAGCGCGACCTGGCTGCTGCTGCTCTCAGTGCAATTTTGCATTACTGTGGGCGTAATTCATGAGCCGAAAAATTCAGATGGCGGGCTTGGTATTCCTGGCACTTCTGGCGGCCCTGGTTATTGCCTTTTTGCTGCGTGATGTGGTCGAGCAGCTAATTATTCGGCCATTGGCGTACCTGGCCTGGTTGCTGGGTATCATCTACCGGTATATTCCCCAGCCGGTTGTCTGGCTGCTGTTTGTGGTCGTTATGATCTACAAGATACTCGGCAGCGTGGCGAGCAGGTTGGAGATTCCGGAACCCAAACCGCTGCGTTCCGCCCCAGTCCAGGGGCCGGTGGCCGAGTTAGCCATGCAGATTGAACGCAAGGAAGGTGGGGTTTACTTCAAGTGGCAAATTGCGCGCGCGTTAGGACGGCTGGCTCTGGATATGCAGGAACTACGCCAGCATATCCGCCGCCGCACTTTGGATTTCGATCAGGCCGGGCCGGATGGCACCGGATCTCACGCTGGCCTCACTCCACAGGTGCGGCGCTATCTTGAAGCCGGTTTGAATACCAGCTTTTCGGATTATCCGCTGCCATCCGGATTTAGCCTGCCGGGCTGGCTAAAATCTGAACATCAGACCCCCTTTGATGGTGATATTGGTCCAGTGATCGACTATCTCGAATCTGAAATGGAGAACGACAATGATCTCAGACGTCCGTGATGTGGCTGCGCTTGGCCGGAAGGTGATTGGCGAGGTGGAACGGGCTGTGGTCGGCAAGCATGAACTGCTTGAGACGGTGACCTGTTCCATTCTGGCAGCCGGGCATATCCTGTTTGAGGATTTCCCCGGGTTGGGTAAGACACTGATCGCGCGCAGTTTTGCGACTGCTCTTGGGCTGGATTTCAAGCGAATTCAGTTCACCCCCGACCTGCTGCCAGGCGACATCACTGGCGGCTATATCTTTAACCGTAACGAAAACCGCTTTGAACTGCGCAAGGGGCCGATCTTTACCAACCTGATCCTGGCCGACGAGATTAACCGTGCCTCGCCTAAAACCCAATCCGCCCTGTTGGAGGCCATGCAGGAAGCGCAGGTTACCCTGGAAGGCGAGACGCTGGCCCTGCCCGAGCCTTTTCAGGTGCTGGCAACCCAGAATCCGATCGAATACGAGGGCACCTTTCCATTACCGGAAGCCCAACTTGACCGTTTCATGGTGAAGCTGACCGTTGGCTACCCCACCCTGGAAGAAGAAAAGGAGATCCTGCAGCGCCGCCGCAGCCGCCAGGTGGATGAAGTGACGCTGCAGCCGGTTGCTTCAGCCGCAGAAGTGCTGGAAATGCGCAAGGTCATTGAGACCATCCACGTTGATGATGACCTGGAGCTGTATATAGCCAGGCTGGTGCACGAAACGCGAGCAGATCGGCGCGTGGCGGTCGGAGCTTCTCCGCGCGCCTCGCTGGCATTCCTGAAAATGGCCCGTGCCCGTGCGGCTCTGCAAGCCCGTGAATACATTCTGCCGGATGACATCAAGCAATTTGCCGTGCCTGTGCTCAGCCATCGCATGATCATGCAGCCCGAATACTGGATGGGTCGCCGCGTGGCCGAAGAAGTCATCGCGGATGTCTTAAATAAAGTGCCCGTGCCGGTCATCAAGGGCTTCTGACCCCTACACATCCATGTCGCGTATCCTCCTGCTCGGATTTCTGATTTTTGTTTTGCTGCTGGGTGGCCTGGCTTCGTTTCACCCAGGCTGGCTGGAGTTGGCGATTCCGCTGCTGGTTTACCTGCTGGCGGGATTTCTTTTTGCGCCAGCGCGGCTTGATTTGTCTGTTGAGCGCTTGATCTCTGACGAACGCGTTGCCCCTGGGCAGCCCGTGACTGTCTCTCTGCGGATTACCAACCACGCTGCCTCCATCCGGGAACTGAGCTTGCTTGATCCCTTGCCGGAAAATAGCACTGTCACGATTGGTTCATCCCGCCGTCTGGTCTCGCTTAAAAAAGGCGAAACTCTAGACTGGGAGTACACCTTTATCTCCAAGCGGGGTTTTCATGCTTTCAGCGTGTTGGAGGCCAGTGCCACAGATCTGTTTGGGCTGCTGACCGTCCGGCAGAGTCTGCCGACCAGTGGCCAGGTGCTGATTCTACCGGCAGCCCCGCGGGTACGCCGCCTGGCCATCCGCACGCGCGCTACCCGGGTGTATTCGGGCACGATCCCTGCCCACCAGGGCGGCCCCGGCGTGGATTTCTTTGGTGTGCGTGAGTACCAACCCGGCGATTCGTTGCACGCGGTAAACTGGCGTGTATCGGCCCGTTTCTCTTCGCGCTCTGGAGACGGCCGTGAATCGCAGGCTCTATTTTCTAATGAATATGAGCAGGAGCGTGTGGCAGATGTTGGTATCATCCTGGATGCCCGCCGGCATGTCAACCAGTTGGGCGAGAATCTGACCATTTTTGATGAATCAATCCTGGCCAGCGCTTCGCTATCCGATGCATTCCTGGCATCTGGCAACCGGGTCGGGCTGCTGATCTATGGGCAGTTCATCAACTGGAGCTTACCTGGTTATGGCAAGCTCCAGCGTGAGCGCATTTTGCATGCTTTGGCGCGTGCAGTGCCAGGGGAGAGCCAGGCTTTTGCCGGGATCTATATTCCACGAAGCCTGTTTCCGGTTAACTCTCAGCTGGTTTTTATCAGTCCCTTGGTAGATGACGATATCCAACCCCTGGTTAACTTGCGTGCGCTGGGTTATGCCCTGATCGTGGTCAGCCCAAACGCCATCCGCTTTGAAGCCGCACATCTACGGCAGAGCGAGCCTGTGCGCCAGGCGGCGCGCATCCTGTCCATGGCTCGCCAGGTCACGTTGCAGCGCCTGCGTCACGCCGGAGTGCAAGTGGTCGATTGGGACACAACCTCTCCCTTTGAGCAGGTGGTCGAAAGCGCACTTGCTCGCCCGCCATCCTTTATACGCGCTATCGGTGGCGGTACACGCTGAGACAATTCTGTTACCAGACATGACAAAAAACTTTTTGGTTGCATCATTAACGTTGGGACTGTTTTGCCTGGCAGCTGGATGGGTCAGCGCCGGGGTTGGATGGATGGGAGTGGCAGTTTTAGGGCTGCTGCTGCTCAGCCTTTTCCTGTTGAGACGAAATTTTCGCCCAACCCTTGCGCTGGTACTGACCATGACAGTCTTATCTGCGGCGATTGGCCTGTGGGTCAGGGTAAACCTATCCCTGGCGCTGGTAGCGGTGGTATGTGTGCTGGCTGCCTGGGACCTGGATGGTTTTGCGCAGCGCCTGGTCTTTGCCGGGCCAGAAGATAATCCACAGCAGCTCGAACAAGAGCACATCACCCGGCTCAACCTGGTGGTGTTGCTTGGCGTGGGGCTGAACCTGCTCTCGCAGACCATCCGCTATAAATTTGGTTTTGAGTGGGCTCTTTTGCTGGCCATCCTGGCCTTTTATGGCATTGGCACGCTGGTCAACGCGATGAGACCTGCCCGGGGCTGATGGTTTTTAGCCATGCTTCAGTTTCCTGGGGGTTGTGCATCGTAAAGATTTGCAGGTGCGAATATTCTGGTTTGCCAAACAAGAGCGGGTATTCACGTTTGCGCTTCCAATAGGTTGAAAACAGCCAGCGAAAAATCGATTCATCCGCTGACCAAAGCTTGAATTGCGAAAATAGCCGTTCACGGTTTGTCCCCCAAAGCAATTCCTGACTCCACCAGCGCCGCCAGGTGCGAAACCAAAGCTGCCAGAATATGGTCCAGAGTGGGTAATCCAGCCAGACCACAGCCTGGGCGCGTGGCCATGAAATATCTCTGGCCGTGCTGTAATTTCCGGCAATGGACCAGGCTGGTCTGCGAGTGGCAATATCTACCAGGGTGCGAAACTCCTGGTCGGGAAGGGCCTGCCAGCCTGGCAGCCAGTGCAGCGCGTCCAGCTCGATCAGCTCAAGCTCCAATTGCTGTGCGAGCTTTTCCGCCAGGGTCGATTTACCCGACCCGGTTGTTCCGATCACGATTATTCTCTGGTACGGAAATTTATTTCCTTCCATATTCGCCTGCCTCGTAACCATCCTGATCTTTGCTGCGCGGACCGCTGCGGGTGTTAATCAAGGTTTGCCCGGCAAATCACCACCAGTAGGGAAACTCACCGGTATTCGTTCATTGGTAAGCGTTGGGTGTGATGGGCGACACCACTTGCAGGGCGGAACAACGCTTGTAGATCGGCTGAAACCCACAGCGCATAGCTCTTGTTCTTCCTATCCGCTATTTGCTATCAGCTACCCCGCAATGTTATTTCATCTGGATGGATTGGATCAAGGCGTCTAAATGGGTCAGGGCTGGTTGAAATGATTCTGGACTGGCGCTATTGAGCCGCTCGGTGATGGCCTGGTAATAGGTTTCGAAGCCGGTGTTGTCTGCCATATCGGCCGGGAAAGTAATCCCATCTGCACCAGGGTTTTCCTGGGTTGCCTGCAGGGGCACAATTACGGGGAATATTGCCACGATAAAATATTTCCCGTCAAAAGTCAGGCCTTCAAAGTGGTAATAGCTTAAATCGCTGGTGATTGGCGCAGGGTATTGGGCAGATTCCGAAATCATACGCAGCCCTTCACCGCTTTTGAACTTTAACCGGCTGGCCTGGGCCGCGTATAGTTGGGCGGCATTAAAAAACGGTATCCTGGACAACTTATCGTTCGTCAGCGGCGCAGTAGGGCTGGCCAGAATGGCGCGCAAGCGTGACAGGCTGTTTTCCGCACTGGGATTGACGCTGAAATATTGGTCGGCGGGATAAATATGGATCACCGGCTCAAAACCCTCGCGCGTGATTGGATAGCCTGTCAGCTTGATCAGGGTGTGTTCGGGCGCGATGCTCCAGGGAGCACTGTTGGTTTCATTCATTTCTGGCACAGTTTCGCTGTTTGCACCGTCTGCCAGCCCGGCCGGAATTACAAATGAAACATTCTGGAATGAAACCGGGCTGCCACTTTGGGCAGTGGGCGGAATGGTTGGTGCGGTGGCAGGCAGACTGGTTGGCGAGGCGAGAATCTCTACGCTTGGAGCCGGTGTGTTGGCGGCTGCCAGCGCCTGCAAGGTTGCAGCCACACTGGTCGCAATTCCGGTCTGATCAGGTGCGGATGGGCTGATCAGACCACACGCAAGTGTTGCCAATAAAAGACTTGTTACCATTGCCAAAATTCCAGGTTTCATCCCAACCTCCAATTTTTTTTTAGTTCTGCCGTTATCAATCGAAAGACCAATTTTAACGTATACCCTTTTTCTGGACGGAGAGCCAGGCCGGCAAAAGATAGGTTTTGTCCGGGCTATGCGTGTATGAGGTAGCTTACCCGGTATCTAATTTTATTGATTGGCCGGCAGCCAGGCGAGCAGAGATTCGAATGGTGCTTCCAGCCAGCCAGCTTGCCTTGATTGCATTCAGTTTTTCTGATCCAATTTTAGGATTGACTTTTGCAGCCCGGCTGTGAGAGCCAGGACACCCAACATCTGAACAACATGGAAGACCCCGTTGTGGTCCAATCCCCAGAAGATTATTAGCCCGCTTTTGCCAACTGCCTGGATAGCCGCTGCGATGATTGTGATCAGGATGCCGGTCACCATCCACCAGGCGCCATCCAGCCTCTTTTTGATGGCCAGAAAAATATAACCGACCAGGGCAAACAGCATCGCAAGCGCTTCATAGCCTACGAATGTCATGAATGTTCCTGGAATGATGACGGTGATCGCATAAAAAACCAGGGCTACCACGATCATGATCCAGAAGACGCGCCGGTAAACGCTTCCGCCCCAGATGTCATAACTGACCGCTACCACAAACATGGCGATCGCCAGGCCAAGCGCCAGGTTAAGCGGCTGCCATAACCAATAATTTAAATCAGGCGACATTTCAAACCCGTGGGCGATTGTCCCTATAAAGGAGGCAATCCCCAGAAACACGAAGGCTGCCAGCCAGATCGACAATTTTGTTGAATTTGAACTGCGGCGTTGACGCTGAAGAAAAATGATAACGCCAAGAACCAGAATACCCATGATAAGGTCTGTCAGGGCTGTGGTGCGTTCTGTGGGAATTCCTATGATGTTCATCGTTTCCATCCTTATGGTTGTTTTGCCAGGATCTCGCTCAATTGAGTAACCTTGAAACCCAGGCTGCTGCGCTCAGGTAAGGTATTTTAGCACGCCGGATTCCTGAATTCAATGACTTTTACCAGATTTCTGACCGGCAATTTCTGGTACTCTACAGCCCCCCGGCTCTCGTCCAAAATTCCCCGACCCAAAATTTTTCCAACCCCCAAATTTCCAAATCCCGTGATACGATTCTATCAACAAATCATATTTCAACCTCGAGGTGCTTATGTTTGATCTTCCCGATGACCAGATTGTGCCGCTTTCAAAAGAACACGTCTTCTGGACCTGGTCTGCTCAGGCAAAAGTTAATCCCATCCCGGTTAGCCGTGCCCAGGGTGTCTATTTTTGGGATACCAGCGGCAAGCGCTACCTTGATTTCAATTCGATGACCATGTGTGTCAACATCGGGCACGGTGACCGGCGCGTAATCGATGCCATGAAGGCTCAGCTGGACGAGATCCCTTACGCGGCACCGGGCATGACCACCAAAATTCGCGCGCTGGCCAGTAAGGCGGTTGCAGATGTAACCCCTGGTGGAAAACTAAGCAAGGTGCTTTTTACCCTGGGGGGTGCGGATGCCAACGAAAATGCCATCAAGATCGCGCGGGCTTATACCGGACGTCACAAGATTTTGACGCGTTACCGCTCGTACCACGGTGCCACAGCCGGGGCGATGGCTGCCACCGGTGACCCGCGGCGCGTGGCTTGGGAGCCGAATCTGATGCCCGGCGTGGTGCACTTCCTGGATCCCTACCGCTATCGCTCAACCTTTCACCGCACCAACCCAAATATCTCAGAAGCTGATTTTAGCCAGGATTATCTTAATCACCTCGAAGAGATCATGTTGTATGAAGGGCCTGAGAGCATTGCGGCTGTTCTGTTGGAATCGGTAACTGGTACGAATGGCATCATCATCCCGCCGGCTGGTTACATGGCCGGTGTGCGCGCCTTGTGTGACAAATACGGTATTCTCATGATCGCGGATGAGGTCATGGCAGGCTTTGGCCGGACTGGCAAGTGGTTTGCGGTCGATCACTGGAATGTGGTGCCGGACCTGATGACCATGGCCAAGGGGTTGACCTCGGCCTATGCGCCGCTTGGCGCGGTGGCCATGAAGCCGGAAATTGCTGCGGTGTTCAATGAGCGTGTCTTTGAATCCGGGCTGACCTACACATCCCACCCGGTTTCGCTGGCGGCTGCGGTTGCGAATATTGCTGTGATGAAACAGGATCAGATTGTAGAGCATGCTGCTGCGATGGGACCGGTCTTGCACAAACTGTTGACTGACCTGGGAGAATCGCATCCATCGGTGGGCGAAGTGCGCTCGATCGGCCTGTTTGGGATCATCGAAGTGGTTAAAAACCGTCAGACTCGTGAGCCGGTTGCCCCCTGGAATGGCAGCAGCCCGGAAATGGCAGCTTTGCGCAAAGCCTGCCTGGACCAGGGTCTGTTTGTCTATACCCACTGGCATACCATCCTGATCATCCCGCCGCTGATCATTACCCCAGATCAGCTCTGCGAAGGGTTCAGTCTGATCGACAGGGCGCTCGAGATTACAGATCAAAAGGTGGACGGATAGCAGGTTCAAGTTGGCGGGCTGGAGGCTGAATGAAACGTTCTTTTAAAATTGGAAATGAAAAAAGTTCCTTCTGGTTGGAATTGGCAATTACCCTGCTGGGCATCTGCGGGGTAATTTTCTTTCTACAATTCTACGAGCGTGCTCTGCCCAATGCCTCCATTAATTTGAAATTATCGCGCGAGCAGATCAGCCAGGAAACCGTCACCCGGTTGTTAAAGGCTGGCTTTGCACCGGAAGGGTACCAGAATTCGCTTTTATTCCAAGAAGATCGCACGGCTTCTTATTATCTGCAGCGCAAGCTGGGGATTGAAGAATCCAACCGGCGCTTGGTGAGCGAAAACTGGCCTTTGTATTACTGGAGCGCGCGCTGGTATAAACCGCAGGCTGTGGAGGAATTCTTTATCGACCTCTCACCGCTGGGTGAGTTGGTCTCGTTTCAGCATACCATCAAGGAGGATGCTCCCGGCGCGGCTATCGCACAGGAGCAGGCTCAAAAAATTGCAGAGAGCTTCCTGGCAGTGCAGACAGGATGGGATGCGACGGGTTGGGAACGGGTGGAGGCTTCCAGCGAGGCCCAGCCTGGTGGGCGCGTGGATCATTCCTTTGGCTGGAAATCACGCGCGTTTTCAGCGGCGGATGCTGAGCTGCGTTATTCTGTTATGGTGCAGGGTGATCAGGTTGGCAGTATGCGCCAATGGATCAAGGTTCCTGAAAGTTTTACACGTGCTTTTGCTTCGGAGCGCGACCTGGCGGGCTTTATCAGTGCTGGTTGCTTGTTTGTGGGCATGGCTGGGTTTTTTTCGCTAGCTTTCGTGGGGGTTTTATCCCTGGGAGAGAAGAGCTACCGCCGCGCAATTCCGCCGGCTTTGCTTGCGGCAGGTGTCAGCCTGGCGGCGTATCTTAACTATCTGCCGCTGTTCTCCTATTCTTACGATACCACCCAGGATTTCAATTTGTTCTGGATCGGGATCATTTTCAGCATATTTTCCACCTCTTTTTTCTATCTGGTCCAGGTTTTAGTTGCCTGGGCGGGTGGTCAGTTCTATTCAAAATTAGTCTGGCCACGCCAGGACCGCATCCTGGCGCGCGGACCAGAGCGCTGGCTGACCTTTAGCCGCTCGGCATGGCGAGGACTGATGCTGGCGGGCATTAACCTGGGCTATATCGTTGGGTTTTACTTGCTGACCACACGCTTGTTCGGCTGGTGGACGCCTGCCTCGGCCGAATACAGCAATATTTTTGGCACGCCGTTTCCTTTCCTGGAGGCTTTCCAGGTGGGACTGGATGCAGCCCTGACTGAAGAACTACTCTTTCGGTTTGTAGGCATCACCGTGCTGTTGTGGGCTTTCGGTAATAAGCGCAGCTGGCTGGCGGTGCTGATCCCTGGCGCCCTATGGGCTTTTGCCCACAGCAGTTATGTCACTTACCCAATCTATGCCCGTGGTGTTGAACTGACCATCGAAGCATTTTTGTTGGGGTTCGTGTTTCTAAAATTTGACCTGTTCACCACCATCATGTCGCACTTTACCTTCAACATGATCGTCGTGGCCATGCCGCTGCTGCGTTCAGATGTGCCTTACTTCCGTTTCTCTGGCCTGATTGTCCTGTGTGTGCTGATGTTGCCACTGCTGCCAGGTCTCTGGGTCTTATTGAGCAAACGCCTGCGGAAACAGCCAGAGTCTTTGAACAGCCTGGAGCTTGCCCCAGCCTGTCAAGCCGATCTTGCGCAGCTGGCAGCACTGCCCGTCAGGGCAGATTGGCCCGTGCTGATGCAGGATGCTCAGCGTGTCATTCTATGCCTGCGGAACAGGGATGAATTGGTGGGGTTCGCCACCGGGTTTGTGGGTGCTGGGAACGTTGGAGAAGTAGATGGTGTCTATGTTATGCCGGGTTGGCGGCGTCAATATTGGGGTGCCACATTATTAGATGGGCTCAATCAGCACTTCAAGAGTCTGGATGTCCTTGAGAGCCGCTCGCTGGTGCTGACCGCTGAAAGAAGGCCATTTGCATTCTTGAATAATCAATCCTGGAGTACGCGCGCAAGAATCCTGGCACCCCTGGAAGCTCCAACTTTTGGAGGGGTCTTTAAAAATGTACTGGGGTCTCTTCGGGATGAGTGGCAGGAGTTCAGACACGCTTCCAAAATGGATGCTTCGGAAGCGGTCGAGTTGGAAATTCCGCGCGGCAAATTTTAAACAAAGGCTACTCGGATTTGCATGTGCGGGTTGGATTTCGGGTTGAGTTGCTTAAGTCTGGAATCCGCGCCAAAGCTGCAGCAGTCCGAAAACTGCCAGGGCCAGCACGGAAATTCCCAATAGCAGGCGACTGACCTGGCTGCCCAGTTTGCGGGCCGTGCTGAAGAGAGCCAGGATCGCAAGCAGCCCGACGACCAGCATGAGGTAAAAAGCGCCGAGAAAAGCCAGGCCGTAAGCCGGGCTGACGCGCCAACCGGCGATCAGGATCGGGCCTGTCACCAGACTCCAGTAAATATAGGGCATTGGGCTGAGGGCGTTCATCAGCGCCGCTTTGAAGATGTTTTGCTGCCCCCTGGGTGCACCCATATTTTCAGGTGCAGTGAAGTTGCGCCAGTTCTGGTAGGCGTTCCAGGCCAGGTACAGGATGAAAACACCGCTGACCAGATTCAGTCCGCGCTGCAGCCAGGCGGGCATCTGCGTCAGTACCAGCAGTGCCAATAAGATGATTGGGCCGTCGCTGATTAGAGGCGCAAAGGCAGCCAGCCAGGTTTTGCGAAAACCCAGGCTCAAGGTTTGGGTGATGAGATAAGCCATGAATGGTCCTGGTTGCACGACCGCTGCGAAACCCAGTGCTAAACCTTGCAGGAGAAAGATGCTCATGGGGGCGATTCTATCAGATGCCGGGTTGGTTTACAGGCATTTAGATAGCGGGGAATGTGTCTGGTTGTCGGTTTCGCCGCCCGGATTTAGCGGGTTTTATCTTCAGTAGGGCGAAACTTTGAATTTCTCGGACCCGTAAATTAATCCGAATAGTATTTACTCTTTGATGCCCCGGTTTAGATATTAACCATCACACTCACTGCCAATGAACGCTGATCGCTGGGCTTCACGGCAGCAGTCTGGCCGAAATTAAAAAAAATGGGGGAGGGATTGCTCCCTCCCCCGCTAACGGGTGCTGATGGTTATGGCGTGACGATGGGTGCCGGTGTGAAGGTTACCCATGTGGATGTACCGACTGCGTTGGTCGCTTGAATGCGATAGTAGTATGTTCTAGCACGTTGCGTGGTCTGCTGGAAGGTAACTATATTAGCATTGACTGTATAGGCGGTCACGGCAGTGAAAGCTGCATTGGTGCTGCGTTCGATGGCGAACCTGGTTTCGTTATTGGCATTGTCTGTCCAGTTCAGGGTCACCTGGTCAGTCGTACCATTCCGAATTACGGTCGCGGTTGCGTTGGAAGGGCTCGCAGGGACAATAAGACTCACGCTGAATGTGTTCGAGTAAGCTGATGAGCCCACCCCGTTTTTGGCCATGACTCTATATGTGTAGGTGCCTCCGGTTGGTGCAGTCGTGTCTGTATAGTTGACGTTGCCGGTGCCATTTCTCGCAGGGAGGGTAGCAAGTAGGGTGAAAGGTCCACCGTTGTCTGAGCGCTCAAGCACGAAGCTGGCCTCGTTGGTAGCGTTATCAACCCAGCTTACCCTTACTCGCAATGGATTGGCGAGGATTGTCGCTGTCAGGTTCGATGGAGCGGTTGGAGTGCTGCCATCAATCACGCTCACAAGGTTGGAGTATGCTGACGAGTTCAATCCGTTTATTGCTTTGACCTGGTAGCTATAGATGTTTCCAGACAAGACTGTGTTGTCTGTGTAGGTGACACTGCCAGTGCCAGTTCTGGCTGGGGCGGTGACGATGGTGACGTATGCTCCACCATTTGTCGAACGTTCTACATTGAAGCCGGTCTCGGTGGTGGCGTTATCGATCCACGTCAGGCGGATCCTGGTTGAAGAAAGTAGTGTTGCTACCAGGCTTGTTGGGGCAGCGAGTATGGTAACGCTGACCGTGTTAGAGTAAGCAGACACACCACCAGAATTTTTGGCCATTACCCGGTAAGCATAGCTGCTGCCGGCAATTACTGTAGTATCCGGGTAGCTGACTGTGTTGGCAGGGATGGTAGCAAATGTCGTGAAGCCTGCGCCATTGATCGAACGTTCTACCACAAAGCTGGTCTCGTTGTTGGCGTTATCAGTCCATGCCATGTTAACTTGTAGACCATTTTGCACGGCGCTCAACCCGGTGGGAGCTGCTGGAATTAAATCTGGGGTTGTAACCGTGGCGATATTGGAGGGTAGTGAATCTCCAATTGCGTTGAACGCGATCACCTGGTATGCGTAGGTTGTGAAAGGTGCAGTTGTCAGGTCGTTATAGACCGTGACGTTGGCGGCTACTATAAAGGTACTTGTACTCGTAGTTCCGCCAGTTACACTGGTGCGCTCAATTCGGAAGTTTGTCTCATTGGCGGCATTGTCGGTCCAGGTCAAATTCACCTGGCCAGGGTTGATTGCAGTCGCGGTCAGAGAGGTCGGAGCGACAGGAGGCACGTCAAAAGTTGTGGCATTGGCGACGTTGGATGGCAGTGAGTCACCGATCAAATTGAACGCGAACACCCGGTAAGCATAGATCGTAATGGGTGTTAGCGCAGGATCGCTATCACTGTAAGCCGTGATATGTCCTACTGTTCCGATTGGAGTAAATGCTCCAGGAATTCCGCCCGTCACTGTGGCGCGCTCAACACGGAAACCGATCTCATTGTTGGAGTTATCGGTCCATGTCAGGCCTATCTGGCTCGCGCTGACTGGAGTGGCAACCAGGTTAGTTGGGGCTATGGGTGCAACATCAGGTGTCGTGACTGTTGCAGTGTTGGATGGTAGCAGCGAATCGCCGACTAGATTGAATGCGAACACCTGGTATGCATAGGACGTCAGAGGCGCGGCCGTCAGGTCGTTGTAAGTGCTGCTGTTAATACCGGTCGTGGCGATCCCAGCAAATGGACCAGTGATTCCAGCGGTAACTTCTGCGCGTTCGATGCGGTAACCTGTTTCGTTGGTGGCGTTGTCGGTCCAGGCCAAATTCACCTGAGTTCCACTGATCGCTATCGCTGACAGATTAGTTGGTGCTTCTGGGAATTGTGGAAGGACGGTAACTTCATTGGAAACCGTTTTACCTGCGGCGTTGAAGGCTGTGACACGATAATGATATGTCTCAGCTGGGATCAAGCCTGTATTACTAAAGCTGGTTGCATTGGCAAGCGCTTGTGCTATCGGAGCGAAATTGCCAGCGCCATCAGCTCGTTCAATTTTGTAGCCGATTTCACCCGCTGGGTCGCCCCAGGTAGTGGGATTGAGATAGTCCACCGGAGTGCCATCGGTCCAGGAAAGGTTGATGGGTGCTCCAGAGCCGCCCGATGCGCTCAGGACAGGCGCAGCCGGCAGGGCACGCGACACATTTAACTTGATCGGCCGCATCATATCCATTTCTTCATGGCCGAGGATGTGGCAGTGCCAGACATACTCCCACCCGAAGTTGACCATTTGATTGGTAATGCCGGGGGTGATTGGATTGCCAAGGGCATCCGTGTTGTTGAAGCCCGAGGCATCGCCAATCGGCATGGCGGGGTTGAGCGGTCGGATACTGTCGGGCAAACCGAAGGGACTCTTTGGAACGATCGGACGCAGAGCTACGATGGTATCTTCGAGAGGGCTGACCCTGACTGTGTCCTTCCAGCCAAGTTCGTTTGGATCTGGCTTGATGATGATGTTATCCCATGTGACGCGGTTGATCACCTGCACATTGGCCAAATGGAAGTGGAGCGGATGGGTATCCACGCCGTTGTGCGTGATCTTCCAGATTTGAGTTCCATCAGCAGCCGTTGAGATGGGGGTTACTTTGAGGCTGCCAGAAGGCAGCTCGATCCCATTGATAATTTCGGAGGCCGGATTTATGTATGGGTAGAGGATGATGTTCTGCGTGAGAGGTGTGGCCCCAGGGGCTTCAAGCCCCATATTCGCGCTCATCCGGCCGTATTCATCGAAGACGGCTGAGTTCATTTCGTCGTGGATGCCCTTGTTCTCAAACGGCATTGTCATCGTTGCGCCTAAAGCCCCGTTTAACAGGGTGTTGAAGGTCAGGGACATGTCGTTGATTCTGGCAAATCCATCACGGGGAGCCAGGGTGCGGAAAGTAGTGCCGTAGGCCGAGTTATAAGCGCCCTGACCGACGACGATCGGGTCTTCGGAGGATTCGAACACGCCAGCTGGTTTTCCGCTCGCATCGAGGTGGTGCGCGAAGGCGGCATTGAGGGGCGCCATATTGAAGGCTTGCGCAGGGGTCGATGCAGCTATTTTGACCTGCATGATGGTGCGAGTGTTGGGACCATACCCGGGCAGGGTGGTTGGAGCGCCACCTGAACCAGTCATATCAGGGTCACCGGTGTAATAGTCGTAACCTGCGACGCGCGCGGGGAAGGCAGCGGGAGCGTCATTGTATAGGATCAGGGTCTTGCCTGCGTACTTGGAGAAGTCGACGATGACATCGCCTCTTTCGGCAGGAGCGAGCAGCAGCGAATGCTTGTCAACGTTACCGACATCGAATCTGGTTGGATTGATGATCCAGGTGGTTGGCTGGTGTCCGGAGATAACCGTCGGGGCCGGTAGGAAGCCGCCTTCGGTGCCGATCTGAACCCAGTCGGGTCCGGCTGGGCTAAAGGCCAGGTCGGGCTGTGGGACTACATCCGGGTTGGTTTGGGCAATCGCCAGATCGGAAGGGTTCAAGGCAACTTCGCTCAAAGTTCCTGTTCTGGGGTCAGCGACGTACCATTGCAAGTTCCAGAAGCGGTCGTTGGCGGCATTCAGAATACGGAAGCGGTAGGATTTCGGATCCAGGGTGGTGGTGGGGTAGGCAGTTCCATTGACAACAGGCGTGTCATTGAAGGCTTCCATGCCAACCGATACGTTCGGGACGCCAGGGATCAATGGCGGTTCGCAGAACTGGTTGCTGCCATCCGGGAGGATAACCTGGGAGTCGCAGTTTGGATCAAAGTATGGATTGGCGATGGGACCAAATTTGGGCGTAGCGGGTGGCCAGAAATAAGGGCCATACATCCAGCGGCCGAAATCACTTTGTCCTGTGCTGGAGCCTGGATTCTGAGCCGGCATCATAACATGCGGCACCCATAGGCTGCCCTTGCCACCCCAGAGGCTGGTGTTCCAGGTGGGGTCTTCTTGCGCAAGCTGAGCTGCATCTGGCACAAAGGTCTTGTCTTGAATGATGAGCGGGATGCCGTAGCCCAGGCCAGCCAGCGGGCCAGCCATCAATGCGGCTTCGGCAGCGTCTGTGAGTACGTAGCCTGCGGCTTCGCCAGCATAGACGTTCAGGCGGGTGATGCCCCAGGAATGATCGTGGTAGAACATCAAGCGCGCGCTTTGCTGGTTGGTGTAGAAGAAGGTCTGTGCGCCAGGACCGGGATCGGGCATATCCGGTACATTACTGACACTGACACCTTCGGGATAGGATGTGTTTTCACCGGCGGGTGTGATCCACTGGTGCGGAGTTCCGTCGCTGATCCAGGGGGTGATGCCACCATGCAGGTGAAGCGTGGCGCGGTTCTGGGTATAGCACAAGTCTGGATTGCCCGCGTTGAAGCCCTGGTTGCACATCGGGTTGCGGACTTCATCGTTGACAGAGCCTTGATCCAATGGAGCAGGCATGTTGGATAAAGGACCCATACCTGAGCCCATCACGGTGGTATCGACGGGGATGAATAGGTCTCCTTTAACGCCGGTGGGGAGCAAGTTGCGGAAAAGGATGCGAACTGGGCGATCTTTGGTGGCGATGATTGTCGGACCCAGGTAATGCGGCTGGTCAACGCCGAAATAGCCGTTGATGGCAGTATCTGGTCCATTCAGGTTGGCATTGCTGAGATTTACATGCGCGCCAGGAACTACGCCGGTAGCCAGTTGGACATAGCCGCGCAGCAGGGTTGGGGGCAGCGAAGAGTGCATCTTCATGCGGTATTGTACAACCGCGATCTCGTAGTAATCTGTGCCGGGATAGGTGCTGGTATCGGCGACGGCAACCGGAATATACTGACCGAGGTTGTTTGCGCCTGCAGGTGTAAGACCGGGCAGGGTATCGACGAACTTCTTAATGCCGGGGGTCAGGTAGCCAGTGCCGGGGTTGATGAGGCTCAAGGATGTGATCGAGCCGCCCGAGGTTGTGATCGTGGCTGTGGCGGAAGCGCCTGCCCCAGTGCCGGTTGTGTCTGTGATATCGACGATGGGTGCAGAAACGTAGCCCGAACCGAAGGAGTTAGGGTTTAAGCTGATGCCCGTGATCGACAATGTCGCAGTGACTGTTGCGCCGCTGCCGCCGCCAAAGTTTGGTCCCATCCCATCGGTGATGGTGACTGTGGGGGCCGAAGTGTAGCCGGAACCTGCCACAACTATCGTAACCGAATTGACCACGCCAGTAGCAGCATCCATGGTGGCGGATGCGGTAGCCTGCGTTCCGGCAGGGTCATTGGGCTTGCTGATCTCGACCATTGGCTGAAGGGTGAAGCCGCTGCCTCCGTTTGTGAGCGTGAGGCTGTCGACACCACCCGTGGCGGTGGCTGTGGCATCTGAAGTCGCGCCACCACCGGTGATGGTGACAGCGGGAGTGCTATAGCCAGCGCCGGGCAAGTCGACGGTGATGGCATTAACCACGCCGGAGTAATCGACCACTGCACTGGCTGTGGCAGAGCTGCCCGAGCCGGTGATCGTGACAGTTGGCGCGGACGTGTATCCGCTGCCAGGAGCCATGATGGCAATGGCAGAGATGCTGCCGGTAGCCGGGTCAACGGTGGCGCTGGCTAAGGCGCCCGTGCCGCTGCCGGTGATATTCACCTGCGCGTCGGGCTGGGTCAGGGGGCTGTTTGCGTAATTGGGAAAAGGCCCAAAGTAGTGGGGCACGATGGAAGGATCTGGTGCCAGGGCAAGGTTGGCGTTTTTCTGAGTTAACTGGATATTCTGCGCGCTCGCCTGGCCAGTGATGCCTCCCAAGAGCAGTGAAGCAATGATCAAAATTGAATTCAGGCTATTAATAAACTTGTGTTTAAACATGGTGGTCTCCTTGGGGAACCGAGAAATGGGATCTTATGAATATTAAAGTTGGTGGTGGTTTGTTGGTCGTTGGCGTTACCTCCTGTATTTGCTTTGGCTGCTTAAAGAATTGCTCTATTAAGTACCTTGAATTTACATGAAAACGCGTATCTTGTAATCCGTAAATCCCCACAAATTTTTATAATCCGAACCAAGTATTATTCCGTATAAAAATAGGTACCGGCTAGTAGTTTCTACTAGCCGGTATTGATGCAAAACCACAATTATTCAGAAAATGGGTATCAGGCACCCACCAGCTCGGGGTGGTAGCCAATTTCATTCGCGGCACTGATGATCTGCTCAATAGTCAGTAGATTTTCGTCGAAATCGACATCCAGACTCATTTTTTTATAACTTGCTATGATCGATCTGACTCCGGGTAGTTCATCTTCGAGTCCTTCAAGATGCATGGAACAGTTGGGGCAATGCATATCAGAAACGCGGAACGATTTTTTCATGGGGGTTCCTTGCCTGCAACGAAAGCTGATGGGTAATTAATCGTCGTTGCAAACGATGTAGATGTCTATAGTTGACCAGGCGCGGTCAGTCTGGAAATCTCAAAAATATATTTATCAAGCTTCTCTAGCGCTGACTGATACAGGCATGGCACAAGCTTTGTTTTATGTCCGATTGTTCATAGGAAGATAATGGTTTCCAATGTTGATACTGCTCATTCCATGTTTGTTCAAGCATTCTGACTTCTCGCAGCTCACTGATCTCTGGGGAACCGTTTGTGCGAATTTGCGAGAGAAGATGATTAATATCTACTCCAATCTCTTGCCAGATCTGGTCTTGCTGCTGCGGGGATGCAAATGGGTCAAATCTTGATTGAGACCGGTTGGTGCGTCCGTACCAGTCTGGCAGGGCGGCCTGCCTTAGCCAGTTGGGAAAGTGGATGGCGAGTATTTCGGTTGTTTGGAACAGAGCCGTTCTGGCATACTCCATGCGGTTCGCGATACAGAGAGTTGAGACGATCTGTAAACTTACAAATTCATCGTTGTCGTTGTCGTGAGGCGGGCCCAGCAGAACCAGTTGGTGGATCAATTTTTGAAATTCGATTTGGCTGGCTGTGTCCCGTAGAATTTGCTGGCGGAAATTACATAAAGCTGCCTGGCTAAACATGAGTGGGTGCAGCGGATAATGCAAGGCATATTTCCACTCAACGCGAGTGCGGACAGCATCCAGGGCTTGCTCATCATTCAGGCCCTCGACAAATTGGAAAAAAGTGACCATGGCAATTACAGCCTGCCTACCTATGGCAACATTTTCTTTTTTTGAGGGGTGATCCAGCTTGATGGATACCAGTATCTCTTCGATATTGAGACCGACCTGGATATAAAAATTCCGAGATCCAAAAGCAGCGTTTGCAAGTCTGGCAGTATCGCGCGGGATGGGTGGAATCACCAAAGTGGGATTGGAATTAGTCGACATATACTTTCTGCTAGCCTCGCAACGGTTTTGTTGAACATTACAAATTTCTACAGCTTAAATTTACACGGAAAGGCCTGGTTTGTAATCCGTAAATTTCCACAAATAATTTGTACTTAACCTGGTATTTAACCGAATATAAAAAAATTCGCCTCGTAGAAACTACGTAGTAAATCCATGGGCTATTGCGTGTGTTTAAATCACGAATACGGTCGAAATGGATGAATGACACGAAACTTCTTTGAAAAATATAGCAAGAAAGCTCAGTTTAAAGTTCTTGCATAGCAACATGTCATAAGGAAGAGCAGCTACCGGCCTGACTGCATGACGCGCTTTGCGTGGTACGCAGGGGCAGCTTTGGCGGGTGTTCTTCTCGCCGTATCAATCCTTAATTCGTTATGCATTATTGCAAAAAAATCTATTTCACATCCAGAACAAATGCCACCTGTTGAGTCTCATTTTCATTGATAAACTCGAACCAGGTTTTGTACTTGCCAGGTTTGGGGAAGGTAATTGAAAACTGAAGTTTTTCGGCGTCGATAATCTCAGGTCTTAGAAAAGTTGTGAGCGATTCGTCCATGGCATACAAGACACAATGATTGCCGGATGTTAAACCGATCACATCTGACATTAGATTCCCTTGTGGATCTACCGCGTCAAAGCTGATATTTATGGGCTGACCGGATTTTAATGCGCCATCATATTTCAAAGTTAATGAAATATCGCCACTCTGTTGCGTAAGCGCAGCATTTGAAGGTAAGCTGGCGGACTGTGTTTTTGCTTTGCCAACATCAACTGGTAAAGTCAGGATTACTTTACTGCCGCCGTGTGGCACAAAATCCACGAAAACGACATACTGACCTTCTTTTGGGAACACGATAACTGGCATAATTTTGACAGGTTTGGCAGGGGCCTGGTGTTGAGCCGATTGCTTGGCCTTCTGTGCCGTGGTTTGGACGGTCCCGGTCTGCGCCCCCATTCCCTGCATACCCATAAGGTTGATGGGGAAAGAAAGCGGATCTACGATCAGGGGATTTGCTTGCAGGAAAGAAATATCACGAGGCGCAACCGCGATATAGGCGAAATATAAATATTTACCAAAGCTCCTGGCCTCAAAATCGGTAACAGAATTGCCGAATTGATCGTAGATTTGGATGTCTAGCGGCATGGATGCTCCGGCGATAAGTGGCTTATCGTTGGCAAGCGCCAGGTGGTAGATTGCGAATGGAGCCAGGCCGTCCTGCTGAGGTCGTAACCAGCCGCGTGCAAAGCCAAAGAAAATGAGTAGAGTAACTACTGCTCCGGCTCCCAGGGGCGCGAAATCTAGCATCGTCCGCAAGCGGGTTTTGGGGACAGCTATCGAGCCAATCTTAGAATTACGCAGCCGCAAACTGTTCGAAACCACCAGGACGCTGCTAAATGCCATTGCGCCTGCCGCCAGCATTGGGTTTAGATAACCGAGCGCTGCGGCAGGGATGAGCACCACATTATAGAAAAACGCCCAAAATAAATTTTGTTTGATCGTGCCGAGTGTTTTCCGCGAAAGTGTAATTGCGCGCGCAACGCCACGCAGATCGCCACTCATCAGGGTTACAGGCGCAGCGGCCATGGCTATATCCGTACCGGTACCGATCGCGATGCCTACGTCGGCTTGAGCGAGGGCAGGCGCATCATTAACGCCGTCTCCAACCATGGCAACTACGGCATTGCCGGCTTGCAGTTTTTTCACTTCCAGGGCTTTGCCCTCGGGTAGTACTTCTGCCAGCACACTGTCGATTCCAACCTGCTTTGCGATTGCTTCAGCGGTTTTTTGGTTGTCGCCCGTGATCATCACCACCTTTAACCCCATGCGCTGCAGGTCTGAGATGGCTTCTTTTGAATTTTCTTTGATGGTATCTGCAACCGCAATAATTCCGGCAGCCTGGTTGTCAATCGCAACCAGCATTGCGGTTTTTGCGCTGGATTGAAGCCGTGCCACTTCTGATGCGAGCTGCCCCAATTCGATGCCACGCAGTTGGAACATGCGCATGTTCCCAATCATCACGCTTCTTCCTGCAATTTCGGCCTGTACACCTTGCCCGGGTTCAGCTCTAAATCCGGCTGAATCTAGCAGCTTCAACCCGCGGGTTGTCGCCTCGGCCCAGATGGCCTCGCCGAGTGGATGTTCACTGCCCTGTTCCACCGATGCGGCGAAACGCAATAACTCATCCTTGCTTATTGATGTATTTCTGGCAACCACGATATCTGTAACTGCAGGCTGTCCTTTTGTGATTGTCCCGGTTTTATCCAAAACGACAATATTTACTTTACCAGCGCGTTCCAGCGCTTCGCTGGTGCGGAACAGGATCCCCAGCTCTGCGCCTTTGCCGGATCCAACCATGATGGCGGTGGGTGTAGCCAGCCCCATTGCACACGGGCAGGCGATCACGAGCACCGAGACCATGAAAATCAACGCGCGTGTAAAGTTATCCACGGCTGCATTGGCTGGCAGGGCCGGCCCAAAGAAATACCAGACGGTAAAAGTGAGCAGTGCGCTGGTAATTACAAATGGCACAAATACCGCCGAAACCTGGTCGGCAATTTTCTGGATCGGTGCTTTGCTGCCCTGGGCGTTTTCTACCAGTTTGATAATTTGTGCCAGGGCAGTCTCTTTGCCAATCCGGGTCGCCTCAAATTTGAGCAGGCCGAGTTTGTTTATTGTTGCGCCAATGACCGGGTCACCCGGCTGTTTTGCAACCGGTAGTGACTCACCTGTCAGCATGGATTCGTCAATTGTGCTGTGGCCTTGAATAACCACGCCATCCACCGGGATTGTTTCGCCCGGTTTTACCAGAATAATGTCGCCTACGCGTACATCGTCGACTGGCACTTCCTGTTCAGATCCAGATCGAATGACGTGTGCAGTTCTGGCACGCAATCCCATCATTTTTTTAATGGCATCAGATGTGCGGCCCTTGGCGCGCGCTTCCAAAAACTTTCCAATTTTTATAAGCGTGATGATGACTGTGGCCGTTTCAAAATATACATGGCCCTGGAGCCACCCAAAAGTGATTGGCAAGGAATATAAGAAAGCCGCTGAAGACCCCATCGCAACCAATACATCCATGTTTGCCGATTTATTCCGCAGCGATTTGAATGCTCCGACATAATATTGCCTGCCAACATAAAATTGAACGGGGATGGCGAGTGCTAACAGCAGCCAATTAAACCAGGGTTGGGCAGTGCGCATACCGGCCATCGCGCTGTTTGCATCTGAGTACACAAAAGCCGGCAGCCAACCAATATCTTTTCCCATCGAAAGCAGGAAAAGCGGCACGGTGAATAATAAACCGATGATGAGCAAGCGCCGCTGTTCGTTAATTTCATGCTCACGCGCAATGGCTTCGGCATCTTCTGTGTCGCCGCCGAGTTCCAGGGCTTCAAAACCAGCAGATGTAACTGCACGGCGAAGCTCCGCTTGTGTAATGATTGTAGGCACATATTTCACGCTGGCTTTCTCGGTGGCAAAGGTAACTTTCGCCTCGAGTACGCCTTCCAGCTTTGCCAGCACCTTTTGAAGCCGGCGCGCATCATTGTCATCGGCCAGGCGCTTGATGACAAGATCGGCCTCGCCATTGGCTATTCCATAGCCTGCGCGATTAATGCGCGCAATAAAATCCTTGAGCCCTAGCTTGGCTGGCTCGAAATCGATGGTGGCGCGCTCGGACGAAAGATTTACCACAGCGCCCTGAACACCATCGAGTTTCTTTAAGTTACGTTCAACTGCAGCGACACAGTTTGCGCATGTCATGCCGGTGATCGGGAGTGTTAATTGCTTGATTTCAGACATATTTATCCTTAAATTTGACATGTTTCACTCGAGCGGTTTTCTTCACACGCATCGGGCCGAATATGGTCACGATCCAGCAGGGTTTCGGAGAGGCACGTCAAGCCTCCAGAAAAGAATACAAGTTAATGAAATTAATGCGATAAATTTACCTGAAAATGTTACGGTTGTGATCCGTAAATCCCCACAAATTTTTAGAAGCCGGAAGTTTGGAATACTCGTATTAAACAACAGATCGCTCGTAGTTTCTACGAGCGATCTGTTGGTAACCGCCAAAAATCTTGTTTTTTTGCGGTCGAAACGAACCCGATCTTATTTGAACCAGCCTTTTTCATCTGCATATTTCATCAATTCGGCTCTGGTTCGCAGGTTCAGTTTGGCAGTCAGATTACTGCGATGGTATTCAACAGTTCTGACGCTGAGACTGAGCATTTCGGCTGTCTCCAGGTTGGTATACCCGCGGGCAATTAATTTCAAGACATCAATCTCACGATAGGTCAACGGTTCCGGTAGGGTTTGTGGGGCCGGCGGCGGGGGTTCAGGGGTTTCTTGAAACAACAGGCGCGACATGGCAGGGTGAATGTAAAGCTCACCGCGATGCACGGTGTGGATGGCGGCGATCAGATCGGATTTTACCGCTCTCTTCAGAATGTAACCCATGGCACCCGCTCGAATGGCTTCCTGCATCAGGCTTTTATCTTCATGCGCGGTCAGGATCAAAATCCGCATTTCGGGTTCCAGCTGTTTGATGCGCCGGGTGGCTTCAATGCCTCCGGCTTCTGGCATGCTGATATCCATCAGGATCAGATCTGGTTTATTTTCCAGGGCCATTGCGATGATGGTTTTATCATCTTCTGCTTCTCCAATCACTTCCATATCGGCCTCTAAATGCAGCAGGGCAACCATCCCGGCTCGCAGCACCGCATGGTCATCAGCGATCAATATACGAATTGGCATAATTTACCTCCACGATGAGTGTCGTTCCTTTGCCGGGTGTGCTTTCAATCACGAGCTTGCCATCGATCATTTGGGCGCGTTCGCGCATGCCGAATAAGCCTAGATGATCCGTGGTTCGGATCTCGGCAGGATCGAAGCCGAGCCCATTATCTTCAATAATCAGGACTAATTTATCGCTGCGCATCATCAGGATGATATCGACCTGGGTGGCCTGGGCATGTTTGACAACATTGGTCAAAGCTTCCTGGGTAATCCGGTATAGGACAGACTCTAGATTTTCCGGTAAGCGTTCGTGAATATCCACATTGTCAAACGTGATCTTTAATCCATGTTTTAAACCGATGGTTTCTGCATGTTGGCGCAAGGCTGCCACCAGTCCGAGGTGGTCAAGACTGGCGGGGCGCAAAGCCATGGCAACCCGGTGCAGGTTCTTCATGATCATATTTAAAGATTCTTCCATCTCGGTAACTTTACGAATGACTTCTTCAGGCTTGCTGGCGCTTTTTTCCAATAAATGCAGGTCCACCATCAGAGAAGTGAGAGCCTGCCCGGATTCATCGTGTAATTCACGTGCAATATATTGTCGTTCGTTCTCCTGGGCATCCACCAGGCGGCGCGAAAGCGCATGCAGGCGTTCATTGCCTGATCGGATCTGTTCAAATAACCAGGCGTTCTGAATGGCAGTTGCGGCGTGTGCAGTGAAAGCGACCAATTGGTTTCTCATTTTAATCGTAAAGAAATCGGGTGTTTCGCTGAAGAGATTCAAAAAACCGATCACCTGTTTGTTCACAATGAGAGGCGCTGCCAGAATGGCACGGACCCGCTCCCATTCGTCAGTGTTTTTCCAGGCAGGTTCCATGCTTGTGTCCGTCACAAGCATGGGCTGGCGGGACTGGCGCATGTTTTCCAGGCTGGAAAAATTTTCCATTGGAAAAAATTCCCTGTTCCCGGGCCGAAGCGAGGGTATTTTTGTGAAACCCTGTTGGCTAGCTTCGTAGAAAGACTCCCCTTCCAATAAGCAGATATTCGCAAAGCTGTAAGGCACTAATGTACTTATCTTAGCAAGAATGGTGGAAAATACTTGCTCCAGCGCCAGGTTCTGGTTGAAAGCAACATCCGCGTCAATCAGTGCTTCTGTGAGTTGGCGCTGTTCGTGTTCTGCAGAATAGATTTTATGCAATTCCTGATTGGCTTGCTCAATTTGATTTTCTTTCTCTTTTCGGATGGTGATATCGCGGATGTTGATGCGACGTCCCAGGTAAGCTTGATCTGTATCAAAGATCGGCCGGCAGATATGATCGATCCAGTGCTCCTCTCCGCTGCGGTCAATGAGGCGATATTCTATATTGACCGGGCCAACCGACTCATCGTGCAGCAGCTCCTGGTGTTGCCGGTAGGCGGCCTGGTCATCAGGATGAACGATGCGAAGCAACAGACCAGGGTCGGCGCTGAATTCTTGCGGGCTGAAGCCTGTAATGCGTTCGCAGGATGGGGATGTGTAAACAATCTTGCCTTGCGGGTCCAGCCATTTTTCCCAGTCATAGGTCCAATCGGCCAGGGTGCGCAATTTGAGTTCGCTATCGCGCAGGGCATTTTCGGCGCGTTTATGCAAGATGGTGTCCCAGGCAAAATCGGCCAGGGTTGAAACCAGGGCAACATCGTTGTCAGTGTAAAGCTTGGGTTTGTTTCCAACACCTACGATCGCGACAATTTTTTCATTTCGCATTATTGGAACGGCCATCACGCGTGTCATCGTGGTGTGGCCGTCTGGCAGCTCCTTGCGGTTGGGCTGCGAAGCATAGTCATTTTGAATGACTGGCTGGCGCCTTCGGGCGCAATCGGCCCACATGCCGGCTTGGGTCAGGTCAACGTGGCGGGTTTTGTCATCGGCAGTACACATATTTTGGATTGTATTGGTTGACCAGGTCTGCAGCAGTAAAGTAGCCTGATCATTTTCGACTAGATGAAAAAAACCGATCGTACTGCCGGTCAGTGCTTCGATTTCATCCAGAGTGGCCTGGTACAGTTCGTCCTCGGTATGTGTGTCGGCGTGTTGGATCAGGTGTAAACGAGTTTTAATGATGTTATCGAAGCGATTGCGTTCCTCAACATGTTGGAGAAGTGGTTTAAAGGTGTATTGGTAAAGTAAAGGGAAAATGATGATTGTCATGATGGTGGCATCCATCAGCGTTTGCAGGTAATAAGGCCAGCTCCTGTAAAAAAAGATAAAATACATGGCAATTATTTCTGCCAGGATAATTCCTGCAATCGTGAATAACATGATACGGATCGGGGAATATTCTTTTTGAATGCGCAGATAATCGATGGTGGGTTCAGAAACGCCCGGGATGGTATAACTAGGTTCACCGGTTGATCCTGATTTTTCCTGGCCGCGGGAATTTAAATTCTTCTGGTGTTTTTTCGAATTCATAAGTTGTCCCTCTAAAAATATAAATTACCTGAATAAAAAAACCTTCCTGGTCCGAGTGTATATTTTCGGGTTGCGGAACAACACCGGGTTTCCCCGCAGTAGTTTTTTCAGTGGCGCGATTTGCGCAAAAAAACTACAATTTTTTTTCTGCTTGCGGGTGTGAGCGGAAGAATTCTATCAATCCAGTCTTGACTTTATTAACTTCATTATAATTAGAATCGAGACTGATAGGATACTTTTTCGCCAAAATTCAGGATTGGCCCATGTTATTTTGAATAGTAATTGTACAGTATTTGGCTGAATTATTTGACCAACATTAAATCATAAGCGGCCCAATAAATCCTATCCTTCATGCTTGCAACGCTTGTGTATTTTGTTGATTTCGAAATCTTGCGTATTCCGATCAAAACGACCAGCGAATCCGATTTATGCCGGCCACTGATTTCGGAGCATGTCCACCACTCGGGAGAAGAGTAAGGCTGGTGATTCGATGATAAATCAAGTGGTCAGCATGATGGCAGATTTTCAGCGTGTCTCATCGACGCGGGGTATTTGTTGATTGTTTTGTTTCTCACACCTGAACCGCAGCCTGTTAATATGAAAACCAGCGGGTTTCTCCACAGACGCAGTCTTGTGGCGTATGCTCAGTACGCTGGGAATTCGCCACATGATAGGCTTGTCTTTCGAGTAGAATTCCCGTACACTGGACAAGAACATAAATTAAACCATGGAGACACCCGCAAAAAGGATTTCAGGGTATGTAGCGCAACAAGCCCGCGTGTAATGCTCTGGATTGAAAATTACTTATGACAAAAAAGATTATTGTTGTTGCCGGGAATATTGGTGTTGGCAAGACTTCTCTGACTGAACGCATTGGGGCCCGCATGGGCTGGTTGACGGGCTACGAATCTGTTTCTGACAATCCCTATTTGCCCAATTTCTATGCGGATATGAAAACCTGGTCTTTTCATCTGCAGGTCTATTTTCTTGGTCATCGTGCTGACCAATATATGCAGATTGCACAGGCTAGCCGTTCAGCCATCCTGGACCGCTCCATCTATGAGGATGCCTATATTTTCGCGCGTGCTTTGCACCACATGGGCAATCTGTCTGAGCGCGATTATATGACTTATCGCCGGATATTCGACGTGGTGGTTAACAGCCTGCCAGCTCCACACCTGCTGGTTTACTTGAAAGCGCCCGTTGAAGTATTGATGGAGCGCATTCGTCTCCGCGCGCGCGGTATTGAGACAGGTATCAGCATTGAATACCTGAGCCTGCTTGATTCATTTTACGATGACTGGCTGCAGTCTTTTGATCTGTGCCCAGTCCTGACGATTCGCACCGATAGTTTGGATTTTGTCAGTCAGAAAAGCGCGCTGGAGATCGTTACCCGGCGCATGACCGATAAGCTGGCCGGCAAGGAAGTGATCGAGCTGTAACAATTTCAGGTGTTTTGAAAGGAAAGGATAGGCTGATGATTACTTTTACCCCTATGTCAGATGAAGATTTCGCCGCATTTATTCGTAAATCCATTCCCGAGTATGCTTATGACCAGATGCGCGCCGGAAACTGGACATCCACAGAAGCTGCTGGACGGGCACGCTCAGAATTTCAACAGATGCTTCCGGATGGCCCGCAGACCCCGAATGCATATCTGCATACTATCATCGACGAGCAGGGTCACAAGATTGGCATGCTCTGGTATTTCGTGGATCCTACGCGAACGCGAAAGACAGCTTTTCTAATCGAGTTTTTTGTATTTCCGGAAGAGCGGCATAAGGGTTACGAAGCCCAGGCCCTGGCGTTGTTTGATGATGAGGCTCGCAGTCTGGGGGTGGAGCGGGTGGAACTTCAAATCTTTACGCATAAGGATGAAGATGTTCGACTTTATCGTGAGAATGGTTTCCAGGATACCAGCATTTTCTTTGCCAAGGACCTGACCCAGGAGTTGCAGTGATGATCAGTCTTGTGCCCATGTCTGAAGTTGATTACCAGGCTTATCTTGAAAAAATGATCCCTGAATATGCTGCCGAAAAGGTAATGGCGGGCAATTGGACGGAAACGGAAGCGCTTGAGCTTTCGCGCAAGGATTATGCGCGTTTGCTGCCTGAGGGTCTTCAGACCGCCGGTAATTTTCTTTTTAACTTGATCAACGAAAATAATGAAACAGTGGGCTTCTTGTGGTATGCCCGTGTGGAAAAATATCCTGAAGTGGCTTTTATTTTTGATTTTGAAATTTACTCAGCCTTCCGGCGGCGCGGTTATGCCAGCCAGGCTTTAGCTGCCTTGGAGCACCAAGCCAGGGCTCGGGGTTTCAAAAAGCTTGAACTGCACGTTTTCGGGAATAACCTGGCCGCCCGTGAGCTTTACAAGAAAAGTGGTTTTGTCGAAACCAATGTCAACATGGCCAGGGATCTATAAATCCTGGCTCAGCTGCCCCGGATAATCGAAAAGGAGTTGGCCTGTGGCCTTGGAAATATCCCCAAATACCACCCCGTTGAAACGTGAAGACCTGATTACACTGCTGCACGAGCTGCCGCTTTTCAGCGAATTGCCGCGCGGCGAATTGAAGTACCTTGCCTATACCCTGAACCATGTGACATTGGATGCGGATACGATCATTTTTCGCGAAAATGAGGTTGGCGAAAGTTTTTACATCGTTGTCAGCGGTGACGTGGATGTGATCATGGGGATTGACACGCCAGATGAAAAATTACTAGCCACGCTTGGGCCAGGGGAATATTCAGGTGAGATGAGCCTCGTGATCCCTGGAGGCAAACGCTCGGCAAGTATTCGCACCCGATCAAAGTCGCAGCTGTTGGTCATGACGCGCGAGGATTTTGACGAGCTGCTAAACCGCCAGCCAAATGTGGCCTATGCCATGGTCAAAGTGATCAGTAATCGTCTGCGGAATTCTGACAACGCTGCTTTCCATGAGTTGCGCGAGAAAAATCATCAATTGCAGACGGCTTATGACGAGTTGAAAGCGGCGCATGCGCAGGTCATCGAAAAGGAGAAATTGGAGAAGGAGCTTCAGTTGGCGGCTGAGATCCAGATCTCGATCTTGCCGCGTGTATTGCCGGTTGTTCCTGGCGTGGATTTCGGCGGTCACATGGATCCTGCCCGCAGCGTGGGCGGCGATCTGTATGATGTTTTCCAGATTGATACGGATCGGATTGGGGTCTTGATTGGTGATGTGGCGGATAAAGGTGTGCCCTCAGCTATTTTCATGGCTCGCGCGCATGCCCTGCTGACGGCTGAGAGCCTGCGCGGGGCTGGCCCTGGTGAAGTGCTGCGCAGCGTCAATACCTATCTAACCCGGCTTGACCAGGGCGATTTGTTTGTAACTGTAACTTATGGCATTTATGATCTGCGCAGTGCTGTTTTTCATTATGCCCGGGCTGGGCACGAACTGCCCTTGCTGGTTTCGGCTGCGGGCGAGGTGCTTGAACTGGCTCGGAAAGAAAGCCTGCCGATTGGTCTGTTTTCTGAAATCCCGTTGGATGAACAGTCCATCAACATTCCGGCAGGTGGCACGTTGTTACTATTTACCGATGGGATGTGTGACTGCCGCAACTCGCAGGGCGAAGAGTTTGGGCGTGAGCGTATTGCCGCGGGTCTTTCGGCGCTGAGCGCCCGCTCAGCCCAGGAAACCTGTGATGGGCTGATCAGATCTCTGCTTGATTTTCGAGAACTTGCCGCGCAGGATGATGATGTTACGCTGGTAACCTTGCACCGGGCTTAAAGTTCAGGCGCATAAAATAAAAGATGATGCCAGGCTTTGCTGTGGCTGCTTGGCTTGCTGGCCAAAGCTTATCTTTTCGTTCACCGAAAACCATAATTTAAAGAAACACACCCCGGATCTTCATCATATTTGCTCAAAAGTGAGTGATGAAAAAATTGGGGTGTGCCTTTTTACTCTTCGTGTTTCTTTTAATTTTTGCTAAGCCAAAACAGAGGCTAGAGTAGATCTTCCATTAACTTCATAGGTACCACGGCCGCGCCGACGATGCCTGGGCCGGTATGCACGCCCAGGACGGGGGAGATACGGTTGATCTCCAGTTTGGCCACATTCAGACGTTCTTCCGCCATTTCTGCGAGCATCTCCGCGCCATGTTGGAATCGCCCGTGCAGAACAGTCACCCAAACAGGGGTTTTGTTGTAAATACTCAGTAGATTATCGGTGAGGGCCTCAAGGGCGGCCGGGATGGTGCGGGCTTTGGTGACAGTGCTGTACTTGCCATCGATGTGCGAGACGTTGATGACCGGTTTGAGCTTGAGTAGTGAGCCCATCAGGGCCTGTACGCGCCCAATGCGCCCGCCGCGGGCCAGGTATTCCAGGGTTTCCAGCGTGTAGATGACTTCCGTATTGGCCCGAATGTCGGTCAAACGCTCCTGGATTTTCTCCATGGTCCAGCCGGCCCTGTCAGCCAGCGCTGCTGCCATTACCTGGAAGCGTTCTCCGCCTGAAAGCGTCATCGTATCCCAGAAACTGACCTCGGCCTGGTCCTTGGCTTGTTCGCCACCCACCTGCGCCGAATTGATCGTTCCGCTCAGCCCGGATGAGATATGGATGGAGAAAATATTCTTGCTTGTATCAGCCAGCTGGCGGTAAATCTGTTCAAACATCCCACTGGATGGCTGGGCTGTAGTTGGAATGG
>JAPLGT010000196.1:0-3657 GCA_026390035.1 Chloroflexota bacterium
CGCAAAATTGAACGTTCAGGACTGGGTCAATATTTTCAGGATGTCGAAATTGTCAGTCACAAGACACCCGCTGCCTATGCGCAATTCCTGAAGAAGCTTTCCATCCCTGCCGAGCGCTTTCTGATGGTCGGCAATTCGCTGCGTTCCGATATCCTGCCGGTGCTGCAGCTCGGCGGCAGCGCCGTGCACATTCCATACGGCAGCACCTGGCAGCACGAGCAAGCCGACACACCGCCCATGGGTACACCCGGCTTCCAGGCCGTCAGCGAATTTGGGCAGATACCCAACCTCATCGCCCTGCTCGAGCAGGCTTAACAAACACACCAGAAATATCTTTACTCACAGCTGCTTTTCCCCACCCAGGTACTGCCACGCAAGTGCTGATTTTGCGGAAGTTTTTCCGCAAAATCAGCACAAAAAATAATTCTCATTCATCTGGGCATATTCGACCCAGCCACGCTTTTACCCGGCAACGCAGCCGGGCGAAGCTGGTCAGCACCCGGGTCGCGCCCTACCCTGAGACTGCAGCCATCGCAGCAACACGCTGGGCCCTATGATGCCGGCGCCGGCCACGCAGAGTTGCTTGGCATATTTACTTCTATTTTTCCGCTTGACCAGCCTGCGGGTCAAGGGCTGGAGCACCCGTCTGATCTGGGATCGTTAGACTGGCTGGCAGACCCGCGATTTTCTGGTCGCGCTCCTGGATGGCACCCAACAGGCGCGCCTGCTCGGCTTTCAGTTCGCGGTTCTCCTGCTCGGCCTGCGCCAAACGCATCGCACCCGTGCGCCCCAACGAACGGCCCCCCAGCAGGTCCAACAGCAGGGCCAGCAGGTAGCCGATCAGACCCAGCAGTACAATCCACCACTGATCGATGATCACTGCCGTGACGATGCTCATGCCGAGCACCACCCAGGCATACATGTCCAACAAAAACCACCAGGGACGCGTCTCTGGCATGCTTACTGCTCCGCCGAAATGGCGTTATAGATCGCCTCAATGCTGGCCGGGTCGCCGGTGAAAGTCTTGCCATTCGTGCGGTTCGCAATCCGCAGCATTAAATCAGTATCTGCATCCGTGCCATACGCAATCGTAAAGACCTTGGTGCCATCCACAATCTCGCCGGTTGGAAGACAGTTAAACATCTGGTTCTGAGAATTTGTGCTGGAAGTATCGACCCCATCCGAGAGCAGCACGATACCATACAGGCGCTTCTCGTTTTTATCTTTATGATCGCTCTGGGTCTGGGTGATTTTTTCCATCGCCGCACAGACCGAGTCATACAGCGGGGTTTTACCACTGGCATACAAACCGTTCAGGCTTTTGGCCAGGGTCTCTGAAACATCCCCGGCCACCCCACCACCCAGGTCCACCACCCCGGCACTACCGCCGAAGCCGAGCACAAATATCTCGTCGTTAGGATCGAGCCGCTTGACAAAGTTGACCGAACTGGCCACCGCATTGCGGATCTTTTCACCTTCCATGCTGCCAGAAGTATCCAGGAGCATGATGATGCTGGCCTTCTTCTTGGTTTGATGAAAGACATCCTTGACCGCCGCCGCCACATCCGCGGATGGGCTTTGCAGGGCCGGGACAGTCGCGCGAGTGACGCGCGGATCGGTGCCGCTATCCAGGCTGATGGGCGCGTGCAGGGCAATGCTCTCATCCACCGGGCGCAGATAATAATTAATAGCCAGCTCCTGCTGCGGGCGTGCCAACAGATAATCCCGGAAGATTTTGGCCGCCTCTTTTTGCGGCGCGCTCACCCACTCGCCATCCAGGATGCAGTAGGGCTGTTCGGTCCAGTAGGTACCTTTCGACGGGAATATAAACACCAACTGATAACGCAAAATATCAGCGAAATCCTTGTTGGTCTTGAGCACATCCGCCTCGCTGGTAGTCACCGCGTGCAGGTAATCTGGCCCACGCTGCGCCAGAAGCTGCATCAGCGGGCGGCTCTGCATGCCATAATGGTAGGTGTTCTGTTCAACACCCCGGAAGGCCGCCACCACCTGCTCAGAATAGACCTGCTCAGCTGTGATCCCGCTGGTCTGTCCGACGGTCGAATAAGCCAGGGTTGCCAGGCTGAGCAGACCGGTATTGGCAAAATCGGGGTGGGTATGCCCAAATTTGAACTGACCCCATTCGGGATGCCCGTAACTCTTCCAGCCTTGCGGATCAGCCGACAATTTGACGATATCATCCCAACTGATCGGCTTATCCGGCCAACCGAGTGCTTCGGCCATCGGGCGCCACATCGCAAACCCAATCGGCGCCAGCACGCTGGGCGGGCAGCTTTCGGAAACCAGCAGCTTGCTATTGCGGTCACGCCAGACCTGGTTGGCGCCATCCACCCAGGATTGGTCACCGGGGCTCCAGACCACAGGCGTGCTTTTGCCATCCAGGATGGCTTTTTGCGAACCGCCCGAGGTGACATGCGTGACGCTGACATTGATGACTTCGCCGCTGGGCAGTTTGTGCTGTTCCTGGTTGAACTGCGCCACCACCGCGTTCATCCAATCTTCCTTGGTGTTGGCCGATGAAATCTCAAAGCTGACGGAGCCAGCCGGCGCATCCGCTGTGGCCACCGACGGGGCAGAAGTCGTGCCGGGCAGCGCCGTAGCCGGGTCTTGCGTGGCACCCGTCGCAGACTGCAGCAGGCGCGGCAAGGTCAAAGCCCCGGCAATGATACAGCCAAAGATCAACACAGCCGCCACAACCACCACGGCCCCCCAGGGAATTTTTGGTTTTTCGGAATACGTCATCTCAACACCTCTCGAATAAATACACGAAGTTACCCAGGAATTTAATCATGCCTTGCCAGTAAACACCTATCCAGACCCGAGCGCCATGCGGAACCCCAGGAACGGAAAAAAGTAACCGGCCGGGTAAACATGGCGATACGATGTGCGCGCGCCAAAAACCGTATCATTAAATGAACCGCCGCGCGCCACCAACACAGGTCCAGGCGGCAAAGGCTCGCTGGGCAGCGCAGCATACGAGCTGCAAGTCCACTGCTGGACGTTGCCGCACATATCCAGCACGCCAAACGGACTGGTGTCGCCGGGCAGGCTGCCCGCATCGAGCGTATCAGAGACATTCTTCTCGGCGGTATTCGCCAGGCCACTCTCAAAAGCCTCGCCCCACGGAAAAGGCCGGCCATCCACGCCGCGCGCCGCATATTCCCACTCGGCCTCAGTCGGCAGGCGTAAGGCCTTATTCTTTTGAGCCGAAAGCCAGGCACAGTAAGCCTCGGCTTCATAAGCGCAGACACCCACCAACGGGTGAAATTCGCGCGCCCGCTGGGCATCCCAACCGTCCGGTTCGTGACGATTCTCGCGTCCCCAACCATCCGATGCGCCGTTCAACCAATCCCAACCCGCCGGGCTCCACCAACGCCTTTCAGCCTGCGCACCGCTTTCGATGAAAACGGCATACTGGCTGACTGTGACCGGAACATGTGTGATTTGGAATTCGGGGACAAAAACGGCGCGTGCGGGCTGCTCACGCGAGTGAAAACGACTGCCCATGCGGAAAGTCCCGCCCGGGATATTTTTTAATAATCCGATGGAAGCTTTGGATGCATAATCGATCATAGGCTGGGCCGCCCGCTGCTATCAAGCAGACAACTGTTATCGATTTTATCACAAAGGCGCACC
>JAPLGT010000169.1:0-19649 GCA_026390035.1 Chloroflexota bacterium
GCTCTGTCGAAGAGATGGCCCGCGATCGGGCTGATGCCCGTGCAAATGCCGCTGCCGCAGATAAAGGAAAAATGACGAAAAATTCTTGATTTCTCTTTTTGAGGATGTTCTGGCCAAAGCGACTCTCTCAAAAATCCATTACATAATTGATACGTATCCCCTTTGGAGTCACAATAAGGCTGGATGTTAAAAACCTGAGAGGCTGGATAAAACCAGCCTCTCAGGTTTTGATTCTGGGATCTGTCGTCTGTTTGGTTGTTACTCGATCGCAATGGTCATGTTCGCTACCACTTGCTGCGCCAGGGCATGGGCTTGGATTGTGGTTTCTTTTTCTGGCCAAAATTCGATATCGTAGCGCAGTTGAACAGCATAATCAGTGGCTTCAGATAAGCCCAGTAATTTAAGTCCCGGGATTGGCTGGACCAGGTTACAGGTGCACTGAAGTTCGTCCAAGTCGTGAGTCCGTGGAATAGGTTGACCACCTATAGCCAACAAGGCTTTAAGCGTTTTTTCAATAGCCTGTTGTGCGTGGAAGCAAGCTGCATCGTAAGGCCTGTTGCTATCCAGCAAATATTCTGTTACATATAAATCGCTCCACAGTCAGTCGATCTGCCGTCAAAATAAACCAAAGCTGACCAAAGGCCCAAGGATGGATGCAATCAGTACAATCATGGTCAGGATAACTGCGACAGTTATCCTGACGAAAGCCAGACTAATCAAAGGTCTGACCGGGAAAACCTGGGTTTTCTCCAACGCGGCCCATTTGTGTAGGTCGACTCCCAGCCCAGCGATTTCGATTGCCATTTTAAACATATCCCGGCGGCTGCGATAGCGTACGATACCAACCTGATCCCAATCATCCGCGCCATCCGGGTGGAGGAAGCGTCCCTGAACCTGGCCGAGGAAAACCGGGTGCCCGCCATGTTTGAGCAACAGCGGGACAATGGCCCGGTTGTAGCGGTCATTGGCAGCCATCGGGTCATCCCCAAAAGAATTCCCTGCCGGGTAGAGCGCCTTTTGGCGGAACTTGAGCAGGTTGGCCATGTAGTATTCTTGTCCGTCGTCACTTTTTGCCAGTTCGCGGAATTGGTCGAAGATGGGGGACTCTTCAGTTTGGGCCTGCTTCCCAGCCCGATGTTTCATCTCGGTAAGCAGGTTTTCCACCTCCGCTTGGGATAGTGGTTTGCCCCGGCCTCCGTACCAGAACAAAAAAGCAAGATAGAGCAGAACAAAGATAACGGAGATGACGATGTAGCCTGTTGACATTTGGATACTCTTCTTTGTATTTATAAGTTGGATTGGGTCTTTTTCTGAAATTGAAAAACAATGAACGTGATGATACAGACGCTGAAATAGGCCAACATGAAATATTTGCCTTCAAAAGCTGCCTGCCCATGCACATTACCTGACCAAATCCCGATCAATCCCAGGAGGTAGGTCAGCGGAATCATAATGAGCACATACGGGGATAATTCCCTGGCCTTCCTGCTGATCAGAAAATAGATGAACCCCGTCAGGAAATTGGAAATCCCGAATACGCCGAGTAGGAAGACCTGATCACTTGATCCGTTTGCGATCTCCAATTGGGCGATATTGGTGGCCGACCAGGTTAACAGGAAAGTGTGCATAAATCCGCGAAGCACATCCAACATGCCGATAAAAAACAAGACATTGGCTGGCAGCCAGAAGATATCCTTCATTTTTT
The DNA here is from genome assembly GCA_026390035.1 of Chloroflexota bacterium. Lineage (GTDB taxonomy): Bacteria > Chloroflexota > Anaerolineae > Anaerolineales > Villigracilaceae > UBA5195. The sequence goes on from JAPLGT010000169.1 coordinate 1,706, forward strand.
CTTTCATTTTTCTCTCCGTATTTTCAATTTTGCACTTTTTTGGCTTGCCGGTACGCGCTCCACAACGACCAGACCAACATAAGCGCGGCCAGCGGCAGCATGACTTGGTTGCTGATCGCTCCGGGTGGCGTATGCGCAAAGGTGACAGGTTTCATCGCCCCGACCAATTCACGCAGAAGGACTTCCAGCGCCAGCATCAGCCACATGAACGGAACCAGTGACCGGTAGCGGATGACCACTAGTAGTTGCAGGATGGCAAACAGCAGCTGTGAGCTGCCCCACAGCGCAAAGGCAAAGATAATACCATCTGCGCCTGCCACTGAGAGATCCATCCCGGCGATGGTTCCCGCGCCGCCGTCGGGCGAGAGCAGGTGAATCAAACTCCGCACAGTGCTGACGATGGCGTATAGGGCGAAAATGTAGAATGGGATTTTTGTCCCACGGATGACATTGTCGATTTTAGCGGGCAGCAGGGTTTCAAAAATATTTATCATTAATTACCTCCTGAAGTGTAACTTTCCAAGTCCAAACTGGCTGGGATAGGCCCCTGATAGGAATCTTGATTATCGGTGCGGATTACTTGAACAATGCCGGACAGTTCAAAGGTCAGATCTTTGGTCAATGGATAGGGCGGCAAAAGTGTCCAGCCGGATGGTAAAGTCGCGGCGTCTACCGTACGAGTTGCATCACGGCTGATCTGGACATATTTCAGCCCATCTGGGCTTTGCAGAATATAGATACTTTTCCCGGCACGAAACGATACAACATGATACTTCTCGAGGGTGGTACTCATGAGTAACCCTGAGTCATCTAGTTTCTGATTAAAGGAAATGAGCCGGGTAACTTGCAACCATTCCCGGGCGAACATGCTTTTATAGGTGTATTCGCCAGAGTTCTGACACCCGGGTGATTTGATGAACTCGCTCTGATCGAAAGAAACTGCACGCGGTTGGTTTTTCATCCAACCCAGCCGCCAGGTGATTGGGAGTTGAAAGTTGGTAAATTCATCTGTCGTAAAGTCAGTCGTGGCCCAGACCTGCTTCTGTTGGAGATCAATCAGTTCGAATCCCACATGGGTATCACTTTCCTTTTTCTGTGCCCGCGTAACACACTCGGCAGTAATCGTTCCCTTGGGTGTGAAAAACTGTCCTACGACCACCGCCAGGGCGATGACGATGACACTTCCGATCAACAGGATTTGAGATTTTTTGTTGTTTCTCGTTATCAGAGATAGGCGAGAAAAGATGGTTTTCATATTATTTTCCTTCTTGAGCATGGACAAAGCGATTGATGGCATCCGCCACCTGCTGCGGCTGGTCGAAGTTATCAAAGTGGCTGGCGTTCGTCACCCATTCGATCGTCACATGCGGGCATTCGCTGGACGCATTGGCGAAAATTTCAGGGAGTTGGGCCGGGTCACTATCCGCTTGAAGTTGCAGCACAGGGAATGGAAAATCGTTTTTGCAGATTTTGCCGATGGCGCTGTACAGATCCCAGTTTTTTGTCAGAAAATATTTTGGATTCATCGCCGCCACACCGGGCCGGGAATACTCGTAAGTCAGGTAATCGCGGTCAGCCTGTTGAAAAGAGGTTTTCATGCGCGCCGGGTAGATGGCGCCGATAAACCAGCCTGCATCCTGATACAGGTACGAGGCAATCCAGTTATTCTGGAAGAGCAGCCATTGTGGTTTGGTCAGGTAGACCGACATTGGCGGCGTGCTGCCATTGCCTTTCATGATCAGATCCGCTTCCATACGCACATAGCCCAGAATGCGTTCGGGGTGGTCGCCGACCATCACGCTGCCGATGATGGTACCCCAGTCGTGGGAAACGACATAAAACTTATCAACGCCCAGGCTGTCCATCAGTTCTACGGTTTGTCTGGCAACAACATGCCAGTCGTAATTCTCATCCTGCATGTCCGAACGGCCATAGCCTTTCATGTCAATCGCGATCAGACGGTAGTTTTGGTCCACCAGCGGCAGAACATATCGCCATGAGTACCAACCTTCGGGCAGACCGTGCAGGAATAGGATGACCGGGCCGTTTGGGTTACCCTGTTCTACATAGTGCCATTTCAGTCCGTTCACCACCGTATCGTGCTGGTTGAATTGGGCATCAATGGCGTCATGCTCGGATTGGTGTTCCGCCCGGAATTGCTCATACTGTGCCATCAGGTTCCTGGCACGGAGGGGGGCATACATCCAGACGAAGGCCGCCAGCAGCAGAATGGCACCACCCAGCACAATTGCCAGAAATTTCAGAAATCTTTTCACGCGAACACTCCCTGGTTATTTATTGTACACTGTATAAATTATACGTGGTATAATAAATATGTCAAGGTTTTGCAAATCAATTCTGAAAGGATTTTGACCCCATGCCACGCCCGAAAAAGACCACCATCCAATTAGAAACCATGCGAGCGCAAATTCTCGACACAGCGCTGGCCATTTTGCAGGAATCCGGCCCGGAAGCCATCACCAGCCGGGCCATCGCCGAGCGGATGGGTGTGGCGCACATGTCGCTCTATACCTATTTTGAGAACCAGGCGGCCATTCTGCGCGCCCTGAGCCAGCGCGAAATGGAAAAATGGCAGGTACAGCAGCAGCTTTTTGATCAACGCGCCGTAACGGAAGACCTCCTCAGGGTGGTGGATGACCTGCTGCGTTTTTTTATCACTTTCGCGCGCGAAAACCCCAACCTGTATCGCATGGCCTGGGTCATGCCGGAAGTTGGCGGCGAAAGCCCGGAAGAGAGTCGTCAGCGGATGCAGACGACGGTGGGGCAGTTGGCAGCTTTGCTGCAAAAGGGCATGGAATCGGGCGTGTTCGCACCGCGCAATCCATTCCTGGCGGCGGGGACTGTGCTGGGGATGGTGAATATGCCTTACATCCTGTTCCACAGCGGCAAAATGGTTGATCCAGCCTTGCGTGACCAGATGGTGGAGGAAGTACTTTCGGCGGCGTTTGGATATCTGAAAAGGAAATAGCGCATCCTTTTCCAGCACAGAATGACTCCAGTTTGATTCAAATAATGAAGGTGACCAGCCAGCTGGCCTGCTTTACTATGGGTACCGATAGGGGAATTGAGACAACGATAGGAAAAGTAACGGAACCAGGGCCTGGATAATCAAAAATATGCCACCTAAAGCCGTGTTTCTTGATTGGTCAGGGATGAAATGTTGTGAAATTGTGGGGGAATACCTGAAAAAGCACTTGTGACCGAGTTTTACAAATTTACGAGCTCGAACCTCGTCGGCTGCACGGGATTGCATCTGGTCAGTAATAATGGTTTCAAAACAATTTCGTAATAGTCTGAAAATCCAAGCGAATACCACATCGCAATCCGGCAGCCTTTCGTGGCAAATGGCAAGTGCCTTTTCCAGTTCTTGCAGGGTCTTGGCCAGCGATTTGTATTTTGCTCTGCTCTCCTACACGTTTCCGCCTTTGTCCAAAACGCGCATAAAGGAACGGGTGTTATCGCCATTGCCGATTTCAATCCAGCCACACGATCCTGTCCAGTGAGTCTTGAGATCCATTACCTCAGTTTTGGTTCGCCAAGCTGGTGACCATATAGTAAAGATATGTTGTCACTGCTGATCGCTAGCTTGCCCAAGCTACGGTTCCGAACCGAGCTTTCTGACAGGTTATGTTCCGTCTGGTCATATCCCGACCAGGTTGAGAGCTTCGGCTGCCATTATCATGCTAGCAAACTTCGTTTTTTATCTTTTTCTCTTTTTGATGTGGCAGACTGTGGTACCAGGCGGGCCGAACTCTGTTTGGGGTCATAATTTCGCATAATATCTATGCCAACGGTTTGCGCAGCTGCGTCTTGGGGCTACAAATATAAAATTATTCGTAGGCCAGTACTTCATTAATCGTCAACTTGGCTGCATTGCGTGCAGGCATGATGCTGGCGAAAACAGACAGCGCAATCACAACACCCAGCCAGAGCAAAATTCCCAGCGGGGTAAAGGTCAGGTCCATGGGTGTCCCCAGCGCTTTGCTGATGATTCCCAGCAGGGTGTAACCGATTGGGAAAGACACGCCAATCGCCAGAACCCAGGTGATCAGGCCAATCACCAGTCCCTCGATGATGACGGATTGCATGATGACTTTGTCTACTGCACCGATGGTGCGCATAACACCAATTTCGCGGGTGCGCTCGAGCACGTTGATGCTCATGGCGCCTGTCAGGCCCATACTGCCGACAAATGCGGTCAGGATGGCCATGATGAGTAGGAAAATTATCACGACGTTAATTGCGATGCTCGCCTTTTGGCGCAGTGCAGAGCCGGATTCGACACTTTGCAAGGCGAAATTTCGTTGGGTGAGATAAGATTCAACGCTCCGGGTAAGTTCCAGATTGGATGTAGGGTCGTGTAAACGGGTGATGATACGATACGAGATTGTCCTGTTAGCCAGATGGTTTTTTTCGGCAACATATTCAAAATTAGCATAGGCCATCGGGTCGCCAAACATCGCCAAGAAGGGAAAGACGCCGACCACTGTCCAGGATTCTTTGCGCTGACCGGGGAGTTTGATGATAAGTTGGTCTCCGGGTTTTAAATCGGGGTAGATCAGGTAAAGGCTGTCAGAGACCACAATGGCTTGTTTTTCACCCGGTGAAAGCCAGCGGCCCGCGACCAATCTCAGGTTGAGTAGTTTGGAATCCTGCGGCGGGGCGACGATGGATAGATTGCTGACGAGTTTGTCGTGCTTGTCCCAGATTTCTCCCGATGTGGCCGACCAGCCCTCGACGCCTTCCACGCCGGGTATTTGGAGCAAGGTTTGCCGGATCTTATCGACACGGTAGGGCTGGCTGAAGTTGACGGTCACATCGCCCATGTAGTGTTGTAGGAGATTTTCCATCACGCTGGTCAACGAGTCGCGCACATTGAAAACAGCGATGAAAACGGCCCCGGCAACGGTTAGCGTGAAAATGGTCAGGAGTAAGCGCCCTCGCTTGCGGAATGTATTTCGAAACGAGAGCAGGATTGGGCGGGAGATCCAACCAATCCATCGTGAAAAACGGTTTTTGGTGTTGGCGGCTGTTTCACCGCCAGGACGGTAGTTGCTGATGGCTTCCAGTACGCTGGTTTTTGCGCTATTATTGACGGGGACAAAGCCCGCACCCAACGGGATCAGAAGGGCGATCAGTGTTTGGGCAAGGACTGCCACGGGTACAAAGCGAAAGCCCTGAAGCACCGCACCCAGCAAATAAGCCATGAACCAGGCCAGTCCGTAGCCCCCAATCGCGCCGAGTGGGATAGCGATAACCAGCGCGATGACGCCATACGCGATAACCAAAACCAGGTACATCCCCAAAATCTGGCGGCTGCGTGCGCCGATCAGTTTCATCACGCCAATTTGGCGCAACTGCTGGGCCAGCAGAGCGTTGAGCGTATTTACGATCAGCGAACTGCTCAAAATGGTGATCAGCCCGCCCAGCACTGCCAGCACCCCAATAATGATCAGGGTGATGTCGGTCATCGGGTGTTCGCTCGAAAGGTGTTGATCCACACGGTACGCCGTTCGGTCACTAGCCTCCACTTTTTCCTTGACATTGGCGGCCACGTTGGCGATGAATTCGCTATCGCCGCCATCCTTCACGGTGAGATAAAGCAGGTTAAAAGTGCCATCCAGCCCTAAGGAGCGCAGCGTTTTGAGGGTCACAAACACCAGGTTGTTTGCTGCCGGGTCGGGTTTGGATGTGGTCTGGTCGGCTACCAGCCCAGCGATGGTCAGGATGTGGTTTGAGCCATCAGGTAGTTCAATCTCGATTCGATCGCCTGCATGCAGGCCGCTGATGTGCATCACATCCTGGCTAATCACAGCTTCGTCTTTTTCGGCCAGACCCAGGCCTTCAACTGGCGTGCGGAGATTGATATTGCCATTCAAGTCGTCCAGCCCCACCAGCGTCATGTTCATCCAATCTTCTGCGCCGCGCCGCGCTCGAATACCAATGATGAAACGACCTTCCACATCTTTTACGCCGGGCACATTTTTGATAGACGACACTAAATCCTGGTCGAATGGATCTGTCTGAACTTCGATGTTGGGTGGATTGACCGCCGCATAGCTGCGGTCAATATCTTCGCGCATGATCATATAGGCGCTGATGATCATCCCGACCGCAAAAACGCCTGCAGCAATTGAAGCCACTACCAGCCCGGTGCGGGTTTTATCATCCCACAGGTCGGTGAAAACCTTGCTCCAGCGTGGTTTTAGGAAATCCGGTTTGATTTCGGTGTTCATCGGTTAGTTTTCCTTCTGCGGTTTTCTGCCAGCCGAGTGGATGCCACATCCTGGATGGCGCGCCGGGTTAATGGCGAGCCATCGATCAACTCCAAAAACAGGGCTTTAGGGATCAGCGCCAACTCCGCGCCATCCTCAGATGCATGGACATGCGCCACAGCCTGCCCGTTCTGCATCAGTTCAACCTCGCCAAAGAACTGCCCCGGCCCCAAACTTGTCAGTTTCACATCTTTATGGAATTTTGTTCCCATGATGATGTCCACCTCACCGTTAATGATGATGAAGAAGTACTCGACGGCTTCTCCCTGTTTAAGGATCACCTGCCCCGCAGCCACCTGCAGCTTTTCGGCTTGTTTGGTCGCTGCGAGCATCTGCGGGTGGCTTAAGTACGGCAAAGCACGGGCCACGATTGGGTCAATGATCTCACCATCGGAGAGGATGATGGTCTGGTCAGTGCGCAGGGTGATGGATGGGTCGTGCGTCACAATCAGGATCGTCTTACCCTGTTGAGCGAGACGCTCAAAGAGTTGCAAAACTGTCTCTGCCGAGCGCGAGTCGAGATTGCCGGTAGGTTCATCGGCCAAAATGATGTTCGGGTCGGTGGCCAGGGCGCGCGCGATAGCTGCACATTGTTGCTGTCCGCTGGAGACGGCGGTCGGAAGTTTGTATGCCTGTTCCTCCAACCCAACCATTTTTAGCAATTCCAGCGCCCGTTCAGGGCGTTCGTTGAATGGATACTTGTTGCAATAATCCATTGGGAGCATCGTGTTTTCTAGCAGAGTTAGTGTGGGCAGCAGTTGGAAAAACTGGAAGACCACGCCTATATTTTTGCCGCGCCACAGAGCGCGTTCGCTCTCACTCATGCTGTAGATATCCTCGCCACCGATCATCACATCGCCGGAGGTCGGATGGTCGATGCCCGTGATCATGTTTAGCAGGGTCGATTTTCCACAGCCCGACTTACCCACAATGGAGATGAACTGCCCTGCGCTGAGTTGCAGGTCGATGTTTTTCAAGGCCCGAAATTTACCCGCCGCGTTTTCATAGATCCTATCCACGTTACGCAAAATGACAGCGGGCATTTCGCCATCCTGATGCTTAGGCCGGTGCTCGGTGATGATGTGCACATGTTCGCGGCGTGCCGTTTTCACTTCCCCGCTCGCTTCACTCACGACTCCATCTACAATTTGAAAACGGCGGCTGAAGCGCGGCGAGAAACTCTCATCGTGCGTTACCATGACAATGGTTTTACCCTGGGCTACCAGTTTTTCGAAAATTTGCAGGATGGTCTCAGCGGTGACGCTATCCAGGTTGCCGGTCGGCTCGTCTGCGATGATCAGGTGCGGGTCGTTGACCAGTGCCCGTGCAATTGCCACGCGCTGCTTCTGCCCGCCAGATATATGCGCCGGGATTTTATAGGCATGCTCGGCCAGTTCCACTAAATCCAGCAGTTCAAGCGCGCGTTTCTTGGTGGAAAGTGGCTGGTACCTGCCCAGGAAGTCAGGCGGGAGCATGACATTTTTGAGCAGGCTGATGGTGGGCATCAACTCAAAGGACTGGTAAATGATCCCGAGATTTTCACCGCGCCACTGGGCGAGTTTATCCTCGTCGAGTAAGTGAATTGGGACGGATGGCGTGTTCGTTTCTTTCTCCACCCAATGAAACAGAATTTTTCCTGAAGTTGCTGCGCTCACCCCGGATATCATATTTATCAGTGTGCTTTTTCCTGCGCCTGATTTGCCCGTAATCCCCAAAAATTCACCCTGCCGAATGTCGATTGTGACATTTTTTAGCGCGGTGAATGGGGCCTCGCCCGTATCGTAGGTTTTGACCACATCTTGCATTTGGATGATGATATTTTGGTTTTGACTGCTCATGGTGGGGTTCCTGTCTATGCAGAGAAGTGCTCAACGGCTCGCGACAGCAACCGAAAAAAGGTTTTGCTGTCTTCTTCTCCCAAAAGATCGATTAGTTCGACCACTTTTTGGTTGAGTTCCAACATCAGCTCATCCGACTCACGCGTTCCTTTGTCTGTCAACGCAATCCGAACGATACGCCGGTCATTTGAGTCGGCCAGGCGTTCGATGTACCCGGTTTCTTCCAATGGGTTGAGCAGGTGAGTCACACCGGCCGGCGTGATTCGAAGCAGGTTGCTGATCGCGGAAACGGTTAGCGATTTTTTATTTTCATTCAAGTTCATTGCCAGCGTCACGATCAATTCTTGCTCACTGCGCGTCAAGCCTGGCGTGGGTTTTAATTTCCGGCGGGGAAATTGTTTCAACAGTTGGAAAAGATTGCGAGTCAGATCCTGGGAGCTTGTACCTGTCATCATCTGATTGTCCTTTTTATTCACTAAAATATTTACAAGTTAAATATTTTAGTGAATGTACTATTCTATGAATAATTCCAGACGTTGTCAACCAAACGCCACGATTTCTTGCTTTCCCCTCAAAAATCCAACCTAATATTGATACGTGCATACTATGGGCAACCATTTTGGCACCTGCTTACAGAATATCATGTGCTGAAATTATATTTACCCGGAATGGTTTCCTGGATATTCGATAAGCACTGGACACGCTCAGTCTGCTTAAGGCAGACGCATCTTTGCTCGGGCTTGAAAAATGAAACGCAAAACGCATTAAGTTATCTGAGGTTTTCAAGCGTTTTTCGCGGTTTGGAAATGCAAACCGGGTAATGCAAATTTGACTGTAATTGCATCAGAAAGTCCTGGGTACTTACCTTGCAGGGCTTGACTTTTATTGAAAAACTAATATAATTAGTATATTCTAATGATATTAGGAAAACATGCCAACCAATTCATCTTCTGCCCCTATCATGTCACCACGTCGTCAGCGTACCCGTGATCTGATGATTCAGACAATTCTGGATACTGCCCGTATCATCATGCGTGAAGATGGCGTGGCTGCTTTATCGATGCAGGAACTTGCCAGACGCCTGGATATGCGCGCCCCTTCACTCTACAATTATTTTTCCAGTAAGAAAGACATTTACAACGTCCTGTTCCGGCTTGGATTTACACTTTTCGACGAGTATTTGGAGAAAACTGGTCAGGGGGCGCCATCCTGGCAGGTGGAACTTCGCCGTATATTTGAAGCTTACATGACCTTTGCTATGGAAAATCCGGATCTTTATCAATTATGCTTTGAGCGACCAGTCCCCGGATTTGAACCTTCCGAAGAAAGCCTGAAAGTCAGCTTTGGGATGTTGCAGAAATCCTACGAACGATCTGTTCGTTTGCATACCGTTATTGATACAGACCTTTCCCCCGAGCAAACCGCAGACTTGTTCATTGCTATGATGCACGGTCTGACTGCCCTCCACCTGGCAAATGAGCCACAATTACCGGTAGGGGCTGGACGTTTTGGGTCTTTGATCCCTGCGGCACTTTCAGTGCTTGACAAAGCCTGGTCGAAACATTGATCGTCTTTTTATTAATAGGAGAATTATGGTTGCTTTAACTTCAGTACAAACTATTTTTGAGGCTATACAAGTATCTTACGTTACCGAGGACGAATCGGAAGCTCTGCTGCACATCGAATTGGAGCGTTTTTGGAGTCTGCTGGAAAGCCTTGATCCGCAGGACTGGAACAAACCCACCGCCTGCACCGCCTGGTCGGTGCGTGATATCCTGGCACATCAGGCAGGCGGTTATGCCAGCGGCACGGGCTACAAAGAATTGGTCCATCAATACACGAGTATACCGAAAAGAGGCCAGCTCCCTGAAGACGCCGTCAATGAGACCCAACTTGCAGATCGGGTGGGAAAATCTTCGGCCGAGTTAATCGCCGAACTACGCCGGGTTGGACCGGTAACAATCAAGAAATGGGCGCACCAATTCCAGTTGATTAAATTGGTGACCATTCCCCATCAAGTTACCGGGAGTCTCTCGCTCCGCCATCTGATGTTGGTCATCCATAGCCGGGATACATGGATGCATCGTCTTGATATTTGTCGCGCTACCGGGCGCAAATTCGAGCAGACTGCTGAACATGATGGCCGCATTGTGGCATTGGTGATGAGAGATATTGCGAAAGTCCTCTCCAAAATAACCAGCAAGAGAAGTGTGGTTTTCGAGCTCTCGGGCACTTCCGGTGGCTCATGGAAAATAGGTGGGGGCGACTCGATATCCACGATTCAGATGGATGTACTCGATTTTAATATTTACGTTTCGAGGCGCTCTAGTTACGAAGAAGCCCGGGCAAAAGCCTCACTGACAGGCGATGTAAAATTTGGCGAAATGGTGCTTGAAAATACGCTGGCGTTGTACTGATCGGCGAGAATATAAGCAGTCAAGGTCGCTGGCTTTTATAACTTTTTGGTAGCCTGGGCAGTTGCTATTTGTACCCGTTCTGGGTTGACCCTGGACCATCTGGATGTGCATCCAAAAAACATCCCTCCGCAGAAAATGCGATCATGTTGTTCTGTATTTCAACAACATGATCGCATTTTTATGGGTAAATAATTGTTTTTACTCACGGGACGCCAGTTTTAGGCGATCCCATCCTACCGGCCTCTAAACCCAAAATCCTGCCAGATCAGTTCGATAGCATGCCGAAGCACACTGACAAAGCCTCCGAAAAGAGCATTGCTGATGGAAAACGTAAACCACGCCGAATGGTGCCTGGGTTATCTTACCCGTATTGAACTTTGCCGAATAATCAGTTCAGGTTGAATGATATGCTGGCCGGGAATGATTTGTTCATTATTCCCGGTTTCAATAATTTTATGTAGTTCTTCAACCGCTATCTGCCCGGATTGTAATAAACCCTGTTGTATGGATGTCAAAGGCGGCCAATAGGAAGCTGTTTCAGGCGTATTGTCATATCCGACCAGCAGCAAGTCATCGGGGATCGATAGCCCACGCAGGCGGGCGGTATGGATCACACCCAGGGCCATGCTATCGTTACAGGCGAAGACCGCATCGATGTCTGGTCGTTGATTTAATAGTGTTTCCATGCCTTTTTGACCACTCTCTGCCAGCCAATTCCCTTCGACTATTAGCGATGAGTCTGTCTCCAGGCCAGCTTGTTGCAAAGTTTGCTGCCAACCCGCCAAACGGGCTTGCGATTCCCACCAGCCTGCCGGCCCGGTGATGATTCCAACTTTGCGGCAGCCCTGATTGATTAAATGGGAAACTGCCAGGCAGGCTCCTGCCTGGTTGTCAATTGAAACTACATGCAAGGCTGGGTTTCCGTGCATGTGCAGAAAGATAATCGGGGGATATTTTTCCGGATGAACATCTCGTACCCAATCCCGATTGCCTTCAATTTCATGGATCGCCCAGATGATGCCGTCTGCCTGGCGGGCACCGATCTGGTCCAAAGTGGCAAAAATTTCATCCTCCGATGATCCGTTGACAAAATGAAGCATGAGTGAATATCCCAATTGATTTGCTTTTAATTGAATACCAGTCAAAGCAGAAGAATATCCATAAAAGCCGAGATCTTGTAACTCAGAAATGACAATCGAAAACACATGACTGCGCTGATTAACCAGCCCGCGTGCCATTAAATTGGGCCGATAACCTAACTCGGTCATTGCTTCCAGGATGCGCTGGCGTGTCGCTTTGGCAACGGGCCGCTTGCCTGTCAGGGCGTTGGAGACCGTTCCGGTGGAGACTTCCGCATGCCGAGCAACATCCTCAATGGTGGCTTTCATAAAAGTTTCTCCGGGTTTATAAAGTTGTGTCAAAAGACACTTGACAAGTTAAAACGTTTTAACTATTATAACAATTATAGTAGTTAAAACGTTTTAATTGCCGTAATTGTTATCAAATATTCTATCGAGAGGTCAAAATGGCTCTAGTTACACTGAAAACAATGTTAGATAAAGCATATCAAAATGGATATGCTGTTGGGGCATTTAATGTTATCAATCTCGAATTTTTGGAAGCCATTACACTGGCAGCTCGTCGTTCAGCTTCGCCCGTGATTTTGAATATTGCTGAAGTTCATTTGCCATTTGTTACCATGGAAAATATTGTCCCTGTGATCAAGGAGATTGCCAGGCGGGAACGGTTTGAGATTGTTCTCAACCTGGACCACGGGTTGACGTTCAATACGATTGAACGAGCCTTGTCCAACGGTTTTACTTCCATCATGTTCGACGGCTCACATCTGGGTATCGAGGAAAATATCCGTCAGACAAGTGAAGTGGTTCGGATGTGCCATGCATGGAATGTTTCTGTGGAAGCGGAACTGGGCGCCGTTGGTGGAGAAGAGGGTGGTGGCCTGGTGGGCATGGCTGACCCTGCTAAATATACTGATATTTCTCAGGCAAAATCTTTCGTGGAGCGAACCGGGATCGATGCCCTGGCAGTGGCAATCGGTAACTCGCATGGCCGCTATAAGGGTCAGCCAGACCTGGATTTCGAGCGCTTACGCGCGATCCGTGATGTGACTGGTATTCCACTGGTCTTGCATGGCGGTTCGGGTATTTCGGCCGCCGATTTTCGTAAAGCCATCTCGCTTGGGATTGCCAAGATTAATTTTTTTACCGGGATGTCGGAAGCAGCCATGCAGGTTACTGCCAGTTACATGAGTACCGCTGGCGAGCGCTATAACGATTACCCGCTGATGTTGAATCAAGTGAAAGACCGAGTGGCCAGCGTGGTGGCCGAACAGATGGAAATTTTCGGCAGCCGGGGTCAAGCTGCTTTGACATTCTAGCAGGTGTTTGGTTGCTATTTTCACCAAGCGATTGCCCTTTATAAAGGCCTTTCTTCAGGAGAATAAGATGACACAGAAATCCAGATTTGCACTCTTTTTCGGAAACCGCGGTTTCTTCCCAGCCTCGCTCCAAGCCGAGGCGCGCGAGGAACTTCCCCGAGTGCTCAAAGCGGCGGGGCATGAAGTTATCATGTTGGAATCAGAAGCCACCCGCTACGGCGCGGTTGAAACTCCTCAGGAAGGCCAGCTTTTCGCCAATTTTCTGCGACAAAACCAGGGAAAATATGACGGCGTGATATTAAGCCTTCCGAACTTTGGCGATGAAAATGGAGCCGTGGCGGCCCTTAAGGAGTCCGGAGTTCCTATTTTTGTCCAGGCTTATCCCGATGATTTTGATCACATGGGGCCAACTCTTCGGCGGGATGCATTTTGCGGTAAGTTCTCAATCATGGACGTGTTCTACCAGCACAACCTGAAATTTACAGCTCTGAAACCACATGTTGTCAGCCCGACCAGCGAGCGGTTTCAGGCTAATCTCGACCATTTCGACCGGGTTTGCCGCGTGGTTAAGGGTTTCCGGCACCTGGTGGTTGGGGCAATTGGTGCCCGCACCTCGGCTTTCAAAACGGTCCGCTATGATGAAGTTGCCTTGCAGCGTATGGGGGTAACAGTTGAGACTTTCGATCTTTCCACAGTGATCGCGCGGGTCAAGGCTCTTTCTGCGGATAGCAGTTCTTACAAAGCCAAAATGGAAGTTTTGAAGGAATATACTAGCTGGGATGGTGTTCCGGATGCGGCCCTTAACAATATCACCCGCCTGGGCGTGGTTCTGGATGAACTGATTGCCGAAAACCAAATGGACGCGATTGCCATCCGGTGTTGGATTGAACTGCAGCAGCAGTTGGGTATTTCGCCGTGTGTGTTGATGGGGTTGCTAAATAATACTGGCACGATTGCGGCCTGTGAGGTGGATATCTATAATGCAGTGGTGATGGCGGCATTGTCTTTCGCTTCTGGCCGTCCCGCTACGGTGTTGGACTGGAACAATAACTATAAGGATGAAGATGACAAATGCATCTTATTCCATTGTGGGCCAGTGCCACGCGAATTGATGATTGATAAAGGCCACATTTCGGATCACCTGATTCTGGCCAATTCTGTTGGCCCAAATAATAGCTTCGGCTGTGTTGTCGGGCGCATTGCACCCACCGATTTGACTTTTGGCAGCATGATGACGGATGCGGGCAAAGTCAAGATCTTCCTCGGCGATGGCCGTTTCACTGAGGACCCCATCCCGGGCAATTTCTTTGGTGCGGCCGGGGTGGCCGAGATTGATAAGTTACAGGATGTGTTGTTGCACGTGGGCATGAACGGTTATCGCCATCATGTCGGCGTTACCCCTGGTAAGCACGTTGCCCCCTTAAAAGAGGCCCTGGGAAAGTACCTTGGCTTCGATATCAGCATCCCCCAGGCAGAGTAGTCCATGCCTGAACTCAAGGTCATCATCCAGAATGCATCCAAAGCCGGCGTGGCATTGCCAGCCTTTAATATTCCTTATCTGCCCATGCTCGAACCGGTTGTGCGGGCTGTGATTGACCAAAACAGCTTCGCTTTGATTGAAACGGCGCGCCTGGAATGGTTTAAATTTGAAGCGGGCGGACCAGATGCGGTAGCTCGCGAATTTTACCGCTGGCAGACCCCAGAACATGTGCGCCTGCATCTCGACCATATTCCCGTGATCGATGAAGATGACCAGCGGGTTGATTACCTGGCCATTATTCAACAGGCGATTGGTCTGGGCTATCATTCTGTCATGGTGGATGGCTCACGTTTGCCCTTGGATGAAAATATCGCCGCTACTTATCAGGTCGCAGAGCTGGCTCACCAGGCTGGGATCCCCTGTGAGGCTGAGCTAGGTGCCGTCCTGGGCCATGAAGCTGGCCCACTGCCATCCTACGATGTGTTGTTTGAATCGGGGGAAGGATTTACGAAAGTAGATGAAGCCCACCGTTTCGTAGCTGAAACTGGCTGCGATTGGCTTTCGGTGGCCATTGGGAATATTCATGGAGCCATTTCAAGTGGCTATAAAGATCAGAAGAAAATTGCTGCCCGCTTGAACCTGAAACATCTGGAGAGTTTGTTCCTGGCGACCGGGTTGCCGCTGGTTCTACACGGCGGTTCTGGTATTCCCCGTGAATATGTATTGGCATCTTTTCAAAAGGGGATTACAAAAATAAATATCGGTACCGAAATTCGGCAGGCTTATGAGGTCGAGTTGCAATCCTCCGCGAAAATTTCTTCTGCCCAGGATGCCGTTTACGAGCGCACCAGTTGGCTGATAGGAGAGTATTTTGGTTTGAAAAACATTCAGCCATTGCTTGTTCATGAGGCGCAGTCATGAATTTGCTTGGGATTGATGTCGGCACGACTGGCTGTAAGGTGGCTTTGTTCTCACTTCAGGGCGAGATGCTGGCTTCGGCTTATTGTGAATACGATTTCCAAAGTCCACAACCCGGATGGGCGCAGCTTGACTCAGCCGCGATTTGGGATGCTGTGAAACTGGCTATCTGTTCTGTAACGGCAGCCAGACCCGGAGCAGAAATTCAGGCAGTTTCGATTTCATCCCTGGCCGAGGCAGCTGTTCCTGTTTCTGCTGCGCGTCAAGTTTTGGGGCCTTCACTGTTGAACTATGATATCAGGGGTGAGGAATTCCTGGCAGATCTTGCGAAGGTTTTACCGAATGAACGCCTGTACGCCATCAACGGCAACACTTTCGGTAATCAATATACCCTCACCAAACTCAAATGGATTCGCGTTCACCAACCTGAGTTATACGCCCGTACTTACAAATTTTTGCATTGGAGCGATTTCATTGCCTTTATGTTGGGCGCCGATCCGGTGGTGGATTATTCACTGGCTAACCGCTCATTACTCTTCGATATCCATACCGGAGATTGGTCAGACACCCTGCTTGAAATTGCTGGTCTCGACCGATCAAAGCTGCCGGCTACAGCCCCCTCGGGCACGGTGATTGGAACAGTTGCTGCACATATTGCAACCGAGTTGGGCCTACCACCCGGTGTGTGTATTGTCAGCGGGGCGCACGATCAATGTGCCAATGCCGTCGGTTGTGGTGTGGTAGATTCGGGCACGAGTGTTTATGGCATGGGTACATATCATTGCATTACCCCGGTCTTTTCCACCCCACCCGATCCAACCGTGATGATTGCGCGCGGTCTGAACACTGAACATCATGCCATCCCTGGCCGCTATGTGTGTTTTATCTATAACCAGGGTGGCGCATTGGTCAAATGGTATCGGGATACTTTTGCCGCTGTCGAACACCATCAGGCCCAAGCAGAAGGACGCTCCATCTACCCGGCGCTCTTTGCTGAAATTCCATCAGAACCCAGCAATGTGATGGTCCTGCCGCATTTTTCACCGACTGGTCCTCCCAGATTCATTGCAGATTCTGCGGGTTTAATGGCCGGGATGCACTTGGGAACAAGTCGTGGTGAGGTGCTCAAGGGCATCATCGAAGGGGTAGCTTTCTTTCTCAAAGAATCGGTTGATTCACTGCCAGCCACGGGCATCAAGATCGAGAATTATCGCGCCGTTGGTGGTGGCAGCCGTTCCGATGCCTGGGTACAAACTTGCGCCGATATTTTTGGGCAGCCATTTACCCGACCGGTCATCACCGAAGCAGGCGCTCTCGGCGCGGCCATTATCGCAGGGGTTGGAGCTGGAGTCTTCAAAAATTATACCGAGGCTGTCTCTGCCATGGTCAGACTTGAGCGCAGCTTTGAGCCAGACTTACACAAACATGAGCGCTACCAGGCTCGTTTTCAATATTATCGACAGATGGGGCCGCTAATGACTGATTTTCTGCGCGAATCATCAGCTGATATGCATAAACAAGGATAAAGGGAGTAAGCCATGGCTATACTTTTCGATCGCGAGTGGAGCAAGGCCGAGTTACTGAGCCGGGTGGGCCAGATGGAACAGCTGGCAGGTATTCGTCTGTCGGAGGCTGATGATGGAAAAGCGCGTGGATGCAGGCTGCTGGACGTGTGGACGGGATCCGGTTTGCGCTTCCAGGTCAATGCTGAGCGTGCTTTGGACATAACCGCTTGTGATTTCATGGGCCTGCCGATAGCCTGGCGTTCTCCCGCCGGGGATGTTCACCCTGCCTTTTTTGAGCATCAGCGCTTCGATTGGTTGCGATCATTCCCCGGGGGCTTACTGGCGACTTGTGGTCTGGATCAATTCGGTTTGCCATCCCAGGAGGACGGTCAGGAATTTGGTTTGCATGGGCGGATCAGTAATCAGCCAGCCAACCAGGTAAATTATCGTACTTTCTGGGACGGCAACGAGTACAAATTGGAGATCACTGGCGAGGTTCGGCAGGCGGCGCTCTTTAGCGAAAACCTGGTTTTGCGCCGGCGAATTACAACAGCGCTGGGTTCAGATCAAATCAGTATTGAGGATACCGTCACCAATGAAGGCTTTGAGCCTGCTCCCCATATGCTGCTGTATCACTTTAACTTAGGCTTTCCGCTGGTTAGTGAGCATACCCAACTTAAACTTCAGTCTGAGGAAACATTGCCCCGCGATGCAACTGCCCAGAGTGGCCTGGCTGATTGGGATCGCTTTCAGGTACCTACACACGGCTACCAGGAACAGGTTTTCATCCACCGGCCTGTTGCGGCCGAAAAAGGGCTAACCCAGGTTGAGTTGCGCAATCCACAGCTGGGTTTGGGTTTGAGATGGACGTATAAAACTGCCGAGCTGCCCTATTTGATGGAGTGGAAGATGATGGGAGAGGGTGCGTATGTGGTTGGTATAGAACCAGCCAACTGTGACGGATTGGGTGGGCGTGCGGCGACACGTCAAGCGGGTCATCTGCCGCACCTCGAGCCCGGCGAAAGCCGCATCTATAACCTGTTGGTCGAAGTGATTACCAAATTTTAAAGATTTCTCTGGGTGTTTATTTTA
>JAPLGT010000118.1:0-6822 GCA_026390035.1 Chloroflexota bacterium
ACACTGTTCATGGCGTTGATGATTTCAGGACTGATGCCCCAGATGAAATTTGGAAAACCAGCAATGCTGTTGATGGCATACAAAACACCGATCACACGAAGTACCGATATTGCCAGCCATTGCGTCACCATGCCACCCCAAATCAGGGCTGCCAATTCCATTTTTGATTGCGTTGCGCTAGTCTGCTTGCGAAATTTGCGGATTAACCAGACCAGCGGGTTGAATATGAAGATGACAAGCCCAAAAGTCAGCAATATGAGTGCGGCGATGGCTATGGAGCCGACCTGGAAATCTTTTGATTCATACCATGCCAATTTCTTGAAGGTACTGTGATAGCCTTGTCCCGAGATCATCTGGATGATGCTGCCATTTTCATCCACAACGAAAGCCACCAGCCCGTTGCCATCCATGCGCTCGAAATGCAGCGGCGAGACTTCGATCCATTGAGTTGCGCCTTCAAAACCACCCATTACACTGCTATGATCACCCATGCCTGTCGATTGGATGGTGATCGTCCCATCACTATTTGCTCGGATTTCCACCAATTGTGAGAAGAAGTACATCGATTTCGTAAAGGTTGAGATATCTGCTTGCAAGGGTCGGTAGGTTCCTGCAAATATTTTGGAGCGTTCCAGGTAACCATCCATCCCAATAGGAGTAGTTTTACTGCTGGGGTAATAGTGATCCAGGTAATCGCCGATCAAATTCAGGCGCAGATTGCTGTCGCCGGTATTGTAACTGATGAAAATCCCTGTGTTGTGCTGGGGCAGGAGAATCATGCGGGTGCGTGTCCCAACCCCATCTCCATCGCGCAGAAGGGCGCGTTGTCCAGTTTTGAAATCTTCGAACAATCCATAAGTGATACCTGGCATGCCAGCCTGCGGGCTGAATTGCTGCGTAAACATGCTTTGAGCAGATTCCGAACTCAAGATGCGCATGTTTTGATATTCACCATTGTTAAGCAGCGCCAACATGAAATGGTTCATATCCGCAGCGGTGGTACGCAGCCCCCCAGACGGGGCATAATGGATATAAAATAATGGCTCAGGTTGGTAATTATCATTCTCAAAAGTATATCCGGATGCCAGGCTGTCACGTATGGATGCAGATAAATGTTGGTCGAAGGTACTGTGTGTCATCCCCAGCGGCGCGAGGATGTTTTCAGCCATATACTGCTCAAAGGGCACACCTGAGATTTCCTGTGTCAGATAGCCAGCCAGGTTGGCAGCATAATCACCATAGGTCATAAATTTTCCTGCAGGGAGAATCTGGTTGGGTTTATAGGTCGCCAGCAATTCGCCAAGCGGTTTTAATTCTTCTGCTTTCATTGTTGCAACTCCGATCATACGTGTCTCAAAACCATCGGTGTGCGTCAGTAGGTTGGCAAAAGTCAGGGGATCATCGAAATGGGTATTGAGCTTGAAATCCTTGAAATATTGGCGAATGTCTGATTGCAGGTCGAGCATGCCTTTCTCATTGAGTTGCAGCACCCCAACTGCGGTGAACAATTTCCCTAGCGATGCGGTTGTCAGCAGGCTGTTTTCAGTAAATGGTATTTTTTTTCGATATCAGCATAGCCATATCCCTTGGAGAAGAAGACTTTCCCATCCTTTACTACGCTAATAACCACGCCTGGAATGTGATAGCTGTCCATTTGATTTGCCAGATAGCTATCAAAAAACGCTTCCATTTCAGCCGGATCGCTGGGCCCACCCTGGATGATTGTTCTGGCCGATACGGGATAGACGTTGATCAGGATCAACGAAAACATCAAAATCATTAAATTTAATTTGAGAAATAAGCGAGTGTTCACGGTTTGCTCCTATGGCGGTTGGTTGCTTATAGGATAACAAAGAACATCTGCTCTGAAATCAACCGATCGGTTGAAGATTTTATACCGATTGGTTGATTATTTTTTCCATATACGGTTTTGATTACAATCAAATCCAGACCATTTATGCCAGAGTAAACTTTGTCTGGCGACACGTCTAAAAACTCCCATTTTTTCGGGGGAAGTTCAGCTTTTACGTTTGCCCAGTTCCAGATCATGATCCGAAGCGGCGAACTACGTTACATATATGGTTGATTGCTGTGGCTAAACAGGCATCTTTGAAAATTCTAACAATTTCATAAGGAGTTCTGAACATGTTCTGAACAACTTTTTTGTAAGATCAAAATAATCTAGAAAGGAAATTCAATGAAAACCCAAAAACAAATCCTGGTTCCTATGCTCGTTTTTCTGGCCATGACCGCCAGTGCCTGCAAAAGTATCGCGACCATAGCGTGGCCGACTGAGCCACCAGCCAGTGTGGCAGCCGCCGCAACGCTAGCCCTGGCTCCCGCTGCCCAGCCCACCCGCCCACCCGCTCCCCGGCAGCAACCTGCAGAACAACAACCAACTGTGAGTGCGGTCACTTCCAATTCTGAACTCCAGCCGGTTGCCGGCACCTATCTTTTCGCCGAAGGACCGGCCGTAGATGCAAACGGTAATGTCTACTTCTCAGACATCAATGCCGGCAAGATCTACAAATGGTCACCAGGCGAAATAGGCAGTCTGACAGTTTTCGCCGAAGGACTAAACCATCCCAATGGCTTAATGTTTGAAAAAAGCGGAAACCTGATTGCTTGTGAAGGCGGGAATGGCCGCTTAATCTCGATCAACGCCCAGGGACAGGTGACGCCGATCGTCGAAACCTACAACGGCACACGCTTCAACGAGCCGAACGACCTGTGGATTGACCCACAGGGTGGCATCTATTTCACCGATCCGGCCTACCAGTCCCCGGTGGTGCAGGATGGACAGCACGTCTACTACCTGACCCCCGATCACAACCAGGTGACACGAGTCATCAGCGACCTGCAGCAGCCTAACGGCATTGTCGGCACAGATGATGGAAAAACGCTCTATGTGGCGGATTACGGCGCCAACCAGACGGTTGCCTACACTATCAACAGCGACGGAACCTTGAGCAATAATAAACCATTCGTTTCGGTTGGGTCAGATGGCATGGATTTGGATGCCGCTGGCAATTTGTATCTGACCACGCCGAACAAAGTACAGGTTTTCGACGCCGCAGGAAAACACCTGCGTGATATCCCAACGGTGGAAAACCCGACCAATCTGGCCTTCGCCGGGAAGGATGGTTTGACTCTCTTCATCACGGCCCGAACGGCGGTCTACACTGCCAAAATGTCCATCAGCAGCGCCGCGGCGGAGACCAAAACATCCACATTCACCCTGACCAGCCCCGACCTACCCGCTGATGGGCGTCTGCCCATCGAGTACACCTGCGATGGAGCGGCCTCCACCCTGGCACTCTCGTGGAGCAATGCGCCCACCGTGACAAAGTCTTTCGTCGTTATCATGCACCATGTCGCGCCGGATAATGCTATTCACTGGTATTGGGTTGCATATAACATCCCGGCAGGTATCAGCAGTCTCGCTAAAAACGTTAGCGGCATTGGCACAATCGGAACGAATAGCGTGAACAAAGACCTGGCCTATGCACCGCCCTGCTCCAAAGGCCCTGGTGACAAGGAATACATCTTTACCATATATGCACTCGCCATGCCGCAGGTCTCTGTTCCGGCTATCCAGGCTACCCGAGAAGCTATGTTGAACGCCATCCAAGACACCATCCTTGCCAGCACCGAAATGCACGTTGTCTATGCTCGACCATAAGAACAAACAATAAACGGAAGTTTGAACCAAAATCCAATCAATTCTAAACAGGTTCTGAACATCTCTTTTGTAAGATCAGAACGTACCAAAGGAGAAATAAATGAAAACAAAACTGTTATACCTACTCGTCATCCTCGCCATGCTGCTCTCCGCCTGCTCTGTCGCCAGTCCAGCTGCATCCCAGACCGACACCACAGCTTCCGCCCAAAACACAACCGGAGCACCAGCGCTAACCCAAGGTCAAAATAACGTTCCGGGTAACAATACCCAGGACCAGGGACAATCCGGCAACCAGCCGCTGCCTCCCAAGGAAGCTTATGATGCCTGCAGCGCTAAGGCCGTCAAAGACGCCTGTACCTTCACTGCCGCCAAAGGCGCGGAAAGTGGCACATGCGAAATAGTGCAAGATCAGATTGCCTGTGTTGCACCGCATGGTCCGCAAGGTGGCGGCCGAAGAGGAAATCAGACCAGTGGCACGCAACCCGCTCAAAATGACACTCAACCGGGTGGAAACCAGCCAGCCGGTCAACAAGGTGGTCAGCCCCTGGATGCCAACGGCTCGGCCTACAACATCGAACAAGCCACATCAGACAAAGCCCAGGGCATGACGATTTCCTACGATGCGCTGGCCTTCATGACCGGTGACCTGGGTGCGGACTCCTTCTTCCCGCCCGGAAAAGTGGCCGATTTCTGGGGTTTCCAGTACCTGCGCGACAACGACCCGAGCCAGATGGGTCACGCCGGTGACTTCCTGACCAGCGCCGCGATGAACACCCTCAACAACCTCACCGCAGAACAACGCGCCGAGCTGGTGGGCCTCGCCAAAAGCCAGACCGCCTCGATCAATAAATATGGTTACAAGCGTTTTGTCCTGATCAAAGCCTTTACCCGTCTGCTCGATGGCGACCTGCCCACCGGCACCACCGGCCTGAGCCTCGACGCCGTCAAGACCTACTCAGCTGAACTCTACCGCCTGGACGGTGAAATTAGTTTCGCCCGCGCCGAGTTGTATGGCAAGCTGATTGGCTCCTTTACCCCTGACCAGAAAGCCTATTTCGATGCGATGAAGGGCAAGGGCATGAAAACCTGGCCGACCGTGACCGAACCAGAGGATGTTCGCGGCCTCGAACGGGAAGTGAAAGTGGCTGTAATGACCTACGCCGCCGACATGTACTCCTGGTACGCCGGTTCCGTCGAAGCCGATGTCTATTTCTGTCCTGAGCGCCACGGTACCTACTTCGGTTCGTTCTACCTGAAAGACATCAAAGCCATGAGCGACCCGACCTACTCCATCCCCACCAACCTGACCGGCGACCTCGGCCAGACCATGCTCGACAAGCTGACCCCTGATCAGGCACAACTCATCACCAGCCTGGTGACCACTCAAAAGCCTTCATTGCAAGGGCTTGTGGATGTGCGCACGCAAATCTCCAACGAGCTGCGCAAGTACCTGACGGGCGGTGTCGCCGACAAAGCCACTATTCTCAGCCTCTCAGATAAATACGGCGCCTTTGACGGCGAAATCATCTACAACATGGCAGTTAATTTCTCCAAAGTGGACCAAAGTCTGTCAGCTGACCAGAAAACCCAAATGACCGCCCTGCGAACAGAACTGCTCGGCGACCAGGCGCACCCCACTGGCGCGTACCTGTACTCCGAGCCCATCACCATGCCAGAAATCCCGAACACGGATTTCCTATTCAAGTAAATCTGCTTGTTCCGGGGCATGGCGAGAATGAGTATCTCGCCATGCCCCGATTATCTCCCTGACAATTACCGGGTAATTTTTTGCAAATCGATGACATTTTCTAAACAACTTCTTAACATCTTTTTACTATATTAAGAAAAAAAGGAAGAAATCATGACCCGAACCATTCTGATCTTTACCCTGATTGTCACTCTGTTAGCCGCCTGCGCCCCCGTAGCAACACCGACGCCTGAGCCTCAGCCAAGCCAAAAGCCGCTGGTCATTGATACAGCAACTACCACGCCCGAGTCCATCCCCACGTTGCAACCTTCGCTCGATGCAACCAAAAAGCCCAAAGGGCAGAAGACTCCGCCAGCCTCGACCTCTCCCGAAAAGACCCAGGGCAAGAATCCGCCAATCGCGCCGACTTCCACCGACCCAAACTTCATCGCTGCCGAAATAACCGGGCGCCCAACCGATAAATCCATCGCTATCAACATTCTCCCAGCCGTTGATATGCAAATCATCATCGCTTATGGCACGAACTCGGGGAGCTACACTGCCCAAACTGCTCCCGTCAACCTGGTTGCCAACACTCCACGCGAAATCGAATTAACCAATCTGACACCTGACAGCCCATACTATTACAAGATAATCCCTGTTCAAGCTGGGGGCACGGAAAGTTCGAACAGCACTCCAGGCCTCGAACACAACTTCCATACTCAGCGCGCCCCCGGCAGTGCCTTCACCTTCGACATCCAAGGCGATTCGCACCCGGAGCGCGCCAAAAACCAGTTCGACGCGAACCTCTATACCCGCACCCTGACCGGCGCCGCATCAGATCAGCCCGATTTCTACATGGCGATTGGCGACGATTTCAGCGTGGATACGCTCAAAACCGTCAACGCCGGCACAGTCGCGGCTCAATATGTCAACCAGCGTGAATGGTTAGGGCTGGTTGGAGCACCGGTTTTCCTGATCAACGGTAACCACGAGCAGGCTTCGCTCGCCAATCTGAATGGCAGCGCCGATAATGTCGCCGTCTGGGCACAGACGGCCCGCAACGCCTACTACCCTCAACCTGCCCCCGATGCCTTCTACTCCGGCGATACCAAAGCGGTTGAGTTTATTGGACAGTTGCGCGACTATTACGCCTTCACCTGGGGCGACGCGCTATTTGTTGCCATAGACCCGTACTGGCACTCTCCACAAACAGTAGATAACCAGTTTGGCGCAGGTCAAGGTCAAAAAGAAAAGCGCGACTTGTGGAACGTGACCCTCGGCGAAGACCAGTACCAGTGGTTCAAGCGGAGCTTAGGAGTGCTATGAAAAACCCTTCAATAAAGAGAACTTGAACCTTACAAACCGACAATAAAGACGGCTGTGGGTATGAAAGCTCAGGCAACTTGCGCCAGGGCATCCTTCGCCCGACAGGCGCCTGCCTGTTTTGAGA
>JAPLGT010000111.1:0-23801 GCA_026390035.1 Chloroflexota bacterium
AGCAAGATGGCTATGTATGTGGACGGCGAATGGATGACCGGTCCCAACTTCATTAGCAAGTTCAAACCAGAACAAAGCTATGGTGTAGCGCCCTTCCCACCCCCAGCTGCGCATCCAGAACGCGCCAACACAGCCGTTGTGCAGGGCACCGTGGCGGTCATCCCGGCAAATTCAAAGAACAAGGAAGACTCAGCTAAATTATTGGCCTGGATGATGTCACCCGCAATCGTGGCAGAAGAGTTCTGCTTCAACGCCAATCTGCCAACCAGCAAAAAAGCTGCCGAAGATAAATGCTTCACCGAAAACCCAAAATTCAAGATATTCGTGGATATGATGAACAGCCCCAATGCAAAGTATGTCATCACAACCCCAATCACATCTGAACTGCTGGATGCGCTTACGCAGGTGGAAGAAAAGGTATTTACCACCGGAGCAGAACCCAAGGCACTGCTTGACCAGTTACAGGCCGATTTTGAGCCCAAGCTGAAGGAAGCACTGAAGTAAGTAAGCGAGTCACGGCGGGGGGACGGTGAAACATCCGTCCCCCCATTTTTCATGTTATTCCCGATCTGTGTTACCTGCGAAAATTCAGGGCAGATGGGCTGGAGGCATAGATAGATGGACAGGCTCCCCGACACAGAACGAAAATATCCCAATCTCAAATGGCCGCCAAAATTTCGGAAATGGGGCTTCCGTGAACGCACCAATTTCAAAATTGGGATGTTGTTCCTGCTTCCCTGGACAATTGGCTTTCTGGCCTTCACCCTCTATCCGATGCTGGCTTCGCTGGTATATAGTTTTAGTATTTATCATCCCAGGCAGCCGTTAGAATTCATCGGGCTCCAAAATTACGCCAACTTGCTGCATGATGACCTGTTCTGGAAATCACTCCAAAACACTCTTTATATGGTGGCGATTGGTGTACCGCTGACCCTCCTGGCATCTTTTGTTTGCGCGGTTCTTTTAAATCTAAAAGTACGCGGACAGTCCATTTACCGGGTAATATTTTTTCTGCCTTCGATTGTGCCAACCGTGGCCAGCACAATATTATGGCTGTGGATCTTAAATCCACAAACCGGGATATTGAACAGCCTGCTGGGATCCGTCGGAATTGCCGGACCAAACTGGATGAGCAATCCGGATTGGTCCAAACCTGGGCTGATCATGCTGGGAATGTGGGGCATGGGCGGTACGATCATCATCTATCTCTCCGGGCTCCAGGATGTACCCGTCAGCCTGCTGGAAGCTGCCGAACTGGATGGCGCCAATTGGTGGCAGCGTCTCTGGCATGTGACCATCCCGATGGTTTCTCCCATCACGCTCTTCAATTTGATTACCGGGATCATTGGCACCTTTCAGTATTTTGCCCAGGCCTATATTTTCCGCGGACAGCAAGCGCTCGGGTTCCCATTAAATTCGACCCTTTTTTACAGCGTTTATCTCTACCAAAATGGCTTTTTGTGGCTAAAAATGGGCTATGCATCCGCAATGGCCTGGGTGCTGTTCATCATCATTCTGATCTGCACACTGCTGCTGCTGAAAGTCAGCGAGCGTTTTACGTATTACGCAGGATAAAACCATGAGCACTGATTCGCTCCAATTGATCACCAATCAAGACCAGGATCCGGGCAAACAAGCCCGTAAACGTAATACCGGTCGAATCCTGCAGTCTCTAGTCAGCCATGCCGCCCTTTGGATTGTGGGCTCATTTTTTCTGATCCCCTTCATCTGGATGTTGTTGACCGCCTTCAAATCCAACCAGGATGTCTTTCACACACCACCCCGCTGGCTGCCGTATGACAATGTGCGGGTTACGGTCAACGGAACTGAACTGCCACTTTACAACGTTCAGACCGCGAATGGGGTCAAGCAGCTTGCAGCCGTAAAGATCATCGAAGGGATTGGCACCTTTGTGGACCCGGCCAATCCGGGCCAAACAATCGATCTAAAAATGCAACAAGGTGCAAACCGAATTGCCGAACCCATTATGGAAATCAGCTTTCGCTGGCAAAATTTTTCGGATGCCATGTCACGCGGCAGCCGCCCGGGTGTGGGCGCCAGTTTCTGGGTTTATTTCAAAAACAGCCTGGTAATTGCGTTTTTCTCGATCGTGGGAACTTTGTTGTCAAATACACCTGTGGCCTATGCTTTTGCACGCTTAAAATTCCCAGGACGTGATGTACTCTTCGTGATCATCCTGGCCACCATGATGCTGCCGTTCCAGGTCACAATGATCCCGATGTACCTGTTGTTTAACGAAAATTTGCATTGGGGGAATACTTTTTTGCCCCTGATCGTGCCGACATTCTTTGCCAATGCGTATGATGTCTTTCTGTTGCGGCAATTTTTCCGCACCATCCCGGAAGAGATGTGCGACGCTGCGCGGGTCGATGGAGCCTCAGAATGGCAGATATTCACATTATTGGTCATTCCGCTTTCGGTGCCGGTTCTGGCAACCGTGACCGTCTTCACCTTCCTGTGGGCCTGGAATGATTTCACCGGACCTTTGCTTTTCCTGACAAGCCCGCGCAACTTTACCATGGCACTCGGCTTGCAAGATTTCCAAGGCCAGCGCACCATGATCTGGAATCAATTGATGGCTGCCGCGACGGTTTTCACCGTGCCAATCGTGGTCGCATTTTTCTTCGCCCAGAAAACGTTTATCCAGGGCATTAAATTGACAGGCAGTAAAGAGTAAAGCGCTCGGGTAGCTTTTGACCTGGTAGAAGATCACCGGGCTGGTTTTTGCCGGGCGGACTGCTGCGTGTGCCAGGTGCTGTAAAGCCAACCCTGTCCAGCATGGCTGGCCGCTGAGTAAGCCCGCCGAGTGGATGGAACACTGCCTGGATAACAATGCGAATACCCGCCAGCCAGCGGTAGACATGTTTAGACTGGCAATGTCAGACTAAATATAAAAAATTTGCGGAAAGGAATTGAACCGTTATGAGCAAAATAAGTTACCCATCAAATTTTATTTGGGGCGCTGCCACCGCCGCTTACCAGATCGAGGGTGCCTGGAATGAGGATGGCAAAGGGGAATCAATCTGGGATCGATTCAGCCATACACCCGGGAAAATCACCAACGACGATAGCGGGGATATGGCCTGTGACCATTACCATCGTTACCCGGAGGATATCGCCCTGATGCGCCAACTCGGTCTCAAGGCCTATCGTTTTTCGGTTTCATGGCCACGGGTGCTGCCAGGCGGTTTCGGCAAGGTCAACACTGCCGGGTTAGATTTTTATGAGCGCTTGACCGATGCGCTGCTGGCAGCCAATATCGAACCGTTTATCACGCTGCATCATTGGGATTATCCCCAGGCACTCTACGAGCGCGGCGGCTGGATCAACCGCGAAAATCTGCCATACTTCGCCGATTATGCCGCCATCATGGTCAAACGCCTGGGCGATCGCATCCAGCGCTGGACAACCTTTAACGAGCCCGGCGTCATCGCCATTGACGGTTACGTCAGCGGGGAACATGCGCCAGGAGTAAAGGATGATTGGAAAATGGCCCGCCAGGTGGCCCACAATCTGATGGTGGCCCATGGATTGGCCGTCCAGGCCATCCGAGGCTGTAACCCGGCGCTCGAAGTTGGCATCGTACTCAGCCAGTGGGGTGTCGACCCTGCCAGCGACGATCCCGCTGATATCGCTGCGGCAGAATTGGCCTGGAGCAGCCGCGAAACCACTTTCCTGCATCCCATTTTCTGTGGACATTACCATCCCCTGATGGTTGAGGCTGCCGGAGACGAAAACCCCGAGATCAGGCCCGGTGATATGGCGCTGATCTCACAGAAGCTTGATTTCTTGGGGATCAATTCCTACTCGCGCAGTGTAATCGGCGCACAGGGTCAGATCGCCCCCATCCCAGGTTCGGAATATACCGAAATGGGCTGGGAAGTCTGTGCCCCAGCCTTTCGCCGGATGCTAAATCGCATCAACACAGATTATCGCCTGCCGCCCATATACATTACCGAAAACGGCTCTGCCTTCCCGGATACAGTCAGCGCCGATGGAAAAATCCATGACGAACGCCGCCTGGACTATCTGCGCCAACACTTCACGCAGGTGCGGCTGGCGATGCAAGATGGTGTCGACGTACGCGGATATTTTATCTGGTCCTTACTGGACAATTTCGAGTGGGGTCACGGCAACACCAAACGCTTCGGAGTGATCCGGATCGATTTCGACACGCTAAAACGGACCGTCAAAGACAGCGGAGAGTGGTACAGCCGGGTAATTTCGACCAATTCGATTGACTGATTTAAATCGGACCCGGAACAAATCTGCAACATAAAAAATTGATCGCAAAATAAAGGAGAATCCATGTCTCTACCCACCAAGATCGTCGTCATCGGCGCTGGCAGTGCCAGCTTTGGCGAAAACACACTTTCAGCTTTAATGCGTTCCCCAAAGTTAAAAGGCAGCAGCCTGTCTTTCGTCGATCGAAACAGCCGCAACCTCGATATCGTCTATCGACTGGCACAGAGGCTCAACCGAGAATGGAACAGCGGCATCACACTCAGCGCACACACGCACCACAAGGAGGCCCTGGATGGCGCCCAGTTTGTGGTCAGCGCCATCGAGGTCGGCCCACGCGAAGAACTCTGGAAAAGCGACTTTGAGATTCCATTAAAACACGGCGTCAGGCAGCCTTATGCCGAAAATGGCGGCCCTGGTGGTTTTGCGCATACTGCCAGGAATGTTTTGCCTGTGCTGGAGATCGCCCACGATATGGAACAGGCCTGCCCTCAAGCCTGGTTTATTAACTTTACCAACCCGATGGTACGCATTTGTGACTTGATCAACCGGCATACAAAAATCAAAGCGGTGGGTCTCTGTCACCAAATTTTTGTCAGCTACAATTTTGTAGGCATGGTTTTGTGTAAAGAATTGGGTATCGATGTGCCGGCAGGCATCACCGGCATGCAGGCCGACATCGCCGAACATGCCGCTCGTGAAAAAGTTCTGCGCCAGGTTTTACCGCTGATCGATATTCGCGCGGCGGGTACAAACCACTTTTCATGGATCCTTTCAATCCGAAAACGGGATAGCGGCGAAGATCTCTATCCGCTTTTCCGCCAGCGCTGGGATGAATATGATCCCAATTTTGAGCCGCTTACCCGGCGCGTATTCGATGCCTTTGGGCTTTTCCCCGTGCCAGGCGACACGCATTTATGCGAGTACCTGCCCTGGGTCAGCGATCCACAGACCAAACCCTGGGATAAATACAACCTACGCCTGTATGATTGGGAAGCTGCGGCAAACATGCGCGATTTCGGTCTCAACCGGCTGGAAAGCATGGCTGATAACGTCATGCCCATAGACGCTCTCATGAACACGGACAGCGAAGGCGCGCTGGAGATGATCGAAAACATCGCCGGCGCAGGTACTCACTATCACCTGGCCGCCAATCTGCCCAACCAGGGGCAAATCGCCAACCTACCGTTCAACACTATCGTGGAAACACCAGTTGTGGTCGATGGCAGTGGCATCCAGCCTGTTCACGTTGGCAGCCTGCCAGAACCAATCGCTGAACTTTGCCGCCGCGAACTGTTTGCCGCCCAGCTTGGTATCGATGCCGCCGTGGAAGGCGACCGCCAGAAAGCCTTGCAATGCCTGCTGCTAGACCCGGTCATCACGGATATAGAAACTGCGAAATCAGTTTTGGACGATTACCTGATCGCGTACAAACAATATTTACCGCAATTCTGGAAATAACTCATGCAGCCTGATCTCGAAAACCTTCCGAACAGCGTACCATTAAGGATCGCGTTTGCCGGAACAGGATATATCAACAAAGTGCACGCCAAATCTGCCCGGAATGCCGGTGCGAATTTGGTGGCAGTTGTCAACCACAGACCCGAATCGATGGCTGAATTTGCCTCGGAATTTACCATTCCGAGGCAGTACCTGAACCTGGGTGATCTGCTCAAGGATGGCGGTGTAGACGCCCTGGTGGTTTCAACACCAAACCATCTGCATGCCGAACAGACCAACGCTGCACTGCAGGCTGGAGTGCATGTGCTGGTGGAAAAACCAATGGCCATGAATGCGCTTGAAGCAAAGGCCATGCACGACTCGGCTCAAATGAACGGAAGAACGCTGATGGTGGCACACTGCTTCCGTTTTGATCCGCAATGCACCTGGCTGCGCGAGCAAATCGCAGCTGGCAAGATTGGGAAAATCATCCGCACCAAAGGCTATGGAGTGCATGTCAATTGGGGGCCATCCGGCTGGTTTACACAGAAAAAATTCGCTGGCGGTGGCGCCATGGCCGATGTGGGTATCCATGCTCTGGATACCGCGCGCTTTCTGCTCGGCGATCCGCAGCCCGTCAGCGTGTATGCGAAAATCAGCACAAACTACGGTGATTATGATGTGGACGACACAGGCATTGTGTTGGTCAACTGGGATAATGGGATCTGTTCTTATTTTGAGGCCGGTTGGCGGCAGCCACACGCAGATCAAGCCTGCGCAGGCACTCAACTCTATGGGCAAAACGGTTTTGCTTCGCTATTTCCAACACGCCTCGAAATACCCGAGCCTGGCAAAAATGATCTGAGTTTGCTGATGGAGCCAGCGGTTTTTAAAGAAAACCGCACTGACGAGGCTTCACAAAACATGTACGATGCCCAGATGCAATATTTTTTGGAATGTATTCAGTCAGGCAAAACTCCCAATCCCGGCGGTTTGGAAGGCTGGAACAACATGCGCGTTGTAGACGCAGCTTATGAATCCAGCCGGACAGGCAAAGTTGTGGAGCTCAATTAGACACGCGCCTTGCACCACAAACTTGCTGCAGCCACCCGCCAGGAAAATCGAACAGCCTGGCCTCTCATCACCCGGTAACTGAACGGAAAAGGAAAGAACATGACACCCAACCCACTGCTAAAGAAACTTGGTTATTCGGATACTGATCGACTGGTGATCATCCATACTGATGACATCGGCATGTGCCAGGCAGCGCTGCAAGCTTTTGAAGATTTATGGGATTTTGGCACGATCTCTTCCGGCGCTGTGATGGTGCCGTGCCCCTGGTTCCCGGCAACGGCCGAGTATTGCCGGAAGAATCCTGAAGTGGATATGGGCGTCCACGCCACACTCAACTCTGAATGGGAAGCATACCGCTGGGGTCCGATCTCGACCCGTGACCCGCAATCTGGCTTAATGGATAAGGATGGTTACTTTCACCAGTGGCATCCGGCTGTTTATGATCAAGCTCTTCCCGAAGCTGTTGAAGTGGAAGTAAACGCACAGGTGGAACGCGCCCTGGGTGCCGGTATTGATATCACCCACATCGACTCACACATGGGCACCATCATGCATCCCAAATTCGTTCAAGCCTATCTCCAGGCCGGAATGAGTCGGCAAATCCCCAATATGTTGCCACGCGCCAGCGCCCAAGGTTTCTCGATGATGGGCATTAACGCTGAATCTTTGGCTGATTACCAACCGATTCTAGCGCAGCTCGAAGAGCAAGGGCTGCCGATGCTCGATGGGCTGGCCGCGCTGCCATTGGAACACAGCGATGACCACATTGGGCTGGCGAAAAAGCTTTTGACCGAACTTCCCGTGGGAGTCACCCATTTCATTTTTCACCCATCCGTGGATACCCCCGAGTTGCGAACAATCGCCCCGGATTGGCGGGCGCGCGTCGCCAACTACAATGCTTTTATTAGCAAAGAAATGAAAGATTTCATCAAAAACTCCGGCATCCAGGTCATTGGTTACCGGAAAATAAAGGATGCGTTGAGGGCGTAAGCATGGCGGAACAGATGGAAACAAGTATCAAAACCCGTGTCTTATATTCGCTGACTGCCCTGGGAGTAACCATACCGGGCGAGGCGGTCGCTGGCGTGATCGCGTTTTACATCGTGGATGTCAAGAATCTACCCATCCAATGGTATGCAACTTTCTGGTTTTTCTACACACTCTATAATGCATTTAATAACCCAGTGCTTGGATTTCTCTCCGACCGGACTAAATCACGTTGGGGGCGGCGCATCCCATATATTCTATTTGGCGGGCTGCCCTATGCTGCGGCCTTTGCCCTGCTTTTTACAGCTCCATTCGACGGTAAGACCAATCCGGCTGGGCTCTTATGGTATTTCGGCACTGCCATCGTAGTTTGGGAGGGCCTATATACCGCCCTGGCAACCGGCTATTACGGATTGCTACCCGAAATGTTCGCTACTTATGAGGAGAGAACCGACGTTGCCGCCCGGATGAACATTTTTCAGATCGTCGGATTGTTTATCGGCGCAGCCTTGCCGCCTTTGCTGGCAAAGCTGCTGGGCTGGTCTGGAATGGGCATGGTGTTATCCATCATCTCGGTAATCGCGATCTATGCCGGTTATCCAGCCATGTTCGAACGCAAAGAACTAAAAACGGACACCAGCTTCCCTTTTCTGGATGCTCTAAAATCAACCTTTTTGAATCGCAGCTATTTGACCGCCGCGGGATCGCAGACCATGCGTTTTTTCGCCACCGGCACACTGCAGGCTGGCATGCTTTTCTACATGAAATATAGTCTAAAAGTGGACGAAAGCATGGCAACCGTCATTTTTGGAATTTCGTTTCTGATCGCGGCTTTGTCGCTCTACCCATGGCGCAATTGGGTGGCCAACAAACTTGATACGCGCCGGACCCTGATGCTTGCCAATGGAGTCATCATGCTCGGCCTGATCCCGATCGGATTTGCGCCCAGCCTTGTTTATACATTCATCGGGGCAATCTTCATCGGAATCGGGCTGGGTGGCCTGGTGCTGCTTGGTGACGTCATTATGACCGAAGTGGTCGACGAGGATCAGGTCAGAACCGGGCACCAACGCGCCGGGATGTATTTTGGGATGAGTGGGCTGGTTATCACTCTGAGCGGGCTGTTGGTTTCGAGTATTTTTGGGCTGATCATGCCCATCTTTGGCTACGATACACTTCTGGAAACTCAACCTGAAAGTGTGAACCTGGGCTTCCGCTTGTTTCTGACGATCCCTCCAGCCATTGGTTTTCTGCTGGCAATCTGCCTGCTCTGGCTGTACCCATTGCATGGCAAATATTTACAAAGCATACGCGAGACACTTGGCACTGCGCGAAACAAACAAACTGACAGGAAAGATTAAATATGACAGATGATAAAAAATATTTTCTAGGTGTGGATGCGGGCGGTACCAAAACCCATGCACTGATTTCAGATGAAAAAGGACAAACCTGCGGTTTTGGGACCGCTGGGCCTGGTAATTGGGAATCAATCGAACTTGAAGGCTTGCTCGCAACCTTGCAGACAGCAGTTGGCCAGGCAGCGAGCATGGCCAAGCTCAACATTACACAAATTTCCGGTGCCGGCATGGGCCTGGCCGGGTATGATTGGCCCAGCCAGCGGGAAATGCTACTGGGCGCAATCAAAGCGCTGGGGTTGAATTGCCCCATCGAGATTGTCAATGATGCCACACTGGGCATCTTTGCCGGTGCGACCCAGGGTTGGGGAGTATCGGTTGTATCTGGAACCGGTTGCAATTGCCGCGGCTGGGGCAAAGACCGCCACAGCGAAGGGCGCATGATCGGAGGCGCGCCGCACTGGTCGGGAGAATTTGCGGGTGGATACGACATTTTGATGCGTGCCATGCGTGCTGTCACCTTCGAATGGGGCAAACGTGGCCCGGCCACCGCGCTTTCGAAGGCTTTCCTGAAAAAAACCGGCGCCAAAAATCTGGATGAATTGGTTGAAGGCATGTACATCCAAAAATATTCGATCGATCCAGCCTTTGTGATGCTGGTCTTCGAGGTGGCAACCCAGGGCGATGCCGAGGCACTTAACATTTTGCGTTGGGCCGGAGATGAACTTGGTCAGATGGCTTGTGGAGTGATCCGCCAGCTGGGCCTGGAACGGGATACTTTCGAAGTGGTGCTGATCGGTAGTGTTTATGATGGTCACCCACTCATGACGGAAAGCATGCGCAACACCATCCTGGCAGTTGCGCCAGGGGCGCAGCTTGTGCGTCTCAAAGCCCCACCCGTTATCGGAGGTGTCTTGCTCGGGATGGAGCAGGTGATCGGTCAGGCTGCCTATCAATACCGCGACAAGCTTGTGCGGAGCTTTCCCAATTTGGGCTCACAAGCCAACCCCAGCCTCCTGGTTTCAGATTAACGAGGAAAAATGTCGATCCGGATCGGTTACGCGCAATCCATTATTACCCCAGCCCTGGTACGGCCGGTTTTCCTGGCCGGTTTTGGACAAAATCGCCGTGCAGTGGATGTTCACGATGATTTATTTGCGCGCGTCCTGGTTGTGTGCTCAGATAGTGAGACCCTGGTCCTATGCGCATTGGACTTGATTGGCTTTTTTCGCAAGGATGTTTTGGAAATAACCGAGCGCATACACCTGCAAACCCCGGGTGCCCAGCTGATCCTGGCCAGTACACATACCCATCACGGACCCGACAGCATGGGCCTTTGGGGTCCAGACGATAAAACCAGCGGCGTTGATGCGCTCTACATGCACGAATTAAAAGAAATAGTTATCGCAACTATTTTGGATGCGCTCAGTAGCTTAAACCCAGCCAGTTTGTTGACAGCTTCCATCCACGTACCCGGGGTGGCAAAGAATGCCAGAAATCCCGCAATCGTTGACGATGAATTATCGATCGCACAATTTATCGACCCTCACGGAAAAGCACTCGCCAGCCTGTTTAATTTTCCATGTCACCCTGAAGTACTCTGGGAACACAATCCACATATCAGTGCCGATTATCCGGGCGTGCTGCGGCGCGAGGTGGAGCGCGCCAGCGCAGCCCCATGCATCTTCTTTGCAGGCGCACTGGGCGGTATGATGACACCGGATGTAAAGGAGCACTCCTTTGATGAAGCTGAATTGATCGGGAAGAAGCTGGCTGAAGAGGGCTTGAAGGCCATAGAATCTAAGGCGCTGCGTGCTCAGCCAGACCAGATCAGCATTCGTAAGGCTGAAATCAATCTCAAACTCACCAACGTTTTGTACAAACTGGCCTTCTGGCGCAAACTTCTACCAGATACCCGCAACAAACGCGGGGAGCTGATCAGCGAGGTCAACCTGCTTAAGATCGGGCCGTTATGGCTGGCAACTGTCCCCGGAGAAATGCTGCCGGAGCTGGGCATGGCACTAAAAAACAGCCTGATCAGCGCTGGTGCAGGCGTTGCTGGAGTGATTGGGCTTGCGAATGATGAACTTGGTTACATCCTACCAAAAGAAGATTTTAAATACCCACTCAATCCATTCAGGCCTGGCAAGCATTATGAAGAGACAAACGCCATCGGCAAGGAGATTGGCCCGCGGGTGATCGAAGCACTATTGAGCCTGCTGTGACCATCCCAAAATCATCAAAATTGTAGACCAGTCTGGATGAAATCAGTCCCTGATATTCCAACCACCCGCGCCGTCTGGCTAATGCGCGCTTATTACCTGCTGTGGACCGGTGCAGGTGGTTTTATTTTTCCTTTTATCAGCCTGTTTTACAAACAACAGGGGCTTACCGGGACCCAAATGGGGTGGCTCGGCACAATCACCAGCATCGTCAGCCTGATCAGCGCCCCTCTTTTGGGTCGCCTGAGCGACAAGCTCTCCAATCCACGCAAGGTCCTTCAATTTTGCCTGTTTGGGTCGGCTATGCTAATGGCACTGCTCAGCCAGCAAAGTTCTTTTTTGTGGATGGCGATCATCATTGGGTTGGAAGCATTCATCGGCGGCCCAATTTACCCACTCTCAGACGCCCAGGCCCTGATGATCACCAACGAGAAGCAAGGCTACGGTTCGATCCGGTTATGGGGATCACTGGGCTGGGCTATCACAGCTTTCCTGGGAGGCTTGATGGTGCAGCGCGCCGGGTTGGTGACAGTATTCATCGGCTATGCCACCCTATACGGAATATGCATATTCATGCTGCAATGGATCATAACCTCGGCTGGCACAGCAAAAAAAGAGACTGACCCGCAACCTTCGTTAAAAGCAGTCGTCCGCTCGCTTTTCCGCGATCGCGCCTTGATCGGGCTGGCGCTCAGCCTGGCAGTCTTATGGTTGACAGCCAACGGCCGGCATCACTTCGAGACCATTTATATGCAAGAACTCGGCGCAAGCGACCAGGTAATTGGCTGGGCCTATACATACCCGGCGCTGATGGAATTACCCATCATGCTCTGGGCGGATAGACTGATGCAAAAATTCAGCGCTGGAAGGCTGCTGGCAGCAGGTATCCTGCTGGAAGGTTTATCAATGCTGGTGATCGTTATCTTCCCTACACTTGAAAGCATGCTATTCATGCGCGCCGCCAGTGGGCTGTATTACAGTTTTTATGCAATTGCATCTGTAGCCTACGCGGTGGAGCGCGCACCAGCTGCCCAGGCGGCAACTGTGCTTTCATTATATTTTGTCAGCCTGGGCGGAGTTATTGCATTGATTGCATCGCCCATCAGCGGCGCGATCTATGATCGGAGTGGCGCATATCCGCTCTATGTGATTGCAGCCGTAGGCGCCTTGCTGGCCTGGCTGATCCTGGTATTGACACATCCAAAAGCCAACCAGACCAGCGCCCAGGATTTTGCGCCAGAATAATTCAAGGCAATGAAAAAGCATAATTATTCATCCCCAGCCATTTGCCGAATAAACATTTACAGGTTTGAATTTTCCCCGCCCGCGCATCTTGCAGGGTATTACTTTTGACAATATCAAATTTTCGCAGCGCTGTGATAACCACGCTGGGGGTTCTTCTGACTATGGAAGAGATCGCCAGCTGATTTTTTACCTGCGCAAAGCGCTGGGTGGCTCATCAAAGATTTGCCCCCGCCAGTGGCGGGCCGGGTGCAGGAAATACGGCGGGTGGCGAGAACACTCCAGCTGGATAAGAATTATTTTTCAGCCTGGGCCGATCAGCGCTCTGATACAAGCACGCTTACGCGAGAAAAGGTTGAGAGGAGTTGCTTGCTGATTGATAAAACTCGCTTTTCTCGCATGAAAGGACACCCGCCGTTCTCAGCGTACATGGTTTCTTTGATGGGAATTCGCAAAATAATCAGAATTTCCGGATGCATTACCAAAATGAAATCCATGTTTGGGAATAACCAGATTAGGAATTGTGGATTTTTATAATTTAAATATTGCATTGTTCACTGCGCTAGTCTATAATCCACGGAATTATTTGCAGAAAAGGGAGAAGACCATGTCTGAACTTGCACGACCAATAGGAATTGGGTTTGCCGCGCGCGGCAAAGTTTCCGAGGTTGTCGGCTGGGCCGATGATGCCCGCCGCCAGGGAGTTCACTCTGTCTGGATCCATGACAGCCTGTATGAACGCGATGCTGTTACTTACGCCACAGCCATCGCAGTACAGGTTCCACAAATCCGCGTCTCGCTCGGAGCGCTCAGCGTTTACACGCGCTCGCCTGCATTGATTGCGATGACAGTTTCTGCGCTCGACGAAATCGCTCCAGGGCGGATCATCCTGGGGCTTGGCACATCCATACCACTACGATTGGCGCAAATGGGTATTCCTTATAGCCCCGAAGCAGGTGTCGAAAACGTCAGTAAAGCGATTGATACTCTCAAAGCGATGTGGACAGGTCAACGGATCCCATCGGCGACCCCCAACCTTCCGCCCATCCAGCCAATGTTCCCTCCAGTTCACCGTGTACCGATCTACATAGCGGCCTACCGCACCCCGTTCCTGCAGCTCGCAGGTGAAAAAGCAGATGGATATCTTGCGCGTCCGGCAGAATCCATCCCCAATATGAAACGGCTGATCGCGAAACTGCGCAGCGCTGCTGTAGGAGCCGGGCGGGATGAAAATGCCGTCGATGTAGCCGGGTACTTGCTCACGCACGTGGATAAATCCCGGCGCGAAGCAATGAACCGTGCCAAGCGGGAACCGTTCGTAATTTACATGATCAGTGTTCTCTCCAACTTCTCGCTGGAACAAGCCGGTTTCGAGCCGGCTTTGCGCGATCAAATCGCGGCGGCCTGGCGGGCAGAGGATTATCATAAAGCTGCCCAGTTGATCCCAGATGAAGTCCTGGACTCCTTCATGCTATGCGGCACGCCTGATGAAGTTGCGGAGGGCGCGGCTCGTTATAATGAAGCTGGTATGACCACCCCCATATTACAGCCCATCATCCAGGAAGACGATCAGATCCAAAAGATATTACACGCGGCTCAACTCTATGGGTCAGCAGCCATCAAAGAGACTTCCAGACCAGCCGTAGAAACATTATTCCAATCTACGAGCGGAACAGGAAAAGAAAAGGACCGCTTGAATGTATTTGAACGGACCTGGCGAAAATTTGGGGCTGCGGTTGAAATTACCCGCCCGTTCAGCTTTACGGCCTCCGCAATTCCGGTACTGGCCGCTGGCGCGATTGCCCTGGTTGAAAAGCAATTCAATTTTCCACTCTTTTTGATCTCCCTGGCGGCCTCCGTCCTGCTTCACATCGGCACCAATATCACCAATGAAATCTATGATGTTCGAAACGGTGTTGACTCAATTACATCTCCACGCGCCAGCCTTTCCTTGCTAAAAGGCCGCCTTACAGAAAAAGAAGCCTTTACGCTCACATTTACAGCTTTTACGCTGGCAATGCTCTTTGGGATTGCTTTGATCGCTGCCCGGGGTTGGCCGGTGGCCCTGCTGGGATTTTTGGGATTAGCGCTGGGGTTCGGCTACACCGCCCCACCCTTCCAATACAAATACCGCGCAATGGGCTTACCGCTCGTCTTCATATTGATGGGTCCGTTGATGGTCATGGGTGCTTACTATGTCATCACTGGCAGCATCAGTATTTCGCCTGCGGTTGTGAGCATTCCGATTGGTTTTCTGGTCACTGCCATTTTGCATGGCAATGAATGGCGGGATATTTCTGATGATGCCCGCTTTGGGATTGGGACCTTTTCAGGGTTTGTCGGCCGCAAATGGGCTCATCTGGTGTACGTCTCACTCGTCAGCGGGGCTTTTCTGGCAGTAGTGCTGGGTGTACTCTTACACTGGTTACCCCAAACCAGCCTGCTGGCGCTGCTCTCATTGCCGCTGCTTATGCGAGCGGTTCATACGGCCGGGATGGGCGTCAATGGATTACAACGTTC
This sequence comes from Chloroflexota bacterium, assembly GCA_026390035.1. Lineage (GTDB taxonomy): Bacteria > Chloroflexota > Anaerolineae > Anaerolineales > Villigracilaceae > UBA5195. The sequence continues at coordinate 15,104 of JAPLGT010000111.1, forward strand.
AATCGCCAAAATTGATCTTGAAACTGCCCAGCTGCACGCAGCCTTTGGAATCTTGTTCGTGGTCGGTCTGGCCCTCGGGAAAGTATGATGAAAAAAGATAAGAATTTACTGATTTTCGGTTCGGCGCTTGCCTTTGGGTTGTTCGCGCTGACCTTTCGCGGGCCCAAGAAAAGATTCTGGGATCGAATGACGGGAACCGGTCTTTCACTGGGTACGCTTTCGCTTGCCACGCAACCAGAATTGAGAAAAACCCGCATCGGGATCAAGGAAATATTTCTTGGGATCGGGTCAGCCGCAGTCCTTTATGGAATTTTCCACATTGGCGATCGCCTTTCGCGGGTCATCGTTCCGAATGGCGGCCAACAAATCGATGACATTTATAAACTTAAGCGCATTCGCCCACGCGAAGAATTGATGACCCGTCTGACACTCGTGATCGGCCCGGCCGAGGAGTTTTTCTGGCGCGGCTTCTTACAGGATGGTTTGATGCAGCAATTCGGTCGCTTTTGGGGCTGGGTGGCTGGAACCGCTGCCTATGGTGGCGCACACATTGCCAGCGGAAACTTTACCCTGATTGGCGCCGCGACAATAGCAGGCGGATTCTGGGGCGGGCTGTATGCGCTCGGTGTGCCACTGGGCGCTTTGATAGTCAGTCATATTATCTGGGACAATCTGATCTTCCTGATTGCGCCAACTTCAAAATTGGAAGAAGAGCTGTCCTGAACCCAGCGAAGCTTGATTGAGCGGCTGTGGCGGACAGTATTTACGGTGACAATCTCAAATTCTCGTATGGCTAGGAGGCTCGAGCTCGGGTAACTTCTAACTTGCGAAGAGAGCGCCGGACCAATTTTTAGTGCGCGGAACGCTGCGTGTGCTCATCATAGGTTTACCCGCAGATGATGCCTTGTGTGGAAGTGCAGCTCTCAGCCTTGCTTGCCCGGTTCATTAATCGCCCGAGCAGCACAACCAGGATGGATAAGTGCTAGAACGAAGAGCTCGCGAATAAATACAATTATTTTTTGTAGTTATTTTACGGAAAAACTTCCGTAAAATAACTACAGCCGCTGTTCCATGCCAGCCAATGTGTGAGGCTCCCATAAAACCATGAGAGAACTGCCCGCCCGCGACGTCACCATCATAGATAGCTTCTGGTCAGCCCGGTTAGAAATTAACGCCACACGGGCCATTTTTCACCAGTGGAGCCAGCTGGAAAAAAGTGGCTGCATCGATAACTTCCGGATTGTTGCCGGCGAAAAACAGGGCTTTCGCGAAGGCTGGGTCTTTGCTGATTCAGATGCCTACAAATGGTTGGATGCGGCAGCGCGAATTTACGCCATTGCACCTTCTGATGAACTAAAGCAATTGATGGATGAGCTCATCGCGCTTCTGGCTCGCACTCAAATGGCGGATGGCTATATTAACACCTATAACCAGTACCATTTCCAGGGTCAACGCTGGGTGAACCTGCAAATTGAGCACGAACTTTACTGCCTCGGACACCTGATCGAGGCGGGTGTTTCACACTTCGAGGCCACTGGCGAGAGCCGTGCCCTCGAGATTGCCAGGCGCGCCGCCGACCTGCTGGTTACCAGCTTCAAGACTGCCTCACCTGAGCGCACCGAAGGTCACCAGGAAATAGAAATTGCCCTGATGCGGCTATTCATGGCAACCGGCCAAACTGAGTACCTCGATCTGGCTCAAAACTTTATCGAACTACGCGGGCGGATCCATTTTTTTGCACTGATCGCCCAGCGAGAATATGCCAGTCACCTGGAACGCAAGGCCTATATCAATACAAAACGCAGCGAATACGCGCTTACGCATCCAGAATATAGCGTATCAAAAATTCCAGCAGATAACGAATCCAAGAACCCACCCTTTTCCAAACTGCGCCGACAGCTGAATGCCTGGTGTGGATTTTACAATCAACAACACGCCCCGGTCCGTCAACAAACCATTCCTGTCGGTCATTCAGTGCGATACGGCTACTTCCAGACCGCCACGGCCATGCTTCACCGGCTGAGAGGCGATACCAGCCTGCTGCCAGCCTTGCAGCAATCCTGGGAACACCTGGTCTGCCGCCGGATGTATGTCACCGGTGGGATTGGCTCGCTACCCGGGAATGAAGGTTTCGGCTTCGATTATGAACTTGATCCAGAATACGCCTATAACGAGACTTGTGCTGCACTCGCCAGCCTGTTCTGGAACTGGGAAATGGCACTCGCCACGCGCCAGGCTCAATACAGCGATCTCTTTGAATGGCAGCTGTATAATGCCGCTGCGGTGGGCATGGGCTTGAATGGCGAAACCTACCTTTACAACAATCCGCTGAGCGTACAGCGTGCGCTCAGCGTTACGCGCAAAGCCTGGTATTCTGTGCCGTGTTGCCCTCCCAATCTCTCGCGGACCTGGGCAAGCCTCGGCAAGTATATTTATTCCCATGCCGAGTCTGACTTGTGGATCCATCAATATTTTGGGAATGAAACAAGCCTTGAAATGGAGACCCTGACCACGCGCATCCGGATTGATTCACAGTTGCCCTTCGATGGTTGTGTGACCGTCCAGCTGGACCCCGTTTCTGAAAGCAAGTTTCGCGTCAATTTACGTATTCCATCCTGGTGCCTGGCTATTCCGGGCGGCTCGCAAGCATCCGGTTGCAAGGTATCGATCAACGGGACGGCCTACCCGTTCCAGACTCCACCCTACCCGGCCGGCCAGATCGCAAATGGGTTCGACCCGCGCGGCAGCTTCTTCCTGCCAATTTCGCGCAGCTGGAGCCCTGGTGATATGATCAAGCTAGAATTTGACATGCCGGTTATGCTGCGCCACGCACATCCGAAAGTAAAAAATCACCAGGGCAAAGTTGCCATAACGCGTGGGCCACTCGTCTACTGTCTCGAAAGTAACGACAATCCGGGTGTGGATATTTTCACGACCAGGATTGATCCGGCCAGCTTGCTTCCGGTCGTGGCCGAGACTGAACTAGGCAGAATCACCACCCTGCGCGGAAAATCAGTGCAAGGCCAAGACCTGACCTTCATTCCATATCAAATGTGGGCCAATCGAGGCGCATCTCAGATGACAGTCTGGGTGAATGGCTGATCAGGCTCATTCAGCGAATGACGTACTCAGCAAATCACTTCATTTTGATCAGATATTTAGGGAAAGTAGCCATTAAATGCCAGGTTATCGACTTCAGCGCGTCAAGCTGATTTTCAACCCCACCTCAGGGCGCTCTGATTCTTCGCCGACCTTGCTCCAGGAGGTGGTAGCTGAACTTCAGGCTCAAAACTTCATCCCAGAAGTCTATCTGATTGACCCAGGCGCCAATCTCTTCCAGGTCTTGGACGAAGCGTTCAGACGCCGCATCCGCCTGTTTGTCGTCTGCGGCGGAGATGGAACCATCGAAATCGTTTCACACTGGATCATCGGGAAAAACGCAGTGCTGGGGATCATTCCGGCCGGTACCCAAAACAATCTGGCCCTCAGCATGGGCATACCGGCCGAGATCAAGGCTGCAGTTGGGCTGCTACGAACCGGGCAGCGCAGCAAAATCGACATCGGTATTGCCAGGGTTGGAGACACCGAAATCCCATTTCTGGAGGTATGTTCGATTGGGCTTTTTTCGGCGCTGTTTAATTCCGCGGACAGTCTTCAAAAAGGTGATCTGGCCAGTCTGGGAGAAATTCTTTCCACTCTAGCGTCATTTCCAGTCGCTCATATCCAACTGGCTTTGGACAAAAAACAAACCATCAGCCTGCATGGGCATGTCGCACTGGTAGCCAACCTACCATTTTTTGGCTTAAATTATCGGCTGACTCCCAACAGCCCCTATGATGACGGTTTGCTGGATATACTGGTTTTTACAGAATTTACCAAGCTGGAATTGGTCGGGAACGTGCTCAATCAGGGCGGTGCTGGGGAGGCTGCCTTGGATGAGCGCATCCGCCGTTTTCGGGCGCACAGCCTGGTCATTAGAACTGACCCAGTCATGCCAGTCCAGGCCGATGATACAGCGCTCGGAAACACACCTGTCCATATAACCACCCAACGCAAGGCTATTACTGTCATGACAGGGTTGCCACCATCACACCAACCACGCCTGGGTGGTTTTCTGCGTAACTTGAACATCTTCCGTTTTTTGGGAAAATAAGCTTCCAGCCGCCAGATGATTGGATCAGCGCTTAGATTACACGCATATATTCCAATTACGCGTCTGACGGCCCTTGTGGAAAATCGCAGATAAATCTTTAAGACGCTATTTTTTTGTTCAACCAGGGAAAAGCATGCACAAACTACTGCTCCTTACAAAAGACAAGGATCGCGAAGCGTATGGCAGGTATTTACGAGCTGCAGCGCTCCCTGAGCTGGAGATTGCCAGTTCAAGCATGCCAGACATTGACCTGGTTTTTGGTGAGCCCAATCTGATCCGTGAGGTTCTACCCGACCTGCCGGCGCTGCGCTGGGCCCAGGCTACCTGGGCCGGCGTGGACCCATTGCTTGATCCAAGTCTCAGACGTGACTATATCCTGACCAATGCCCGTGGTGTCTTTGGCGGTTTGATGTCAGAATACGTTTTTGGCTATCTGTTAATGCACGAACGCAAAATCCTGCAGCGCCTGGCGGCTCAAAAACAATCCCGCTGGGAGCCCAGCCTGACTGGCACGCTGCGAGGCAAAACGATCGGCCTGTTGGGTGTCGGCTCGATTGGCGCGCACCTGGCCGAAAGCGCCCAACACTTTGGCATGCGAGTGCATGGTTATACCCGCAACAGTGAAACCAGCCCGCAAGTGGACCGGTATTACCACGGGGCTGAATTATTGTCGTTTGCATCCCAACTGGATGTGCTCGTCAGCACGCTACCCAACACAAATGAAACCAGGAAAATCGTCAGTGCCAGCCTGCTGGAAGCCCTGCCAGAGCAGGCTATCTTCATCAACGCCGGACGGGGCAGCGCCGTGGATGAAGCCGCCCTGATCGATGCGCTCAAGCGTGGCAGACTGGCCGGCGCGGTTCTGGATGTTTTTGAACAGGAACCGCTGCCAGCGGAACACCCATTCTGGCAGACAAAAAACTTATTCATCACCAGCCACACCGCCGCGCCCAGCTTCCCACAGGATATAGCCAGCCTGTTCATTGATAATTATCGTGCCTACATCGAAGGCAAGCCGCTCAAGTATCAAGTGAGTTTTGAATTGGGGTATTAATCATCTCCGGAAAATAAACTTTCATTTCGCGAACAACAAAACACTTCTATAAATCAGAATCCTGCCTGGTTCGTCTCAACGATTTGTTTAGCGTTTAATTTCTGTGGTCCGGTTCTGCGAGGCTGAATTTTTAGACTGCGAATCAGGAGGTAACTACGCAGCGGGGAGATCCCTTTTCGCAATATCAAATCCAAACAGCACTTCCCGGGTTTTATACGCTACGTGTCAGACACCTTTCACCCGTATTTTCATACGAATGAAAACTGTAAGCAGACGCCACAACGAGCAATTCACTTGGATGGCCAGGAGAGAAAATGGGCAACCAGAAATTTAAATTGTATGGCTACCGGTGGGTAGTGTTGGCAGTTTTCATGTTCATTAATTTAACCATCCAGATTTTATGGATCGGTTATGCCCCGATCACCGGCCCGGCAGCCAGATTTTATGGCGTCAGTGACCTGCAGATCGGGCTGCTGGCCATGACCTTCATGATCGCATTCATTCCATTATCCATCCCCGTCTCATGGGTGATAGATACTTATGGCTTCCGCGTAGCGGTCAGCATTGGGGCGGTTTTAATGGGGATTTTCGGTTTGGCACGCGGATGGGCAGGAAATCAATACACACTTGTGCTGTGGAGCACCATAGGAATTGCGATTGCCCAACCCTTTCTGCTGAACGCCTGGACCAAGGTTCCTGCCAATTGGTTTGGGGTCGACGAACGCGCCACGGCTGTTGGCTTGGTGACACTTTCCAGCCTGGTCGGGACTGCGCTTGGCATGGTCCTGACGCCCATCCTGACCGAAAGCATGTCAATCCCCACCGTTCAATTGATCTATGGCGGCCTGGCGACTTTTTCGTCTGTCTTGTTTATCGCCCTGGCGCGCGAGAAGCCACCCACGCCACCCTGCCCTGCGGGCGATGAGGTCCGTTCGCTGATGCTCGACGGTCTCAAGCACGCCTTTAAAGTGAAAGCCTTCTGGTTATTTCTGGTAGTTTTTTTCGTTGCCATGGGCATCTTTAACGGAGTAACCACCTGGGTGGAGGATATCATTCGCCCACGCGGTTTTAGCCCGATTGATGCAGGAACGGTCGGTGCGCTCATGCTGGTCGGCGGGGTGATCGGTGCTGTGGTGATTCCACCCTTCTCGGATAAACAGCACAAGCGACGCATCTATTTAGTAGTGGGATTCTTGTTAGCCATTCCCTGCCTGCTGGTTCTGACGTACGCGACCAGCGCCTGGGTATTGTTTACTTCATCTTTTTTCCTGGGCGTTTGCCTGGTAGGTGTCAGCCCGATCGGGATCCAATATGCAGCCGAAATTACACATCCCACACCAGAAGGCACTTCCAATGGGCTGATCCAGCTTTTCGGTCAGGCTTCGGTGGTATTCGTCTATATCATGGAGGCTACCAAGTCAGCGGATGGGGCTTTTACCCCGGCGCTCCTGCTTGCGGCGGGCTTGCTTGCGATCAGTGTGCTGTTGGCCACACAACTGGTTGATCCACACTTCGCCACAGAATAATTGTTGCACTGATGTGTAGTAGCTGACCAGCGGATGGGTACAATAATTTTTTTGTGGTTATTTCGCGCTGCGCGAAATAACCACCTATGGGCATGCTTCTCGCAGGGGCTGCAATCGCATACAGCCCCAACCCAGCCTGGTTGGCTCAGGTTTAAGGGCTTTCGCCCCTTAAAGATTTGATCGCATTGATCAGGCCGTTTGTGGATGAATCATGGCTGCTTACCGGGCCATTTCCTGCCAACTCCGGCAGGATCTGCTTAGCTAACTGCTTGCCCAGTTCAACTCCCATCTGATCGAAGGAATTGATGTTCCAGATCACACCTTGCACAAAGATTTTGTGCTCGTATAGCGCGATCAAACCGCCAAGCACTTCCGGGGTTAATTTTGGATAGAGGAAGGAATTTGTTGGCCGGTTGCCTGGAAAAGTACGGGCGGGCACGAGAGCCTCGAGCTGCTGGCCTGAAATACCTTCTTTTTCCAGTTCGGCACGGGCTTGCTCAGCAGTCTTGCCTTTCATCAGGGCTTCGGTCTGAGCCAGGTAGTTAGAGAGCAGAATGGAGTGATGATCTCCCAGGGGGTTGTGGCTGACAGTGGCGGCCAGGAAATCACACGGGATCAGCTGAGTACCCTGGTGAATAAGCTGGTAAAAAGCATGCTGACCATTGGTGCCTGGCTGGCCCCAGATGACTGGCCCAGTTGAATAGTTGACCCACTCACCCTGCCGGGTAACACTCTTTCCGTTGCTTTCCATATCGCCCTGTTGAAAATAAGCCGTGAAATAGGCCAGATATTGGTCATAAGGCAAAATGGCGTGGGAATGTGCATGAAAAAAATTAGCGTACCAGACACCCAGCAGCCCCATCATGACCGGGATATTCCTCTCGAGCGAGGCTGTGCGAAAATGCTGGTCGACCTTGTGCGCGCCAGTCAGCAGCTCTTCAAAACAATCCATGCCCACGTACAGGGCAATTGAGAGCCCAATCGCAGACCAGAGCGAATAGCGACCGCCAACCCAATCCCAAAATTCAAACATATTACGGGTATCGATCCCAAATTTGCTGACCGCTTCCGAGTTGGTGGACATGGCGGCAAAATGCTTGGCAACAGCAGCCTCGTCTTGCGCTGCAGCCAGGAACCAGCGCCGCGCCGATTGCGCGTTGGTCATGGTTTCCTGGGTGGTAAAGGTTTTTGAAGCCACCAGAAACAGCGTGGTTTCAGGGTTAAGCGACTTAAGGGTTTCTACCAGGTCCGTGCTATCGACATTGGAAACAAAATGCAAGCGCAAATCATCACGGGCATAAGGCTTTAATGCCTCGCAAACCATCTTGGGACCCAGGTCCGATCCGCCAATGCCAATATTAACGATATCGGTCATCGGTTTGCCGGTATAACCCTTCCAAGCGCCAGAGCGGACAGACTCGCTGAACCTTCGCATGCTGGTCAGCACCCGCTTGATCTCGGGCATCACATCCTGCCCGTCGACGTAGATCGGGGTATTCGAGCGATTTCGCAAGGCAATATGCAATACAGCCCGATTTTCAGTGACGTTTATCTTTTGACCGCTGAACATGGCTTCAATATTTTGAGACAGGTCTGCCTGGCGAGCCAGGTCGAACAATAAAGACAAGGTATTTTCAGTAATACGGTTCTTGGAATAATCGAACAGGAATTCTTCAAACCGTAACGAAAAGCGTTCAAAGCGCTGGGGGTCCCGCGCGAAAAGGTCCTTTATCTGCACAGCCTCAATTTCGCGCTGATGCTGGTTCAATGCCTGCCAGGCTGGTGATTCTTCAAGACGGGACATATATTTTCTCCTATGTGTTATTTGGGCATGGTTCAGAAACCCAGGAAGTTAGATTGACACTTTCGGAGCCAGTTCCAGTAGCGTCAGCGGGTCACCTTGGATTTGGATCCCGGCCAACTCGGCAGGGCTGTGATGGTGGCGTTTGCCACGTGCAAAAGGAC
>JAPLGT010000046.1:0-20782 GCA_026390035.1 Chloroflexota bacterium
GCACCCGCCATCATTGACTTGATGACATCCGTAGCAGTATGAACACCACTGGTAAGCGCAAAGTCAGCATTGACTTTTCCATAGAGGATGGAAATCCAACGCAGCGGCAGGCGTAGCTCGTCAGAAGTACTTAGAACCAGGCTGTGAACAACCTCCAGATTTTCAAGATCAAAATCGGGTTGGTAGAAGCGATTAAAGAGCACTAACCCATTGGCACCAGCCTCAACACAGCGCCTGGCAAAGTTTGGCAATGCTGTGGTAAATGGGCTGAGTTTGACAGAAAATGGTAAGGTAATAGCAGCACGAACGTCCGAGATGAGCTCCAGATAGGTATTCTCTAATTCCACAGCATCCAGATCCGGATCGGCCGGAATATAGTAGAGGTTAAGCTCAAGAGCATCAGCACCGGCTTCTTGCATGTGATGCGCATAGCGGGTCCAACCGCCCTTCGAAACGCCGTTCAGACTGCCTATCACTGGCACACTGACAGATTTCTTAACCGCCGATAGATGATCCAGGTATTTCCCGGGGCCCATGGCATAAGTACTGAGGTCGGGCAGATACGTGAGCGCCTCAGCGAACGTATTTGTCCCTCTAGTCAGATAATGATCCAGTTCAAGACTTTCGTGGATAATCTGTTCTTCAAAGAGAGAATACATCACAATTGCGCCAACGCCAGCATCGTCCAGCTTTTTTGCGTTTTCGATTTTCTTTGTAAGCGGCGAAGCAGCAGCAACAATTGGATTTTTAAGGGTAAGGCCCAGATAACGAGTGGTAAGATCAGTCATATTAGAGTCCTTCAGCATATAAATCTGGTTTCACAGCTAATGGTCAGGGACGCGTCAGACTTGCTTGCGTCCCTGACCCTGGGATCTTTTACTTATTGTCGCCGTCATTCTTTTTGGCGTAATGCATGGAAGCCATTTGCTGATAATATTCCCAGCGCTTGTCAACATCGTTCTGAGCTTGCTTTAGCAGCATTTCAGCGCGGGCTTCATCAGATTGGACCAGCATGCGATAACGGGTTTCGTTGTAAACGTATTGTTCCAACGGGATGGATGGATCCTTAGAATCAAGGTTAAGCGGGTTCTGACCCTGGGCGATAAGGTCGGGGTTGTAGCGGTAAAGCGGCCAATGGCCAGCCTGCACAGCCAATTTCTGTTGTTCGAGACCTTTGGCCATATCAATACCGTGTGCGATGCAATGCGAGTAGGCAATGATCAGGGATGGACCATCAAAGGCTTCGGCCTCGAGAATGGCCTTGAGGGTTTGCTGATCGCTGGACCCCATCGCAATCCGCGCGACATAGACATAACCGTAGGACATGGCAATCAGGCCGAGATCTTTCTTGGAGATACCCTTGCCACTCATTGCGAACTTGGCGACTGCACCGCGCGGGGTCGACTTGGACGCCTGCCCACCAGTATTTGAATACACTTCGGTATCAAGTACCAGAATATTGACATTACGCCCAGAGGCCATTACATGGTCCAGACCACCGTAACCGATGTCGTAAGCCCAACCGTCACCACCAATGATCCAGACAGATTTCTTGACGAGCAAATCTGCCAGGCTCAGCAAATCACGGGATTTTGGATCTGTCTTATCGGCGAGCACTTTCTTAAGAACTTCAACGCGCTCGCGCTGCTGCTTGATACCTATTTCAGTAGTTTGGTCAGAACTAAGCAGCTCAGCTGCCAGTGTGCCAAGCTCACCAGACATCTGCTTCAACAAGAAGCGAATGTATTCAGCCTGTTTGTCCAGGGTCAGGCGCATGCCCAGACCAAATTCAGCATTATCTTCAAACAAGGAATTCGACCAGGCCGGACCGCGCCCGTCCTTATTGATAGTCCAAGGTGTGGTTGGCAGGTTACCACCATAAATGGACGAGCAGCCAGTTGCATTGGCGATGATGGCCCGGTCGCCAAACAGCTGCGAAACAAGCTTGATATACGGAGTTTCGCCACAGCCCGCACAGGCGCCGGAGAATTCGAACAGCGGTTGAAGCAGCTGTGAGTTTTTGATCGTGGATGGACTCATCAGAGTCCGATCAACCTCGGGCAGCTTGTAGAAAAATTCCCAGTTGGCATTTTCGCTTTCGCGCAGTGGCGGCTGCGAAGCCATATTGAGCGCCTTGCGACCGACCTGGGTCTTGTCTTTTGCCGGACAGGCCTCTACACACAGGGTACAACCAGTACAATCTTCTGGAGCAACCTGAACGGTATAGGCCATTCCCGGGAATTCTTTGAACTTGGAAGGCATGTGCTTGTAAGTAACCGGGGCAGTTTCGAGAGCCGCAGTTTCGTACACTTTGTGGCGAATAACAGCATGCGGACAAACGAACACACATTTACCGCATTGAATGCACAAATCTGGTTCCCAGACCGGGATATCAAGCGCTATGTTGCGTTTTTCCCATTGGGTTGTGCCACTCGGGAAGGTGCCATCAACCGGCATAGCCGAAACTGGCACTTCCTCGCCCTCAAGCGCAATGATCGGTCCCAGTGTCTTCTTGACAAAATCAGGCGCTTCAGCGGGAACACGAGGACGCATAACAAGCTCGCTGCTAGCTTTGGCAGGAACCACGATCTCACGCAGGTGAGCAAGGGTTTGATCGACTGCTTCAAAGTTCTGTTTAACAACTGCGTCACCACGCTTGCCGTATGTTTTTTCGATGGAGTGCTTGATCTCAGCGATAGCCTGTGCACGTGGCAGTACGCCCGAAATGGCAAAGAAACAGGTCTGCATAATGGTATTAACCCGGCTACCCATACCAGTCAGGTCAGCCACTTCATACGCATTAATATTGTAGAACTTGAGCTTCTTATCAATAATGACCTGCTGGACTTCAATCGGCAGGTTATCCCAGACTTCATCCTGACTAAAGATACTATTAAGCAGGAATGTGCCGCCGGGTTGGGCATACTTCAGGATGTCATAGCGTTCCAAGAAGCTAAACTGATGGCAAGCTACAAAATTGGCAGTGTTTGAGGCGATCAAGTATGCCGCCTTCAAGGGTTTCGGACCAAAGCGCAAATGCGAGGCGGTCAGAGTGCCCGATTTTTTAGAATCATAGTAGAAGAAACCCTGAGCATAGTTTTCGGTCTCTTCACCAATGATTTTTATCGAGTTCTTGTTCGCACCAACGGTGCCATCGGCACCCAGGCCTATAAATACGCAGCGCACCGTCTCTGGATATTCAACGCTGAAGGAAGAGTCGACATCCAGGCTGGTATGTGAAACATCGTCGTTGATACCGACGGTAAAGTGATTTTTAGGGGCTGGCTTGGACAGTTCGTCCAAAACAGCCTTGGCCATGGCCGGGGTAAATTCCTTTGAAGAAAGGCCATACCGTCCACCGATAACCTTGATATTGGTGCGGCCCGATTCGAACAAGGCGTTGACAATATCCAGGTACATTGGCTCACCAGCCGCACCAGGTTCCTTGGTGCGGTCCAACACTGCAATCGACTTGACACTCATCGGCAAAGCTTTGATAAAAGCTTCTGTATCAAATGGCCGATACAGGCGAACACGCAGTGCGCCAACTCGTTCGCCTTTTTCGACCAGATAATCAACGGTAGATTCAAGGGTTTCACCACCGGAGCCCATCACAATGGCAATTCTTTCAGCTTCGGGATGTCCAACATAATCAAATAAGTGATACTGACGCCCGGTCAGTTTCGCAAACTTGTCCATCTCGGCCTGTACCATGCCAGGCAATACAGCGTAGAACGGGTTGACTGTCTCGCGCCCCTGGAAGTAGACATCCGGGTTCTGGGCTGTGCCTCGAATAAAGGGATGGTCAGGAGAAAGACCGCGGGCACGATGCGCCCGAACGAGATCCATATCGATCATTTCGCGCAAATCGTCATCACTGAGCTGCTCAATTTTAGCAACCTCATGCGACGTGCGGAAACCATCAAAGAAGTGCAGGAAAGGCAAACGAGCCCTGAGTGTGGCAGCATGCGCGATGGCAGCCATATCATGCGCTTCCTGAACCGAACCGGACGAGAGCATGGCCCAACCAGTCTGGCGGGCAGCCATCACATCCTGATGATCACCGTAAATGGAGAGCCCCTGGGCAGCAATGGCACGCGCAGCAATATGAAAAACGGTGCTGGTCAATTCGCCCGCAATCTTATACATATTGGGGATCATCAACAGTAAACCCTGGCTGGCCGTAAAGGTGGTGGTCAGTGCGCCAGTCTGCAGGGCGCCGTGAACAGCTCCGGCAGCGCCTCCTTCAGACTCCATTTCAATCACGTGCGGCGTTGTGCCCCAAATATTGGTTTTGGTCTTGGAAGCCCATTCGTCGGATAATTCGCCCATGGTGGATGAGGGCGTGATAGGGTAGATGGCGATCACTTCGTTGACACGGTAAGCCACCGAGGCTGCAGCTTCATTACCGTCAATGGTGATCATAGGTCTTTTGGTCATAGTTACTCCTTGATAAAGGGAAGATCAGAGCGGACTCTGTTGTTTGTGAAAATTATCGCAAATCCTTTTTATTATGCCACATTTGGCTAAGTTTAGCCCTATCAATTTATATTCGGTAGTAATAAATGACACCTAAAACAGCCGAGTCTTGTCATATATTTGGACAATAAAGGTTGGAAATGTATATTGATTTCAAAAAAACTCTTTCATCCCCCAAATTACAATACCCTGGGATAACCTCAACACGGTACTTTCTGGAATCGCACGCAAAGTACGGATTGCCATCATTGCATGGCAATACATCTGGAATATCGATCCGGACAAAACCGGGGGACAAGGCTTTTGGTTAAATGTTTTTACCCACGGTCCAAATTGAACAGTTGGAACTGTAGAAGGTTTTTTGCGGGGAAACCTGGTTGCTGTACCCTTGCACGGGCTTCTCCCGAACATCAGATTTGGATTTACGCTCGCAAACGGTCTTTTTACCTGAATCGAACCTGTAAAAAATTCCTATAGATCGGGCACCCACTGATTAATTCCAAAAAAACTTCCGAAACCGTTAAGTTTCGGAAGCGAAAGGCCATTAGGTAAGATAGGGTCTTGCCAAAAACAGGGCTGCCAGAGACTTTGCATCGAGCATCTGGCCGCTTTCTGCAAGTTTGAACGCATCTGCCACAGATAGTATCTCGACACTTAGATACTCATCAGAATCCGGGTCAAGCGGATCATGGGTCAATCCCGTAGCCAGAAAAACATACATCAATTCAGTCGAATAACCGGGCGCCAGGTAAAAACTGCCAATTTTCTGGAGGTGTTGGGCAGCCATGCCAGTTTCCTCGCGAATTTCACGGGCCGCAGCTTGCTCGGGTGGTTCGCCAGGCTCAAGCGTGCCAGCAGGCAATTCCAGCAAGTCAACCTCAGCAGCATGCCGGTACTGTCTGACAAAGTAAATTTGTCCATTTTCATCCACTGGCACGATGCTGACCGAGCCAATATGCTCAATAATGTCATATTGAACATTGCTGCCGCTGGGCGTTAGCAGATGGTCTCGACGCACTTTGAATGCCCGACCAGTGTAAGCGCTTTCTGATTTAATCAATTCGAATTTCATACTGACTCCGTCAAAAAAGAAACACCCGGGCGGAAATCGCCCGGGTGAGTGAAACATACTAAAAACCTAAGGAATCTGGATGTTTGAACCAGCGGTCAAAGTATACGTTCCGCTTAAGTTATTAACACTGATAATACCCTGTGGATCAACATCACCGAACCCACAAGCAATGGAATAAATCGTATCGCCAGCACGAACAGTATATTGGGTCGGGTGAGTCTTAAGTGAACGCTGCCCTGGGAAAGCACCTCCGGATTGCGGTATGGTGATTTTTGTTCCCGGAGTGTAATAGCTTTGATCGCTGTTAAGTCCATTCAAGGCCAGCAATTCAGCCGGATTAACATTGAAACGGCGGGCAAGACAATAAGGGAATTCGCCTTCATGTAAAACATAAGTTCCCGGTTTAACAACCGGCGCCGCAGTTACCAGTGGCCCAGGTGTGTTTGCCACAGTGGTTGCAGCAGATCCAACAGTTGGGGTTGGCATAGGCGTGTTATCAGATGAACTCGCCGTTGCCTGGCCTGCGCCAGGGGTTAGTTCCCCGCCCGTGGGTGTAAAAGTGGGGTTGGCGATCACTTTCGCTGGGGTACCAGAAGTGGGCAGTGGAAGACTGCCCGCTGCAACCGCAGTCTGAGTACCTGCAATCTCAATGGCATTCATTCCAGATGTCGCCACTGGTTTTGGGAAGTTTGCTTTGGGCGTAGCTGTGGCCACAGGTGCAGATGAAGCTGCGCGGGTGCAGGCGTTCAGCGTTAACGCCAATAACACAATGTATATCCATACGAATTTCTTGCTCATGTTTTCTCTTTTCCTCCAGGAAATGGGCCGGATATATGCAGAATTAGACGATTTTATTTGATACTAGCACAGACTTTCTAGTGCGTCAAGTTATCGACGGCATCCATTTGGATTTCACAACAGGTTATTAAAACCCGGTTCCAACCACGAGAACCAAGGATTTGTCTCTCCGGACACAAATTGAAGATAACCAATTTTTATGGCTTCAGGGCACGGGTGGCCAGGTATGTGGGTGTATAAGAACTGATCGCAGTACCAGCATGGACATCTTCATACATACCAATAATATGGAACCCGGCGTCTGTTTGCCCGGCAAGCTGGTCTGTCAGCGAATGACTGTGCTCCAAGGGCCAACCATTAGCCCGCTGGCGCTCATACATTTCAGGCTGGTCAATATCGGCATACGGCAGCTTGTATTTAACTTCCATGACACCGTGATCGGCTTTATCACAATCAAACAGATAGAAGATTGGGTTCATAAAACCCGCCAGCAGGGTCCCTCCATGCCGTAACACACGGAAGGCTTCTTTCCAAACAGGTCGAATCTCCGAAAAAAAGAGATTGGAGACCGGGTGGAAGATAAAATCAAAAGATTCATCGGCAAACATCGTCAGGCTGCGCGCATCACCTTCCACGGTGCGCAGATTGGTCAGGCCTTCGCGTTGAGCCACTTCCAGATCGCGGTCAAGCTGGCGCGGAGAATTATCAAAGACTGTCACATTCGCTCCAGCGGCAGCCAAAACAGGCCCTTGCTGCCCACCACCACAAGCCAGCGCCAATATATCCAGCCCTGTAAGCACCGGGAACCACTCTGGGGGGACAGGCTTATTCTCGGTCAACAGGATTGAAAAAATCCCCTTGCGCGCCTGAAAGATAACATCCGAATTGACGGGCTTTGTCCATGGGTTTTCACCTGAATCAACCTGCTTGTTCCAGGCATCACGATTGTAAGCACGAATATCAATACCTTGATCCATCATTCCTCTACTATATTCCGATTTCTGATTTTGGCGGCTGAAGATAAAGTTTTACAGCTCGCTTATCCAAGGTACTGACTTTGCGCGATGATATTAGCCACATCATCGGCATGTTCTTCTTCATGCGGTCCATAAATATTGACAATATCCACGATGCTGCCCTGTGTTCCCCACGGCAAAATATATTGCGCAGAAATTTTGACATCCGGGATTTTTTGAAGGAGAGTGATGAGAACTTCGCGCGCATCAATATACTCACGATAAACCTGATCATAAGTCAGGCCATCTCGAGCAGCCACAGATTCAGCATTGTAAACATCAATTCCACGTGCGGCAGGCGTGGCAGGGATCTGATCTGCCATCAGCGAGCGGATAAATTCGATGGCGGCAGCATCCCAACCAGAAAGATGAGCCAACATCTCGCGGATAGTCCAAAGTGGGTAGATGCTGCGCTTCATTTCAATTTTTGTCAATTGCGCGGTCATCTTCGAACGAGAACTTTCAAGAATTTCAATCAGAACTTCGCGTGAACTCATAGACATTCCCTTTCTTCATTATCATCATTTTACAACATAATGCCATCCCAAAATTGAGGCTGGTATTAGTTGGCTGACATTGAAAAGTTGGAAAACGATAGATGCACGAATATTTTTCCGAGATCTGACCCATCCATGAAATTAAACACCCCCAAGCTGCAGGGGCGATTAATCCTGACCACATTTCCAACTGCCTATATCATCAACCAACCCACATGTCAAAACTATACAACATGACCGACAGGCCCATTAGCAGCAGGCTTAGCAAGGTCCAGGCCCGATCAAAGGTTTTATTGCGCCCAAGCATTGCCAAAACGATAAACAAAGCCGGAGCAATCAGCATATAGCGCGCTTCGCTTTGTGCGGAACCGCTAATAACAGAAAAAATGACAACCGCCAGGCTAAATGTTGCCACTTCGGGGTGCTTTCTAAGTAGAGCCAGGCTGCTAAAAAAGGTCAGGATTATACTGGCGACTTCAATCATGAAATAAACCAGCGCAGAATCCACACCGATCGAATATTCATAGGCCTTTTTCCAGCTATCAATCGAGCTTTGCAACGTTAAAACACCTCGCCCAAAGTAAAAACTCTGTAAGGCTGCCCAGCCTGCTCCTAGAGAAGAGTAGCGCCAGATCAGGTAACCCACCAGCGGCAACAACGACCACAATCCTTGCAAGACCCAGCGCCACGAAAAAGTTCTCCGGAAGTGTTTCCAATCAACAGCCCGGAACCAGGCAATTACCAGCGGAATGAATAACAGACCGCCATGCGCGCGTGTCCATGCGGCAATAAAGGCCAGTACCCCGGCCCAGAACCATTGTTTTCGTCTGGAGAGCGCCAGAGTCCAGAAAGCCAGCCCTATGAACAAACCCTCTGTATATACCTGCGCAAAGAAAAAGGCGCTGGGAAAGATCAGCATGTAAAAAACAGCACGCAGTCCATCGTTTTCATCAAAATATTCGCGGGTCAGATCCCACAACGCCAGCATTCCAGCCAACGTGCCAAGCAAGGCTACCAGCACTCCCGCCAATGCCGCAGTTGCTATGGGGGTCAACCCTAAAAGACCGAGCGGCAAGATGAACAACCTCATTAAATAAGGATAAGCTGGAAAGAAGGAGTAGTTTTTGGGCCAGTCAATCCCGCTTGCCGGATCTTTTGCACGACCCGCAGCAGGATCATCATACCCACCGACAGCGATGCCAAG
The DNA here is from genome assembly GCA_026390035.1 of Chloroflexota bacterium. Classification (GTDB taxonomy): domain Bacteria; phylum Chloroflexota; class Anaerolineae; order Anaerolineales; family Villigracilaceae; genus UBA5195. The sequence continues at coordinate 9,067 of JAPLGT010000046.1, forward strand.
ATAATATTCCGAATCCCAGGCAACCTGCCGGTTCAAAAAAGGCTCTTCAAGATAGACTTTGCCTTTATTGCTAAACTTCTGAGTCTCGTTGGCACTCCATGCAACCGCATAGTCTGGACGTTTGATCTCAAGTCGGGTGGTAACTAACCATTGAAAACAATACAAAATGGTAAACCACGCCACCCAAAGCATAATCAAATTACGGAAATTGCGGTTTTTAGAACTACCTTTTTTGGGCATATTTTTCTCGATACCTAGGAAACCATTGATAAAATAATGTTATCTCTACAGAATATTCTGCGCGTACACCCACCAGCATTCAAAGGCTCAGTCTGGTTTTGGCTTTTTACTAAAATGGATCAACAGATAGATACCCACTCCCAGTGCCAATGCGCCCAGGATAAAACCGCTGAAGTTAGAGATAAAATCACTAATAAGTTCCCACTGGCTTCCAAAAGCATAACCCAGACCGCCATAAAGGAGTACCCAGGTTAATTCCCCTAATACAGCAAATGCAAAAAACTTCTTAAAATGATAACCACTACTACCCGCAATCAAAGTTACTGGAAAAGCAATCGCCGTTAATAACCACCGGGTCAAAAAGATGGCAATTCCTCCACGACGATCAAAGAGAGCCCGCGCGCTTTTCCATGTAGCCGTATTTCCAAAACGCGCCTCAATTTGACCGCTGGCAAAATAGCCCAATCCATATAGCAAACTATCACCCGCAATGGTTCCAAGGTACCCCAGAATTGGCGTGGAATATAAATCCAACAAGTTTTGACGAATGAAAGCCCCGGAAGCAATCACGATCAAAGTAGCAGGAAGTGGTACACCCAATCCGCCGAAGAACAATATGCCCGCCACCATCGGCGCACCATAAGTAGCAACCCAACCCAGGGCGAGCGAAGTTATATCAACCCCGCTCATGGCTGCACCGCATGATTATCAACAATTTTCTGAATAGCTGCAACCAGGCTTTTCGGCCCGCCGGGATAATCAATTTCATCGCTCAAAAAACCCAAAGGTTCATAAGCATGACCATCCATGGTTATGCCAAGCTCGATAAAGATCGTTTCGGCGGGAATACCAATACTATTGGCAACATATTGAACCGACATCCAATCAGTTACTTGTTTTTCAATCAACCCGGTGATCACCGGATTGGCCTTGTATTTTACGATGGCATCCCTGATCGTACCCATCAACACTGGGCGGCCCCCATCCACACTGCCAAGCTGCATCTGGCTATTGAGGCGATTGAGACCAATCATGCTGTTCTCTTTTCTGGGTTGAATATTGGCCGAATCGAATAGATATTTTTGTGGAACAGCATAAGCCACAGCAATATAGCGAATGGTCATCCACGGGCGCAAAAGATCTGGCGAAATATTACCCGCCTTAAAATTATTCACTTTGGCGTATTGAACTTCCTTATAAAAGTTCACCATACCCAGCCCTTTGGAAACCATAAAAACCAGTCCAAAGATAATCAGTAATACTGCCAAAATTTGAATTTTTGATATGGATTTTATTCTGCTCAATAGAGACGCCATATTGCTCCTCGCCAAAATAACGGCCGCTTTTTGAATTATCTCATGCAAAGTTTCAAACAAGCTATACAGCGCTCATGCTATCTACCTTTTGAGACGTGGCGGTTAATTATTGTCCATCAACTGCGTAAATTTTTCTACAATCTCAGGCTCAAATTGTACCCCGGAGAGTGCCTTAATATACCCCAGAGCTTCCTTGTGCGACCAGGCTGGCCTGTAAGGTCGATCACTGGTCAGGGCGTCCCACACGTCCACCACAGAAAAGAGCCGCGCCGCCAGGGGTATTTGCTTACCCTGCAACCCGCGAGGATAACCCTTGCCATCCCAGCGCTCATGGTGGCAGTAGGGAATATCAAGCGCTGGATGTAGATACGCGATCGGAGAAAGCATGTCATAAGCATACTTTGGGTGACGGCGCATTATGATCAATTCATCGTCACTGAGACTATCCGGCTTTAATAGTATGCGATCAGGGACTCCCATTTTACCAATATCATGCAGTAAGGCACCGCGGCGAATATGAACAAGCAGTTCGCCTTCAAGACCGAGAGCTTCTGCCAATTTCATGGTTATATCTGTTACTCGCAGCGTGTGGCCTTCAGTTTCTTTGTCACGCAAGTCCATGGCTTTGGACCAGCCCTCAATTGTTGACTCATAGGCCTGGTTCAATTCTTCCAGAGAAATCTGAATTTCCTTGAATAATCTGGCATTTTCGATTGCGGCGGCAGCTTGATGCGCAAAAGATTGAGCCATGGTGCCCGCCTCCTGGCTATAAACGGCATCCGTATAATTATCCAGAGTAATATAACCTATCACTTCTCCACGGGTGATCAAAGGTACACTCATCCAACCTCGCACGCGAGATGTGGACCCCCAGCCCCGGTAGCGTGGATCTGAACTGGCATCTGCCAGAATGATTGGCAGCCTGCGAGTTTTTACTTCTTGAAAAAGTGGATCAGTTGATGGAAAAGTCTTCTTATATAATTCGGCTGTATCTTCAATCCCATCTACAATCACAATATGTAAGTGATCGCCATCCAACAAAAACACCGAGGCACTGTCATATGGAACCACTTGCTTAAGTGATGTAAGGATCGATTCGAGCACATGATCAAGGTCAAGCGATGTGGATAATGCTGCCGTGGCCTGGCGAAGATTTTCGGCTTCCTGGCGACGCTCTTTCTCAGAATTAAATAGCCGCAACCTTTCAATCGAGATTGCCAATTGCCCTGCAATCGTCAGCAGCAGTCGTTCATCATCGTCTGAGAAAAAATCGACCTGTTTGCTTTCTGCATTAATAACCCCAAAGGTATCATCACCGGTCTTGATCGGGACACATAATTCTGAGATGATATTTTCAGTTACTCTTACATAATTTGGTTCAAGCTTAACATCAGCAACCCGGCATGGTTTTCCAGTCTTCAACACCTGCCCTGAGATACTATTCTCAAGAGCAATAACGGCGTGTATATCCTCGGTCAGGCCGCGATAGGATGGATGCGCATGTAAAACTTTTCTTTCAGCATCCAGCAGCAGTACGCCAAAATTTTCAGTATAGAACGAGTTTCCAACTTCCTGAGTGACAAGTTCCACAAGTTCATCCAGCGAATTAACCTGGATCCCGGCCCTGGCAATGTTATGAAGCGTTGTTAATTCTTTCAGTTGGCGCTGAAGCGCCTGCTCGGCCTGCTTACTTCCTGTAACGTCTTCTGTAACAGAAAGGAGTTTAATGATGCTCCCATTTGGATCCCTTTCAAAAACAAAGTATCGATACCGCAGCCAGCGCCAGGCTGTGCCGCCAGCTCTGCCTTTACGCCGATATTCAATTGATCTTATTTCTCCATCCGCAAGTGTCACCAGGTTTCCAATAAACTCACCCAGTACCTTCCGGTCATCAGGATGAATCTTATCCTGGCGCTCAGAAATCGACAAAGCGTTAAATTCTGTCATATTCGTCTCATGGATATGAGCACTGACAACATTATCGAATTCCAATGACGAAGTCAGGGTGTTATAAATACTGATACCCAGCGGAATAGCCTTCAAAACATGGTCAAGAAAAACCTGGGTGGAGCGCAGGTTTTCTTCGGCTTTTTTCCGTTCGGTGATATCGTGTGCAAGCGTTATTATCACTTGCTGTCCGAAATATGTCCCCGGGAAAGCCCGAACCTCTTTCGGAAATATTTCTCCATTTGCACGCAGACCCCAAAATTCAAATTGCTGAGCCTCGCCGGAAAATGCTTTTTTTACAGCCTGCGCCACAGCTGCCAAATCGTTTTTGCCAGGTGCACCCAAAAATTCCGGGGTTTTTCCAAGAATTTCTGACTTTTGGTAACCGTACATCCTGATTGCGCCTCCATTTATGTCAAGGAAACGTCCTTCATCATCCTGGATGTAAATTGCATCGGTCACACTATTAAATAGTCCACGATAACTTTTTTCGCTCTCGCGCAGAGATTCTTCCGCCTTCTGGCGCTCGCTAATATCATTTGCGACTCCGATGACATGACTGACATGGCCATTCTCATCCAAGATTGGAATATAGTGAGTTTCGAAAATATTGGCACCAATCCGAGTGTCTCTATGACGGGTCTCGCCATTCAAAACAGCGCGCACATCTTCGATAATTTCGGGGAAAAGCCGGTAAAGATCAAATACGGACTGTCCAACAACCTGCCCAGGCTGTAAGCCAAGTACATCGAGACCCTTGCCTTCGGATAGGGTGAATATCCCATTTGCATCAATCACGAAAGTGATCAGCGGAGCACCTGTCACGACAATTCGGTAATGTTCTTCACTTTCACGCAGGGCCAGCTCTGCCTGCCTTCGCTCAGTAAGCTCGCGTTGGACAGCGCTTAACAGGCGAGCATTTTCCACGGCAATGGCTGCCTGGTCAGCGAATAAACTTGCCAGGCGAATTTCATCCACAGAATATGAACCGGTAATTTCATCATCCGTGATATTAATGGTTCCAATCACCTGTCCATTGACGCGCATCGGAACACCCAACACTCGCAAGAATGGCACAGACTCATACAATGTGGCCCGGTTTGGCCAGATGCGGTAATCATCGACCATGATAACCTGGCCGGTTTGGGCAACTGCCCCCGAAAGCCCCTCGCCCATCTTTAGATGTGCGCCAACAAAATTGCCGGGCAGGTTGTAGGCGACTACCAATTCAAGGTTATTCTCATCAGGGCGCAAGAGATACAGCCCACCCATATGGGCATTAAGCAGATTGGCAGCACGCTCTACAATGGTTTGCAAGAGTGGCAACAAATCAGTTTGCGAATTGATTTCGAGAGATGTCCGATAGAGGACTTCCAATTCCTGCGCTCGATGCCTCAGTGTATTTTCGGCCTGGAGTTGTTCTGTAATATCATGGGCTATTCCAAAAGCGCGTTCATCATTAATCGGCAAGATCGTAAATTTGGCCATTCGGCATGTTCCGTCAGGTCGTAGATAGGTTAGAGCATCAACAGCCAAAGAATCACTTGCGATAAGAACATCTTTTAAAGAGGCTTCCACTGCCTGCGTTTTAATTACTTCCGCCGAAGTAAGCGCCTTTAGTTCTTCAACAGTCATACCGGTTAATTTTTCGGCAGCCAGATTGGCATTAAGATAGCGGCCTGTTTTTTTCTCAATGATGAAAATGGCATCGCTTGAACGTTCGAACAATAACCGCAATTGTTCTTCGCTTTCCTTCAAAGCTATTTCCGCCCGGCGGCTATCATCTCGTCCACGTGCTTCCCTGATTTCGCGCCGCAAGACCTCAGCCAGACGGTTTAGATTACCTTTCATCAGGTAATCATGCGCCCCTGAACGCATAATCTCCACCGCAGTAGCCTCGCCAATCGTTCCAGAAACAACGATGAAAGGCAAATCTTTTCCACTTTGCCTGAGTATCTCAAGTGCTCGCGGTGCGCTAAAAACTGGCAGGTTATAATCTGAAATTACAGCATCCAAATTTTCAGCAGCCAGTGCAGTCTGCATTTCTTGAGCAGTTTGCACGCGCAGCATATTTATCTCAAAGCCCGCTTTTCGTAAATCGTGAGCAAGCAAAATAGCATCATGTTCACTATCTTCCACTATTAATAAATTAATCAATTCACTCATGTTTTCAGCTCCAGTTCCATTAAAAGAGCATTTGTATAAAAAAGCGGCCTGTTTTTTCGCGGAATTAGTCCAGCCTTACGGGAGTCAGGTTGAATTATAAAGCTGAAATCCGATGCAGCAAAATCTCATAATATTGACGCTATGCGCAATCCAGCAAAAATTACAGATAAATTAGTCCATAGCATCCGCTAGCAAATAAAACAGTGACACAAACTGCCTGAACAGTAATCTTTTTTCGTAGTATATTTTCTACAACAAGGAATAGATGGTATATGGCATTAATCAGTCTGCAAGATGTGAGCCTCGGGTTTGGCGGACCAAAACTCCTGGAAAATATTAATATTCAAATAGAGCGCGGTGAATGGATCGGTTTGCTGGGTAGAAACGGTATGGGAAAATCCACGCTGTTAAAGCTTATCAATGGTGATCTGATGCCCGAGAGTGGTACCGTTGCCCGCCAACAGACGATGCGCGTGGCTTATCTGCCCCAGGAAGTTCAACAAAGCCTGGCCGGGACAGTCTCTGACATTGTCGCAAGTGGTTTGGAAGCAGAACTGGCAGGGTCCAGCCCCGAGGATCACTGGCAGCGCCAACTCCAGGTGGACCAGGTTATTTCACGCATGCAGCTTGACCCGGCTGCTCAATTTGTCACTCTTTCCGCCGGGTTGAAACGCCGGGTCTTATTGGCACGCGGTCTTGTTCGGGCTCCTGATTTGCTTTTGCTGGATGAACCCACCAACCACCTTGATATTCAATCAATCGATTGGCTCGAAAACTTTCTCAAACGCTGGGGCGGAACTCTGCTGTTCGTAACCCACGACCGGGTCTTTTTACAGAAACTGGCCACTCGCATTGTTGAACTGGACCGTGGGCGTTTGTTCGACTGGAATTGTGATTATCCAACTTTTGTCCAGCGTAAAGAAGCCATGCTCTTCGCCGAGTCTGAGCAAAACATCAATTTCGATAAGAAACTGGCCCAGGAAGAACAGTGGATCCGCAAAGGGATCGAAGCACGCCGCACCCGCAATGAAGGCCGTGTGCGCGCGCTAAAACGCTTGCGCGACTTGCGCAGCGAACGACGCGAACATCCGGGCAAGGTTCGCATGCAGATCCAGGCAGACCGTCGTTCTGGCAGATTGGTGATCGAAGTCAAAAGCGTCAGCTATGCTTATGGTGCGCAGACGGTCGTGTCTGATTTTTCCACCACCATCCAACGCGGAGATAAGGTGGGCATCATTGGCCCAAATGGTTCAGGTAAAACCACACTGCTGCGCATCCTGATGAACGATCTGGCCCCACAACATGGTAGTGTTGAACACGGCACGAACCTGGAAGTTTCCTATTTTGACCAGCTCCGCGCACAGTTGGATGATAGCAAATCCATACTGGAAAACGTTGGGCAGGGTGGCGATACTGTCACAATTAACGGTCGCACCCGCAACCTGATTGGCTATTTGGAAGATTTTTTGTTTACGCGTGACCGGGTTCACGCACCCATCAGCGCACTCTCCGGCGGTGAACGCAACCGGTTAATGCTTGCGCGCTTATTTGCGCGACCTGCCAACCTGTTGGTCATGGATGAGCCGACCAACGACCTGGATATCGAATCGCTGGAAATCCTGGAAGACCTGCTGTTGGATTACACGGGCACCCTGCTGCTAGTGAGCCATGATCGGGCCTTTTTGAACAATCTGGTTACCAGCACACTTGTCCTGGATGGACATGGACAGGTAAGTGAATACATTGGCGGCTATGATGAGTGGCAACGCCAGAATCAATTGGAAAACAGCGAAAAGAATGAAGAGGCCGAAAAACCTCGCAAACTTATTACCCAACAAACAGACGACCAGACCGTAACCGACACGCCGCGAAAACCGAGTTACAAGGAACAGCGCGCACTTGAAGCTCAAAAACAGGAACTGTTAGAATTACCCCACAAGATTGAAGCTCTGGAAATTGAACAACATAAACTCAGCGCTGCCATGGCTGAGCCAACTTTTTATCAACGTGACAGCGCAGAAATCAGCCGCGATGCGGCCCGATTAAAAGAACTGGAAGATGAATTATCCAGATTCTACCAACGTTGGGAAGAACTGGAAAATTAATAGCCAATCCCAATATTCATCAATCGAATTATAAACTCATGGCGTTTCAGGGCTGGAGAATATCCGCCCTTCCAGTTTATTTTCAGAAACTTGCCGCGGGTGTATACTCGTCAAAATTTTGAGTGCGGAGAAAAGTCCATGAAGCGAGCAGTCAGTATCAGTATCGGTTCTTCCAAGCGCAACAAAGCAGTTGAAGTGACCTTGTTAGGCGAAGATATTAGCATTGAGCGCATTGGCACAGATGGCGATATGAAGGCTGCTGCGCTAAAATTCAAAGAGCTGGATGGTACAGTGGAAGCTTTTGGCGTTGGCGGTGCAGATCTAGGTTTGCTGGTGGATGGTAAATGGTATGAACTACACTCTGTCACTCCCATGATCCGCTATATAAAGAAAACTCCCGTTGTTGATGGTTCCGGTCTAAAAAACACGCTTGAAAAAAAGGTTGCACCGTTCGTCAAGGCCAAGTTGGGTGACTATATTGAGAAATTGGGCAGTAAGACCTTTATCATGACAGGATCCGACCGCTGGGGGCTGACACGCTCCTTTGTGGATGCTGGCTTTGAATGTGTGTTTGGCGATATGATGTTCTCCTTGGATATCCCGATTGCGCTGCACAATGTAGACCAGATCAAATTCATGGCTGCCATGCTTTTACCAATTGCTACACGGCTGCCGTTCGCGTGGATTTACCCCATTGGTGAAAAGCAGGAAGAACGCAAACCAAAATACCCCAAGTATTTCAACTGGGCCACCATCATAGCCGGAGATTGTCATTACATCAAGCGCTACATGCCCAACGACATGCAAGGTAAAATTGTCGTCACCAATACAACCACACCTGCCGATGTCGAATTATTCCGAAAGACCGGCGTTAAATACCTGGTCACAACCACACCGGTAATGGATGGTCGCTCTTTCGGCACGAATATGATGGAAGCAGCCCTCGTAGCACTTTCAGGCAAGGGCCGCGCCCTAAGCTTCGATGAATACGATGAACTTCTCGAGAAATTGGAATTCCAACCGCAATTACAGGAATTAAATTAATCCCGAAATACGGAGGAAATTCTATGGACGCAATTGTTACTGCCGGTGGGATTCCGCTTCCCGAAGATCCCTTATACATTTACACACAGGGACACTCCAAAGCCATGCTCGACGTTGGCGGGAAACCCATGATCCAATGGGTTCTGGATGCGCTCTGCGCTTCTGAAAAAGTGAACAACATCATTATCCTTGGCATGACTGAAAAGAATGGGTTGATTACTTCCAAACCCACTTATTACCTGCCTAATGAAGGTCGCATGCTGGCAAATATCGTGGCTGGCATTCAAAAGTCCCTGGAACTCAACCGGGAAACAGAATATGCCCTGATCGTCTCATCAGACATCCCAGCCCTGACAAGTGAGATGGTGGACTGGCTTGTAAATGAAATCGAGAAAGCCCCGGCAGACATCTATTACGGTGTCATCCCCCGCGATGTAATGGAAAAACGTTTCCCCGATTCTCGCCGAACATGGACACACCTAAAGGATATGGATGTTTGCGGTGCTGACATCAACGCTTCGCACGTTCGCATGGCAACTGAACATCTCGATACATGGGAAGAGCTGATCGGAAAACGTAAATCACCTTTAAAACAGGCTGCCACGATTGGATTTGGCACCCTGTTTCTTATGATTTTACGTCAATTGACACTTAATAATCTCGTCAGGCGTGTTTCAGGGCGGATCGGGATCCGTGGTAAAGCGATCGTCTGGCCATGGGCTGAAGCCGGCATGGATGTGGATAAACCACACCAATTGGAAATCATGCGCACGGATATGTCAAAGCAATAGTTCGCCAATCCGAAAGGAATTATTTTGGGATTTATCTATCGTATGCTCGCGTATGACCGCGACTGGTCATACGCACTGCGCGTGGCCGAAAAACCTGGGCTAAGACGCAACCTGGCCATGTTTTTTGCGCATTCAGGCGATTCCTGGTTTTGGGGAGCCGGTATGCTCATCTTATGGCTGGCAGGCGATATTTTCTGGAAGCAGTGGGCCATCTGCCAGCTCTTCTGGATATCCATTCTGGCGCTGATGGTGATATCTCTTAAGTTCACTATCCGCCGCAAAAGACCAGCAGGAGAATGGGGCACAATTTACCGGAACACTGACCCGCATTCCTTTCCATCCGGACACGCTGCGCGCTCATTTCTGGTCGCCGTCCTGGCCAGCCTGCTAGGCCCAGTCTGGCTGGCAGTCATTCTTTGGATTTGGGCGCCATTGGTCTCTTTGGCACGCGTGGCCATGGGAGTCCACTATGTTTCAGATGTCATCGCGGGGGCGATTGTCGGAGTGCTCGCGGCAATTCTGGGCTGGCAGTTTTCACCCCTTATCTTTTCATATATCAACCTTTTCTTGATTTCCATCCCAGGAAAACCGCTTTGGTAAATGCTGCCAACCATTCGCACGCTTTTTAGTGGAGTTTGTCCATGATCCCAGGCCTTGATGGTCTGCGCGCAATCGCATTTATTCTCGTCTTCCTGATTCATACAAATTTCGTTATTTTTGGATGGACTGGCGTATTACTTTTCTTTGTATTATCAGGCTTTTTGATCACCGGGATCCTGATTGATATGAAGGAAAGCCTGCCAGTTAAAGCCTATTTTATTAAATTCTACGGACGGCGTTTTTTACGCATTTTTCCCCTTTACTATTTCTACCTTTTGCTTATGCTCGCCCTGGCATTCCTGTTGTATATGATTGGCTTCCGCCCCAACCGGATGCTTGAATACTTTCAACAGATCCCGTATGCGTTGATATATATTTACAATTTTTTTTGCGCCAGCAGCTGGTACAAAGATTCGATCTTTATCAACCATTTCTGGTCGCTTTCAGTGGAAGAACAGTTTTATATCTTCTGGCCTCTTATCATCCTGTTAACCCCCAAAAATGCCTATAAAAATGTTTTTGTCGCATCCATCCTTGCCGGACCAATCTTTCGATTGATTTTCTCTTATCTTTACAACCATCATACCTTTTCGTTCTTAGGTGCTGACCCTGCCAGTGGGATTTATTCTCTGCCGTTCTCACACATTGACGCCTTCGGATTTGGTGCATTCATCTCCCAATATCGTATTCCCAAAGCGCGCCTGCAATTCTGGGTTTTACTGTTCATCTTGCCAATTATCGGCTTTACTACCCAATACATCGCCACAGGCAGCTTCGGGTTTCTATCTGGTTTAGGCTTCCCATTCCCAATCGCCAATGGTTACAAGCAAATTTGGGGATACAGCCTGCTGAATTATTTTTTTGCTGTGACGATTTATGCTGTCGCCCGTGAAGGCTTATTCAATCGTTTTCTCGAACTCAGTTGGATGAAATACCTCGGAAAAATTTCTTATGGCTTGTATGTCTATCACTTTGTTTTGATCTATTTTGCCAGCCGGATCAATGATTTTTCACCGCTGACCTATGAGCAGAACCAGATGATTGTTGCCGTACCAGTTTTCGCCATGACGGTTTTATTGGCGGCGCTGAGCTATAAATATATCGAAAAACCCATTCTTAACCTTAAAGATAAATATTTTCCTTCTTCGGCCCGTCCCGAAAACCCCGTAGTGCAAACAGTATTAGGGGAACCTGCATCCGGATAATTTCAACACCTGGCAGTATCGACACAGGCGTACCACAACTCGGGGAAAAGTAACCATTGGCAGGTGACCTGAAGGCTGACCCCATCTCAAAATACCTGACTTTTGACAGATGCCTATATGCCTGACGACACTCGTAAAACAGCACTCCAAAATGTAAAATACAACTAGTACACTTCGGCGTAAATGATAATGAAGATAGGAAAAAAAGGTTGACCAGTGAGTTGGCAGTGATTAAACTTAGCTAAAACAGAAAGCAGAGAAGAAAAAATGCCATCTCCAAAAGCTACAGAAATAGTTTTAAC
>JAPLGT010000270.1:0-20532 GCA_026390035.1 Chloroflexota bacterium
AACGCCACCATCACAGCCCTGCCGAGTTGGCCGGGATCCAAATCCAAGGTGACCCGCTGACGCTACTGGAACTGGCTCCGAAAGTGTCAATCTAACTTCCTGGGTTTCTGAACCATGCCGGGCGTTTCGTTGTTGAATTGTGATGCTAACGCGTGCAGACATGATGGCTGAAACGAAATCAGCCTACAATACCGATGTACTAAATCTGGTAATGCAGGCTGATGATTGTCTTGGTGGATCGTAGTTTACTGTTTTAAAGGGATTAGCAGCAATGGTATGCGAGTTTTTTTTACAACATGTGGCGCAACTGAGCGTGCCCAAAATGCCCCTATGCCAGATTTTCGGTGGGTGCTGAGTAGGATCAAATCTGCACCAACGCGGGCTGCTGTTGAAACAATAACTTCTGCAGGGTCACCTCTTCCAATTTCGGCATTGACATGATAACCCGCATCTAAAAATTCATCCAAGTGGGTTTGCAGATGTTCTTTCGCAGTTTCCTCAAGGATTTCGAGGAAAGCGTTCGTAGTACTGGGTAGCATGCTACTTACAGCAGCGTCCTTCCCGGTCAGGGTATTGAGGGTTGGGATCACAGTTATTAGATAGAGTTCAGCATTATACGCTTTGGCTAAACCCAATGCATAACGCAAGCTTTCATCATGTATAGATTCGCTGTCTAACGGAACGAATATTCGACGCAATAAAAAAGGTGGTTGAGGTCCCGCTTCTGGCTTAATTAATAGGAGCGGAGTTTCCCCCCCTGCAAGTACTTGTTGGGCAATATTGCCGAACACAAGATCTCGGATACCGCTTTGTCCATGTGCGCACATTACAATTAAGTCTGGACTAAATTCTTCGGAAGCATGTTGGATTATGCTGCCTGCAACATCCTTTACTTCAGCTGTGTGCACATGGGTATTTATTTGCAGACCATTTGCGGAATCTTTGGCCGCGATTTTCTTCAAATACTCAACAGCTTCATCGGCTTTGGATAAATGATGGTCGCTATGAACTGCTTGCGGAGCATCTTTTTCGATTACATGCAAAAGAGTGACTGGTGCTCCGATAGTGCGCGCAAGAGATTGTGCCGGTTCGAAAGCAGCTTCGGCTAACTTGGAACCGTCCAAGGGGACAAGGATATTTTTAAACATTGTTACCTCGTGGTTACTAACTGAAATATTAAAAAGAAATTTAATGAGATAATGAGCGCAGCCACCAGGCTTGCCATGAAGGTTGTGAAAGGTCTGTTTACCAGGCTTCCCATGAGGTCTTTCCTGCGAGTGAATTGAATTAGAGGAATGATCGCAAACGGAAGTCCAAAGCTAAGGAATACCTGGCTGATGACAAGGGTCCGCGTTGGATCGAGACCGATTCCAATAACTAAAAGTGATGGCAGGATAGTCACAAGTCGCCTGATCCAGGGTGCGATATGTTTGTGTAAAAAGCCCTGCATAATTATTTGACCAGCCATCGTTCCCACAGAAGATGACGATAGCCCACTCGCCAAGAGGGAAATACCAAAAATGTATTGGGATGCCCTGCCAAGCAATGGTTCCAGCGTGCGATGCGCTTCTTCTATGGTGCCGATATTAGTAAGGCCAGTATCATGGAAGGTAGTGGCAGCCATAATCAGCATTGCCATGTTTATGAAACTTGCAGCCCCCATAGCCACAACGACATCGATGATCTCATACCGGAAAAGTTTTTGGAGCATTTTTGGATTTTTTACAACAATTCGATCTTTTGTAAGTGCTGAATGCAGGTAAATTGCATGCGGCATAACAGTTGCTCCAAGAATTCCGGTGGCGAGTAAAATACTTTCCACTCCAGAAAAATGTGGGACGACTGCATGGTAAAAAACATCCCCCCAATTGGGTTTGACTAGAAAGATTTCGACTAAATAGCTCAGTCCTACCACTCCAACCAAGGATGTTATGACAGCTTCGAGTGGGCGAAAACCAAAACGCTCCAGACCCAGAATTAGAAAAGTAATTATTGCTGTGAAAATGCCCGCCCATAAAAGAGGTATCCCGAAGAGCAGGTAGAAGCCCAATGCGGCTCCTAAAAACTCAGCTAAATCAGTAGCAATTGCCACTAATTCAGCAATTGCCCACATGCCCCAGACCATCCACCTCGGATATTGGTCACGGCAATGTTCTGCGAGATTCTTGCCCGTGGCAATCCCTAATTTTGCAGAAAGAGTTTGAAGCAACATTGCCATCAGATTCGATGCGACGATTACCCAGAGCAACTCCAGCCCGAGTTTTGCGCCACCCTGTATGTTTGTTGCAAAGTTACCGGGATCCATATATGCGACGCTGGCAATAAAAGCTGGACCCATAAATGGCATTAATCTGGCAAGCCAGCCTTTTTTGCTTGTGCCAGAAAGGACTTCCTTTGCACTTCTAACTGTTTTGGAGTCGTTTGAGCTAATTTCAGTTTGGTCGATATTCGGTTCCGTCAACTATTCACCTCTATTTTCCATGTCCAGATGCTGAATTATATTTTAGAAACTAATAAATATGCTATCGGTTATTCTAGAATCGACAACCAGGTTTGTTTCTTTTATTCCTACCCGGATAATCGTTTTGTTGTCAATAGGTGAGCGTTCAACCACCTCGATGTTCGTTCCTGGGGTTAGCCCCAGATTTTCAAGGTGGCGTAAAAGTGCAAGATCATTTGCCCTTACCCTGACAATACATGCTTTTTGTTTGGGTACCAAGAGTGAGAGTGATTTAGTGTTGTCTGGAGGCATTATTAAGTCGGCAGTTGGTATCAGTTCTCCGTGAGGGTCGCGTACGGGGTTGCCAAGTAGGGTTGCAATCCTTGTTTCAAAATCCTCAGAGATAAAATGTTCCAAACGATCAGCCTCTTCGTGGACCTGGTCCCATTTGTAGCCCAGGGTTTTAACCAGATATGTTTCAATGAGCCGGTGATGGCGGATAACTTCGAGTGCCACAAGTTCGCCGTCCGCAGTAAGGGTTGCACCTCGGTGTTTGTAATATATTACGAGTGGAGGTTTGCAACCAGCCAGGCGTTGGAGCATACCAGTAACTGAAGGTGGTGTTACGCCTAGCCTGGAAGCAAGTGCCTTGGTATTGGCTGTCCCGTCTTGTTTGCATAGCTCGTAAATAGCTTTTAGATAATCTTGAATAGACTGGGTTATTAATTCATCTACCATAAATATTATTAGTCTCACCTAATAAATATTATATCAAATACAGGATCACAAGGTCAAGGAACTCACAGGAACTCTCAGATCAGAAGTACGTTATTTAGCTGCTTTAGATCGGTAAATTTGATGGTTAGGTTGGGCTACCGGCAATTTTTATTGGTTTCACAGATTGGTTTCTGTAGGGGGCATAAAAGAGGTTCGTCAGAATTTAAGCCCTCGATAATACTATTATCATCCAGTCGGATTATTGCACGGGCAAAAACGATCCCGTGATCCAGGCAGCCTATCACCATTACGTCAGTTGAGTTTGGGATTGGAGCTGGGTTTGTGGTCGGAAGAATAACAACCCTTTCGCCTTGTTGTCCTATGGTTGTAAATAAAGTTCTTGGAAATGGCATGCTGTGATAATAGCGATACACGCTTATATCCAGGCCCTCGTTTATATTAAACTGCCTTGGGTATAAACTTCGCCCAGTCAAAATAATAGCATTTTCTGATGAGAGAAAATTTTGAATATTATTTTCATTTAGCAAAGGCAAGTCACCGGTTATTGATGTAAAGATGGTAGCTTGTTCATCCGGTGATCTGTCTGGGAATCTTTGTTGGTTCAATGTCTGAGAAAGTGGTATAAGAGACCCCATCGAAAAAGATAAAATTAATACTATCAATGCGATCGGCCACCACCTAATACCTTCGGCTGGTGTTTGTGGTAAGTATTCGATGGTGGCAATTGGTTCCGAATAGAATGATGTAACTAATTTCAAAATTGTAATCAGACCGAGAACATAATATATTAGTATTACCCAATCTACGGGGACAATGTACCGGCCTCCAGATGTTCGTCCAAAGGCATTAATTACATAATATGAGACCATAATTATTAGTGGAATGAAGCCAGCTAATTTTGCATATTTCCAGGCGGCGCCCAAACCCAGTGAGATGATCAGTAAGTTGAATGGAATGAGCACGATTGCCCAGCCTCCAAGCTTGCCGTCCCAATATGGTTTCCAGAAATTTTCTGTTTTTTTAACAATCGTTCGGGCATCAAGATTGAATGGGGTGGTAGGTAATGTCTGGACAGTCGTGACGAGATTATTTAGGAAATTATCCCCAACAAAGACAACAATATTTTTGTCAGCAATTGGCGCCTGACTGTAAGCAGCTTGATGTGATGTTCCTGAGAAAACTGTTTTAGCTGAGCTGCTGTCATAGCTACCACGTTTTGGGTCCTGTTGGTAGCGTTGCTTAATTACGTCATTTATTCTTGTGAAATATAGATCGAATATAGAAATATTTTGACCGCTGAATTGTGCCCACGGTATTACACTAAGAATGGCTGCGGTGAAAAAAAAAGTACTCGTGCTAATCCAGATTTTGGGTTTTCGGAGGTAAACAAAGAATGCCAGGACAATAAAAACAGGAATGATCACCATTGTATGGGGTCGGAGCAAGGTGGAAATACCTATTATCCCGCCTGATAAGCCTGCCAGATACCAGTTTTTTATTGGATCTTTTACCCACTTGATGAGAAGGAGTGTCGCCAGTACTAACAAAACAGCGGTTGGGTACTCAGTAAGCATCTGTTTTTGATGAGCTGTTTCAATGATGTTTCCTATGTTTATCTGGTTTATCCCACGGAAGACAGTCAGAATACCCAAGACCAGTCCGTTTGTACGATCGGAAATAGTGGCCCCAATGATAAATAAGATTGCTGGTAAAATGGCAAAAATTGCAGCCTGGATTGCCATTAGGGTTGAATAATTTTGGCCTGCGAAGGTATGCAGGTAAACCAGGAAGGCTGGGTACAGGACGCGATCAAAAAAACTATGATTGTTGATGCCCTGGCCAATGACGGCAAATTGACTCATAACGTCGTTATTGCGTGCATCATAATCTGGATAAAGTTCGAAATTGGGTGCGACAGGCTGAGTAATTAGAAAATCAGGTTTCACGGGTTCTATTGCCCAAAGATAGGCTGAAGCTGCCCAGATCATCAAGAAGAGCAATAAGTCAATTGAAATTATTTGTTTAGGTGCGTGGGCAAGCCATCTATTGATCAGCACGGAAAGCCCAACTCCAATAATTAGTGCTCCAATTACTTGAAAAGCCAGGGTAGGGACTCCCGCGCCATACCAAAAATCTTCATCTGCAGGCTTAACCCCAACGATTCTGCTCGATGCGATCCAAGCAATAAGCGCGAAAATAAGTAGAAATGCTCCTGCGATTTTGAAGGTTGGATTTTGCTGATCAATATTTTCTTTCCATTGCTGAATATGAAACCCATAGCGTGATGCCAATGAGCACCAGAGCCCCATTCCAGACGCGATTAAGAGCCAAATTGTAAATGGGAAAACTGCCTTTATGTAATAGTACAAATTTCCAAAAGCATTTAGTGGCGTCCATACCAGGCTCCAGCTAAGGAAAAACAGAAATAATGTCGAGAAAATTAGTATATTCTGGAGATTTTTTCTGTCGAATTTATTCCACCAAACTGAGATTCCAGTATCATTTTGTAATTTCCAGGCCAAGAAACAAAAGCCACTGCTCGCCAAAAGCGATATACAAAGCATCAGGATTCTCGTGATTGAAATTCTTTCGCCGAATAGTCCAATCAATCCTGCGGCAATTAATCCTGCTCCGTAGAAATAGAGGAAGAGCGAAATTGTCCTGATGCCAGGTTTCCAGATAGCTGAAGTTATTTTTTGCATAATTGTTTGTTGTATTTGCCAGAAGAGCCAAACAAAGAAGAAATTAATTTTGCAATGTTTGGTGGAAAGTACTTCCCGCCAAAACTCTTATTCGCGGGGCAACCTATCGGTTACCTTGTCTTTAAATTGCAAGACCAAGATGACAAAGACCCTAAGAAATGTTCAGTAAGAAAATACTTTTTGTTTTAGGGACCTGTTGTTCGAGCTCCTTATTTTATCCTTGAGCACGGGAAACATTTTCTTTCTCAGCTAATCCTGATTGCCCAAACCAGGTTCGAACGATTGGATTAGGTTGGATCAGAAAATAATTTATTAAGATTGGGAAAATGACTCCGGCAAAATAGGCGACCCAATATGAAAGAATCTGATTATTGAAAATATAAAAAACCTTTAGTCCCCAAGTTTCCTGAATGGGGACGTGAAAAATTAATATAACGAGAGATGATTTCCCGATATATCTAAACCCAGAAGATAAGATCGGGATTTTTTCTATTTGTTTGGAAATGGCAAGAATAAATGTAATTCCTAACAGTGCTTCGAGAGTATTAATTGGCAATGATTGGAAGAGTCGTGTATTGAAATCAATGGTCCGGTCAATATAAAAGACCATGGTTAGAAGGCCGGCGACGCTTCCTAATAATGTTATTGGGGATGCAAAAAAAGCTTCAGGTACTATCTTTTTTATCTCAGCACCTAAAATAAAGAAAAATCCACTCACCAGAATTAAATCTATACTAAAAGGCAATCCGAAAAGAGTTAAACTTCGTCCACCTATATTTAAATTGAAAGGCCAGAATATTCCGATAAATGTTACGCCGATCGCCTGTAATATTGCCAGGATAATCCAGCGAGCCCATACTGTATTGATTGGTCTGGTTAGCTTTGCATATATAAAAGCGAAAATATTCAGGGCAAATAAATGTGGTAAAAACCATAACTGAACCCAATCAATATAATGCCCATTTGCATATATCGCCTTGATAACCCGGGCTGTTGCCACATCAATATTAATTCTTGTAAAGGAGATGGTCATGAAATAGATTAATAAAATGATAACAATGTATGGTTTTAAGACAGTTTCATATCGACGGCGTAAAAGGGTCAAAAATGGGAGATCAGCTTTAAAAAACATGCCAGAGACAAAGAAAAATAGTGGCATGTGGAATGCATAGATCAGTTTATAAAAAAAAGGTGATACCAAGCCGAAATCATTATGCCCCATTACAACCAGCAATATGCCAATACCCTTGGCAACGTCGATGTATTCAATTCGTTTTGACATGATTGCAGCCTCATCTGCTGTAAAAGTTGGATTAATGATACCACGTCGGTGAAGGGTGTTGTTTTTGATTTTATTCTTTGGAATATTGATATGAGCTCAATGATAAGGTGAAAAATTGCTGGTCCTTTGTTTTTGCATGGCTGGTTGATTCTAGGTAATGATGTTGCGCAGCTGGAATGGTGTTCAAAAATAAGTATTTGATAAACTTTGAAAAAACAACTATTTGTAGGGGTCAAGCATTTATAATTATGATGATAAAAATCCGAATACATGAATCGGGAAGCTGTGACACGAAAGCAGATAGTTACGACGATGGTGGCTGACTATTTTTACCAAAAGTAGTTAAAAACCTATTCAGTGAGAGCTTGAGAATCCGTTGATAGCTGATACTAGTGGTATCAAATTCAAGGTACCATGATGCATCAGCGTTAGGCGGAATCCTGATCAAATGACTCGGTTAGTACAAATCATTGGATAATCGAAAGATAAAAGGAAAGACAAACTTATGACTGAAATTATCAATAGTCCTTCAAATCCGCTTATTAAATTGGCCAGGGGGTTACATCAGAAAAAAGTACGTGATGAATTCGGATTATTTCTTGTTGAAGGAATTTTGCATGTTAGCGAGGCTGCTGAGGCCGGGTGGGATTTTAATGCGCTATTTTATTGTCCTGGGCGGTTGAAAAGTGAATATGGGCGTCAATTCGTGGAAACGCAAATTAACAAAGGGGTACGGTGTATCCAGGTTTCGGAAAATGCATTTGAGTCATTTGCTGAGAAAGAAAACCCACAGGGTCTCGCCGCATTGATTCGGCAGAAACCCCGTTTTATTGAAGATATTTCGTCTCTAAAATTTGGTGTTGCGATTGTTACGCCACAAGATCCGGGAAACGTGGGCACTATACTCCGTAATATTGATGCAGTCGGTGCCGATGCCTTGTTATTGCTAGATGGAGGCGTGGAACCCTATAATCCTTCTTCTGTAAGAGCTAGTATGGGTGCGATATTTTGGAAACCTTTTTATATGGCATCTTTTGTAGAGTTCTCTGAGTGGGCAAAAAAAGGTGGCATTCGCATTATTGGGACATCTGCTCACGCAGCGCTGGATTATAAAAAAATAAAGCTGGATGATCGCCCAACGATTTTGCTTCTTGGATCAGAACAAAAAGGACTTCTCCCGGAGCAATTGGGTGTATGCGACGACTTGGTATCAATAAAAATGCGTGGGCGGGCCTCATCCTTAAACCTCGCTGTTGCAGCTGGAATATTACTATATGCATTAAATAGTTGAAAGATATGAGAAAGAGTTATAGAATAGATTAAGTGTTTTGGTTGGCATTATGAATTATTTTAGAAAATTGAAATGAAATAATCCTTCCTTTCGACTTTCCACAAGGAGGCTATGATGGCGAGCAAGAAACCTGGTGTGATTGGAATTCTGACGGGGGGTGGCGATGTTCCAGGTTTGAATCCAGCCATCCGTGCAGTTACAATACGAGCCTTGCGAGAGGGTTATAAAGTTGTCGGTATCAGACGCGGATGGGCGGGATTGACAGACATTGTTCGGGATAAGAATGCTGACAATAGCAATAACTTTCAATTTTTGAACGAGGAAATTGTAAACAGAGCAGGCCGTACCGGAGGTACTTTTTTGCATACTTCCCGTACCAATCCCGGGAAAATGAAAAGCGAAGATGTTCCACTACACCTAAAGGAAAAATATCCAGAATCGCGGTCTGATCTTACGCCAGAAGTGATAAAAAATCTGAATTATCTTGGCATCGATTACCTGATCCCAATTGGAGGGGATGATACGCTTAGTTACGGAGTAAGGTTGTATCAGGAAGGTCTTCGTGTTGTAGCAATTCCTAAAACCATGGACAATGATGTTCCAGGAACAGATTACTGTATAGGGTTCAGCACATGCGTGACCCGAACGATTGCTTTGACAAATAGCTTGCGCACAACGGCTGGCTCTCATGAACGCTTCCTTGTCTTGGAGGTTTTTGGCCGGTATGCGGGTTTTACTGCGATACTTCCTACTATGGCAGGAGCTGCAAATCGGTGTGTAATTCCAGAATATAAATTTAGTATAGAGCATCTTACAGAATTACTGAGCAAAGACCGGATGCTTAATCCAAGCCGATACTCTGTAGTATTAGTCTCGGAAGGGGCAACTTATGAGGGCGGCGATATGGTTTTCGAGGGGAACAAAACTGATGCGTATGGACACGCCAAGCTGGGGGGTATCGGTGATTTGGTAGCAGCGCAGTTAAAAGAAATTTCACCTAAATTCAATGGCGGACAAACGGTAGATGTTGTCACGCAAAAATTGGGTTACATGGTGCGGGGAGGAGATCCAGATGCGATTGATTCGATAGTTCCGATGGCTTTTGGCAACCTGGCTTTGGATTTGATCTTGAAGGGAGTTCATGGTCGACTGGTGGTGTTGAAAAATGGCCGTTACGACAATATGCCCCTTGATGTAGTGACCGCAAGTAAGAAAATTGTCAATGTCCAACATTATTATGACATAGACCGATATAGACCAAAATACGAAAACTTTGAAATGAAACCTTTGTTTATCATGACCAGCGAATAACCTGGAAGAGAATACTCCGAGGTTTTATATTATTGGTGGAAGTTTACTTTTTTTCTGGGATGTCTGCCGTTCTACTAGAATACCGGGTGAGAATCATCCTGGCGGTGAGAGATTCCAAATCTTTGCAAGTTCACAACGATTGAAATGATAATGATGATTTTTCCAATTGGTCCTGTTGTGGATTTACAGGTATCAGATTTTATCGTGTTCAGATGTGGATTGAGCAGTGATCGATACCGGATAAAATTGATATAATTGGGGAAAATTTCCGAAATTAAGATGCATTTTGAATAACAAATTGTCGCTATTCTTGTGATAAATTTGGTACGCTATCGACGTGATGCATCATGGGAATAAGTTACTTCGGCAGTCCCTTTGGTGGTAAAACTTACCAAGCGTAACGGCAGATCAGGTGTAGTCTGCCCATTCTTTTGATTAAATCCAGTGAGTGTGCAATATTTCACAAAATCCATTGTATAATTTTATCAAAATAGAAAGGAGAATCAATGAATATTAATTTTGGCATGTGGCGCAAAGCTGCCTGGGAACTCATCAAAATGGATGATAAACAGGAATGGGATTCCTTGGATATTGTTTCTAAGTGGCTGATCGCGACTCGTTCTGCAGTCACAACAGTTACGATTTATTCTTCGATCATTGGCGGTCTTTTGGCATGGAGGGATGGCGCATTTGCATTCTGGCCGTGGTTGGTGGTAACGCTTGGATTGTTTGTAGCTCACGGTACAAATAATCTATTAAATGATTATACTGATTTTTCTAAGGGCGTTGATAATGATAATTATTTTAGGACTCAATATGGTGTGCATCCGTTAGTTCAAGGATTCTGGAGTAAGAGTCAGCAGATTCAGTGGTTTGTTGTTAGCGGTATTATCGCTTTTCTTTCAGGTGTTTATGCACTCTGGTATTCTCAACTAAATCCAACGGTCATAGGTTTGTTTGCTTTTGGATCACTTGTTTTACTCTTCTACACCTGGCCCATGAAATATTGGGCTCTTGGCGAACTTGCGATTTTCATTATTTGGGGACCGATTATGATTGCAGGAGTTTATCTGGTCCTTTCAGGGCAGTGGAGTTGGATGGTAGCCTTAGCGGGTATACCTTTCGGCCTGAGTGTTGCGAGTATTAATGTGGCGAAGCACACAGACAAGCTAAGTGATGACAAGAAAAAAGGAGTAGGTACTTTTCCGGTTCGTGTTGGCCAAACCTTTGCCCGATATACGACTGTTGCTGCTATTTTAATTGCTTATAGTGTGGTGATTTATCTGGTTGCGATCGGCTATTTCTCCCTTTTTATGCTCCTTGTTCTATTTGCTGCACAGCGTGCGCTCTATGCGGTGATTGTACTCACCAAACCACGCCCAGATGGTCCGCCTAAGGGCTTTGAGATTTATTGGCCAACTTGGTTTTCAGGTTTTTGTTTTTATCACAACCGTATGTTCGGAGGTTTATTCATTCTTGGTGTTCTGCTCGACACACTTTTCCAAAAACTTCCAATTCAGCTTCCGCTTTCCATCAATTGGTTAGGTGCAATCGCTCTTGGTATTGGTTTAGTAATTGCGCTTGTTCGTTTTGCAATGGATAAATTCAAAGCTAAAAAATAACGACTGTATCGTGCAAAAAAAGCAAGGTGCTGTTGACATTTTCTCAACAGCACTTTGCTTTTTAAACATCAAGTTTTCAAATTGTCAATTAGCCGAGACTTGCCAAGGACATAACCAGATTTCAAGCTGGTTGACCAGAAAATACATCCCTAATCCCAACAAGCTCATGGCCACTACTCCTGCATACATGGCTGAGTAATCGAGAAGCGTGCTGCCTTTAAAATAAATATAATAACCGAGCCCCTGGTTCGTGGCAAAAAGCTCAGCGATGTAAAGTACTGCTACTGCTGTTCCAACTGACTGTCTGATAGCAGTAAAAATGGCGGGTAAGCTGGCTGGCAAGTAAACATATTTGAACAAGGCGCGCCTACCAGCGCCAAGACTTTTCACCGACTGAATTAATTCTGGCCGAAGATTAGACGCCTGGTCTCGAACCAGGACAAGAATCTGAAAAAAAAGAATGATGAAAATGATAACGATCTTGGCGGTATCACCGATGCCGAAAAAAAGAAGAATGATTGGCACAAAGACAACTTTTGGTATCGGGTAAAGAAGGTATATAACGGGCATAAATAGCTGCCCGAGTTTTTTGGATTGTCCCAGCACCAATCCGGCAGGAGCGGCCGTGATGATCGCTAAAAGTGTGCCAGCAAATACCCGCCATAGGCTGACAATGAAATGGCCGAACAATTCTCCGCTGTATAAATCGCGAAAAAATACCAAGAAAACCATGGTAGGTGTCGGTAATATTGGGCGGTTGATCAATAATGCTGCAAATTCCCATCCCATGACGATGGACAAGGATGCCAGAAGTAAATCGCGCCGTCGAAGGTTAATCATAGCCCTTGCCCAATGATTGGATTCATCAGATTTCTTAAATATTTACAGGAAATCTGGTATTCTCTGCTTTCGCGGTAACCGTTGGTACCAGCATTCTTATTCTCAATAATTTGGGCAATACAGTTAGGATGGTTATTTAATAGTAATATCTTGCGACCCATCAAGACTGCTTCTTCGATTGAATGGGTTACCATGATTACTGTCAGTTGCTCTTCCTTGAAAAGTTCCATGGTTAGGCTCTGTAATGATTCGCGGGTCGGGGCATCCAGTGATGAGAAGGGTTCATCCATTAATAGTAAATCAGGTTTTAAGATAAGCGTGCGGGCAATTGCTGTTCGTTGGCGTTGTCCACCTGAAATTTGGCCGGGGTATTTATTCACAACGGAGGTAAGGCCGAGTTTTCCTAGCCATAAATCAAGACTTTCTACCCCAGCTAAACTTTTTGGTGCATGTACGCCGTCTGCTCCGTAAAAATTGCGTAATTGAAGCCCGAGGCTGGCATTTTGGCCAACCGTAGCCCAGGGAAGGAGACCGTAATCTTGCAAAATTAGACCAGTTTGCGGGCGGGGACGGACAAGAGCCTCGTTGTTTACGCTAATGGTCCCTGAAATTGGTGATAGCAGACCAGCAAGTAACGAAAGCAGAGTGCTTTTTCCGCAACCTGAAGGTCCTAATATGGTCCATAAATCGCCGCTTTGAACTTGCCAGTTGAAATTATCAAAGATCGGTGTTGTTTTATAGTTAAATATGAGAGATTCTATTTTGATCATAAAATGTTTATGAAAAGAATATGGTCCCGCCCATGAATTTACGGCAAGAATGATGGATTGACAGAATCTGCGTAAGAAATATTAGCGCTAAAGAGACTTCTGGATTTTGCCCAGGCGAGGACATCATTCCACTCGGCCTCCGATGGAACACCTTTGATCGGGAATTTAGGTATTACATATTTGCCGATCAAAGGTTGTGGTACGATTTTATGTTCCGCCAGTAGATTGCTATATTTGCCGGGATCGGAATTGATCAGGGTAACTGCGGTTTCTATGGCTTCTAAAAAGGCTTTAATCATTCCTGGATTTGCGTCTAAGAATTCTTTTCGAAAGGAGATGACGCTTGCGCCGAGTTTCGGATTAATTGAATCGTCGATGATAATGTTCGCTCCCTGTTGAACCGCCAAGGCTGCCAGCGGGTCTGGCATAACGGCAGCTTTAAGTTCGCCCGATGCCAGTAAGGCCATCCGGTCGGGGATTTTCGGGACTGCTATGGTTTTGATTTCATCTTGAGTGAATCCTTGAGATTCAAGCAGGCGCGTCGTTACATAGTCTATTATTGTTCCTTGTGAGATACCAATTTCGACCCCTTTTAGGCCAGTTATATCGTTTATCCCTGATTGGGCTGAAGAGAGAATGAAAAAATGTCCAGAATTCTCTGTAGCCATCAACCCATAGCGGACTGCCTGAATTTGGACTTTATCCTTGTTGAAGAGCATCACCGCGAGAGTTTCGTTTAATGTGCCATCAGCCTGCCCGGCTTGCATAATTTGATCTCGTTCTGGTGCGGATGCTACCGGAATAAGTTCTACTTTTATATTATTTTTTTCAAATAAGCCTTCTGCCTGGGCTACAAAAATGGGCAGTGTGTCAATAACCGGAATGACCGCAATTTTGAGCGTAGAAGTCTTTGATGTTGGTGGTATTGAGCTACAGGAAAAAAGGGTAAAGGTGATCAGGGCCAGGAAGAAAAATGATTGTTTCATCTTTTGTCGTCTCCTTATCTATTGGCAGGAAGTTGATGTTTCATAAATCTGCGGAGTATTCCGGTAGGCGGAATCTATTGCAAGAAAGGATAAATTATTGACAAATTTTCGCGTTTTATTCACATATTGTAAATACTTGAGCGAAGAAATGATTATCGTCAATAGTGAACCCTGACTATCGTTTAGGTGTCAGATAATAACATAATACAAAAATCAGGCGTAAGTAAGACCTCGGGGATTATCTGAGTGATAATCCCCGAGGTCTTACTAGGATATTGGCAACGATGTACTAGATTTGATTATTTTTTATTTTCTCGCCGGGCTTTTAACCATTCTATGATCATTGGAACAGCTGAGATCAGGATAATTGCAATTATTACCAGTTCGAAGTTTTTTTGAACGATTGGCATGGCCCCAAAAAAGTAACCCAAGGAGAGGAAAAGGGATACCCATACTATTCCGCCGATTAAGTTGTATCTAAGGAAATAGCCATAGGACATTTGCCCAATACCAGCAACAAATGGAGCAAAGGTTCTAACGATCGGCACGAATCTGGCCAGGAAAATTGTTTTGCCACCGTGTTTTTCAAAAAACGCATGAGTTCGATCTATATATTCTTTTTTAATCAGTTTTATCTCGCCGGTATATGCACGAGGACCAATCTTATGACCAATCCAATAGTTAACAGCATCACCACCCACGGCGGCAATAATTAATGTGACAAAAAGGATCAAAGGGTCTAAGCTTTTCATCGCGGCGAATGTTCCCGCGGCAAAAATGAGCGAGTCTCCAGGTAAGAAAGGTGTCACAACTAGACCTGTTTCGCAAAAAATGACCAGGAAAAGAATAACATACGTCTGTGTGCCGTACTGGGTGATAATTTCTCCCAGGAATTTGTCCAGATGTAAAAAAATATCGAATAACGTTTTCAGGATTTCCATTTTTTCTCCCGACAAAAATAGTGATAGCGCTGGATTATACCCCAGCTTAATACTCATTCGGCTAGTTGAAGTTTTTTCATTTGGCTGTTATTGTAGATAAGCCCAGAGAAAATTGCTAGTGCGAGTAAAATCCACCCTGCTATCCAAGGATATGAATTTCGAAGATAGAAGGGGATAATTGGTACATACGCTGCAAGGCTGTTCATCGCCAATCCAAGGCTAATGGCATTCCAGGCACCATGCACAAGTGTTACTGCAAGGAAAGTTATCGCAAGCTGACGGTATCGGTGGTTTTCTTTTGCTGAGATTAATGCCCAGCCGAGAAGCCCGCTATTAAATATGTGTGGAAGCGCGGCAGATGCACGTACTGCAGCGCTGGATGACCAATCTGCGTAGCCGAGGCTAGTAAAGCTAATATTTTCTACCAGTGCAAATGCTGCTCCACAAATAGTCCCCAGCACGAAACCATCGCTGGGACGGTGGATTTGGTTTTTTAAAAGCCATAAAAGAATAATCTTGAAGGTTTCTTCAATGAAAGGAATGGCTACAGAAAAAATTCCAAGAGCCGCGATAGCTGTTCCTGGTGAAAATAATAAATTTGCAACCAATTGCATGATTGCATCCTCGCTTTGTTTGCTAGATTCATAGGTGCTAATCATCAAACTAAATTGATTATTTAATTCGGGAATAAATTTGACGATAAGAATGTATATCGCTAAGAAAGCACCAAAAACGCAAGCTTCCAAGATGAGGGCTAAAATTGGAGATACCACGAGACTAGCCCCAAAAACAGTCCATACATGCCGAAAAGATGGCAAAGTTATGCCCCTCAACCCAATACGTAAATACATCACGATTGGCAGGCAGACCGCGAGGAAATTAAGGAAAGGCAGGAAGAGAGATGCAACTGGTTGACTTGTTGAGATGGCCTGTCCTATCATCAGACTCAAAAGCCATAATGTTATTAAAGATGAGAAAAAAATTCGGTCGTCCACTTTAATGGCTAAATTGTTCGTATCAGGTCTGCCAAGAAAATTTATTACATTGAAGTAAAACCCCGGGATGAGTAAAAGTCCTATCGCCACCATACCAAATGCAAGCATTAGAACGCTTACAGGTTCGCTGGTTTTTATATTTGGCTGTGTTAAGACAGAGATCAGTGCCAGAAAAAATCCTAGCACGAACATAGCGAGTGCTCCTGTAGCAAATAAAATGGCTGTGAAAAACGATCCCCAATTTTTGGGTTGGATTGCAGGTGTAGAAAAATTCATCTTTCCTCGATTGTTACTGTAAATAGTGTGTCGGGCTCGACATCGGGCTGATGATTGGATGGGTCAAAAGGTGTTAAGAGAGAAAGCACCTCTATTCCACCCGTTACTTGGCCAAAGATGGAGTAGTCCTTGTTGAGATGAGGAGCGGGGGCCAGTGTTATGAAAAATTGACTGCCATTTGTATCTGGCCCTGAATTAACCATACCAACCATTCCTGCCCTATCATAGACAAATGAATTTGTTTCGTTTGGGATGTAATATCCAGGACCTCCTAAACCGGTACCAGTTGGATCGCCGGATTGTGCTAGGAAGCCAGGAATAACGCGATGAAAAGGTATATTGTCATACCAGCCTTTTTGGGCCAGAAAAATAAAATTATTTACAGTATTTGGGGCTTTATCCAAGAAAAGAGTCACTTTTATTGTGCCCTTGGAAGTGATTAATGTTGCAACGTATTTTTTCACTGGATCGATAACTATAGGAGGGCAGCTGCTGAATTGTTTTTGAGGGAGAATTGCCAGTTTTACCAAGTTTTCCAATTGATCAATTAAATTTGGTTGCCACTTGAGAATCTCACCATTAATCAATATAACTGGCGCGCCGGGGAGCTTAATGTTTTGGCCATTAACCCAGGCCTTTTGCGCAAGGGTTTCCAATGCTGGACTTGTCAAATCAGCTTCAAACTGGGATTTATTAACCGGGATGGATTCTGCCTGTTTGATGATCCAATTTTGAAAATCAACGGGATTGAGGTTTAACCATTCGGCTTGCCGGGAATAGAGGAGATCATGCATTTCCCAAAATTTACCTTGCAAACTGGCGGCTTCAGCAGCCTGGGTTGATAAAGCTGCTTTGTCATGAATACTTATAAGCGGAAAATTACGGAAAACCAGGCGGACGTCTTTTGGATACTTTTTTACAAAAGATTTTAGGAGTGGGGCAATGCTTGCGCATGATGAACATTGGAAGTCGCTGTAGACTAATATGGTTACAAATGCATCAGCTTTGCCTAATGAATGGTCATCAGAATTCACGGGATGAAATAGTGATAGCTCACCAGAAACCGGGGTTGGTAGTCGGGTGTCTATACAATTACCCAGGCTAAACCGGGTTGGTAAAGGAGGGTTTGGGGTTAGTATTATTTTTTCCGTGCGGGGTGGGTTAGCATTGTTAGTGCAGGCAGGTAGTAAAAAAGATAATAATATAAATAAAACGAAATTGCGCACGAATTTCATTATCATGTCCTAGGTTTATTCTTTATGAGAAAAAATAATAATATTGATCTAGTTATTATTTACAGCTTTTTGGAGTTCTGCAAATGTGGTCATGGCCGAAATACGGTCAAGAAATTCTACTAACGAATGACTTTGAGTGCGTAAGGCACGGACCGTCGGTCCGACCGGATCCTCGCCTGCAGCTCCGCCTGGAGTATCGGCATAAGATCCGTTAAATGCGAAATATGCTTGGTTGATTTTTCGAATAGGATACCCATTGTCCCAGAAAAATTGGCGCCTCTGCTCCATGTAAGTTTCGGCTTCACTAATTTTTCCGTCACTGAGTAACTTATCCGCTTTAACGCGGGTTGTGTGCATCTCAGCACGAAAGTCGAAATTTGTTGGGTTGATATTTTTACGTTTGCTGGAAACTAGTTTTAGGAAATTATTATTCTGGGCAAGCAAGCCTGGGTAATAGCGTTCCATTACAATTTTTCCAATTTCTGTGCCGGCGATTGATGCCGTTGTCTCGTTCATTGTTCTAAGTTCTGGAGTATTGTAATTATTTCCCAAAGGTCGCTGCCCTAAATATATATGTGTCCATTCGTGCCCGATAGTACTTGTCAACCAATCGATGGATGCAGTTTGCATGATCATAGTTGGGTAGGCAGCCAATCCGCCAATATTTACCACCAGTGACGAAACATTGAGTTGTTTGTCGACATTATTTTCGAGGGTCGAAGCTTCACTGGTTGTAAGTGGCGTGAGTATATAATTTGTTTCGGACCCAATTTTCTCACGTTTTGAGATAACCAGGTTTTGGGGTAATGGGGTTATGTGGTATAAGACCCAAGGAATAGGTTGACCGCCCGTGGTTAGTCCAAGATCATTCAAGGCAGATGTAACCTGGAATTCTAGAGTTGCCTCTGCAAATGGGGTGATTAAATTTAGTCGATGATCGAGTTCCTGTAACTTAATTCGGAGTGATTCGGATGCGACCGTTGGATCAGTGATGGATGGGTTGCTATAAACCAGATCAATTTCTTGATTTGTTTTTTCTATAGCTTTTATCAGTTCAAAACTTTCCAAGACTATTTGTTGTTGTGCTTGAGTGTTTATGTAATGTGGTGTGCCAATTGCGCTTTGAGTCAGTTTAATCCAGGTTGAATTGGCTGTCCAAGTGACGAAGTCGAAGGCTTTGTCAACAGCTAATACGTGAATTCGATCTTGTAGATCGTCCAGGCGAGCATTGCTGAAGGACAAGAAAGAGAAGAACCAAAATAATATGAAGTAATTGAAAATCCGCTCAGTAAGATTCATAGGCTGATTATAACCAATGAATATAAATGACTCGTTAAACAAAAAGCCCGTCAGTTTTCCGACGGGTTTTTTGTCCGCATCTTATTTTTGTTCTTTTAGAAATTTATCAATAGCGTCGGCGGCTTTTCGTCCTGCTACCATTGCAGTGACGACGAGATCCGGCCCTGTAACTCCGTCACCACCGGCATATACTCCGGGGCGCGAGGTGGCGCCGGTTTTTTTATCTACTAGGGTGATTAAACCCCAATCATGGACTTCCAGGTTGGTGGTTGTCTTGCCAATAATTGGATCAGGCCAATATCCAAGAGCTTTGATGGCGGTATCGATCGCAATGGAGAAATTTGAACTTTCCACCGGGACAGGCTTTCGCCTGCCTTTGGCATCAGGTTCCCCGAGTTTCATCTCTATACATTCGACTGCTGCCAAGCGGCCATCTGGTCCTGCAAGAAATTGTACCGGCTGGGTAAGAAAACGATACTGCGCGCCTTCATCTTTTGCCATCTGTCGGTCTTTTTTCCCGCCGGGCATCTCTTTTTCTGTACGGCGGTAAATGCAAATTACTTCTTCCGCACCAATACGAAGTGCAGTGCGCAGACAATCTGATGCAGTATCACCGCCACCAATAACGGCAACACGTTTACCCATTTGTGGGCGTTCGCGCTTGTCGTTGGGTAGGTATTTTAAATCGACATTTCCTCGGATCAAGAAATCGGTAGCCTCGTATACTCCAGGGAGATCTTCCCCCGGAATTTCCATCTTGGCATCGATACCAGCTCCAACCCCTAAGAATACTGCCTGAAAGCCTTCACCGAAAAGTTGGTCAATGGTTTTGTCTTTTCCGATATATGTATTTCCCACAAATTTGGCGCCCGCTTTTTCCAGGTCACTCCACTTGGCAAACAGGGAGCTTTTGGGAAGTTTGAAGTTTGGGATGCCGTAGACCATTAAGCCACCAGGTGCTGGTTTGGCATCAAAAAGCGTAACTTCATGACCTTTTTCAAGCAAAAGGTGGGCACAGGACATACCAGCTGGTCCGGCTCCCACGATCGCTACTTTATTTCCAGTTGGCTTGCTTTTTTGAATTACAAAGGGATCGTTCTCATTTTCCCACTCAAGTGCAAATACTTCAAGCTGGCCGGTTAAGACTGGCTGATGCTGTTTATTCAGAACGCATGAGCCTTGACAGAGTTGTTCATGCGGACAGACTCGCCCACAGATTTCAGGAAGTGAAGAAGTCTGATGATAAATTTGCGCGGCTTCTTTAAATCGACCTTGTTCAATCAGCCACATTGCAGATGGGATGTCATTGTTAGTTGGACAGGCTACCATGCAAGGAGCTGGGTCTGGACAATGGATACAGCGTGAAGCTTCTAGTCGTGCTCTATCCAGATCGAAAGAGATTACCACGTCATCGAAATCGCGGACTCGTTCGTCGGGTGAACGCAGTGATAGATCATGGAAGGGTTTATTGACCCTTTCCTTACGGTCAATCGCTAGGAACTCACTTGGGACAGCCTGCATGGATTCTCCTCGTTCGTTGTGGACAGCTTTTTCAATGTACTAAAATGATACCCAATCATAATCAATAGACACAGCCTTTAATGTAACCAAAGTGGACGACATTCGTCACAAACCAAGTCTAATCGGTAATATTTCTGTTTCATAGTAAGGGGACTTCGAAGCAGTAGGCGGATAAAAGGGGAAAAGCCCAGCTCAAACGGGGGTTGACGAGCGTAGAACTACCTGGGCAGGGCATCCAGAACGAAGCAGTACGGGCGCACAAGGCGAGAGGCAAAGTCTTTCG
>JAPLGT010000248.1:0-8632 GCA_026390035.1 Chloroflexota bacterium
ACTTTAATGGCTGAGACAAGTCCGAAGTATAATAATTGATAGAGACAGGAGTTGCTTATGCTAACCAGTTTGCACGGTGTTTATCGTAAGGGAAAAATCGAAATTGAGAAACCGCCCAGGGAGATTCAAGATGAAACCCCGGTGATAGTCACCTTCCTCACTGAAAATGATATTGATTTACGTGAGCGTGGCATTGACAAAAAACAGGCCAAAATTCTACTTGACCAACTTGCTACATTTGGCGAAGATTGGAATGCTCCTGAAATGAGCTTATATGACAACTACGATGCTGCCCGAAGAAAACCCTAAGCGCGGTGATGTTGTACTGGTATTGTTTCCACATTCGGATCTACGAAAAGCAAAAACCCGCCCTGCACTGATTGTACAGGCAAACGACCTGAATACAGGTTTAGCGCAGATCATAGTGGCCATGATTACCAGCCGTACTTTTCGCGCAAATCATCCCAGCCGTGTAACGATAGTTCTCAATACACCTGATGGGGTGCAATCTGGGTTGTTGGCAGATTCTATTGTGGTCACAGATAACCTGGCTACTGTTACCGATGTGGCCATTGACCGGGTAATTGGGAAAATATCCATGCAAAGAGTTGACCAGGCATTAAGGCATACGCTAGGTTTGTAGGAACTTTAGGTTGAGCTGGATATCGATGTGATGATAGATGAATTATGAGCCTACGAACGACCCATCCCATGGTGTCCGAATGCTGCATTTGATGCAGAAAGGGCTGGATGCTAAACGGTCATAGCCTAATATTATTACAGAGAATAGCCAGCTCTCTTCATTAATATGAATATGGTGGTGACGAAATATATATACAGAAATATGATGATTGGTCATCAAGCAAGATTTGAAATAAAAAACTTTGCCCCCGACATGACCGTCAAGGTTTTACTCGAAACTGGTGCAAACCACTAAGCCATCATCGCATCAAACGGCTCGTGCGCAAAGAACTGGACCAGCTTTCCAGTGGCGTCAAAGAACAACCCATCGAAAACGATGCGCAGCAAAGCGCGTTTTTCACCAGAAGATAATTGTTGCCACAGGGCGGGAAAATCATCCAGCAGGGGCAAGACTGCTTTGGTTTCAGGCTTTGAGTACGGAGTAAGGATTTTCAACTGCCTGGCAATCTGGGCAGTTTTTGATTCATACTCGGCTTTGCCAATATGCCCCAATTGGAACAAATCGCGATAACGCGCCAGAGTGGTGGACAGGTTATATTTTTCACGGTCATAAGCTGCCATCCCTTCTCCCCCCAGATAGTAAGCCAAAATATCCTCACGCCATTCCGGTAAGATAATCACCCGCTCCATCAGCAAACTGACCTGGAGTTCGAGCCTATCTGCGCGCAAAATACCACTATGCAAACCAGCCAACTCAGACGAAATACTGTGATTCTCTTTAATTCCGATATCTGCCAAATTCTTGGCAGTTACTCGTCGCTTTACATCCTTTTTGGGTCTATCCTGTAAGTCGGCACATCGATAATACATAGTTCCGGTTCCACCTGTGGAACCACGCAATGAAGACAGCCTGCCATCGAAATCAAAACATACAGCACAACGGCCAATCCCAGTCAACGCATACTCCCTCCGAGGATGTTGGGTGTTGGTAGGAGTAGATAATTTTTGCTGGCGGATGTTTTGGTTCCGTTCCCAAAGCTCACGAGAGATGAGGGGTTCATGCAACCCTGATAGCAGTTGAATGATTTCGCGCGCATTGCTCATACATTATCCTTTTGATGATGCAGCCATGCAGAGACAAATTCCCTGCATGGCTGTTTTTAGGTAGTTAATCTTTGCCCACCCAGTGATTGTCGTCATCGACATCGAAAGCCTTATGGGCATATTCTGCAATCTGGCCAGTGTAGAATACGTTTCCAACAATCACACGAATACTGTCACAACTAAATTCGCGGGTATCCCGCACATCGTTTTGACGATAGGTCCCTTTTGTGCGAAACTTTGCCTGGGTACCGTCTGGTAAATCAAAGTCATGGGTGTTTAGATATTCAGCGATTTCCCTAAAACTCCACATGCGGGCATAAAGCTCATCGATCAGAGGAATGACGTAGCGATCAACTGGATGCGGTACGGGTATTTTGCTGTCACTCCTGGTAAGGTTCTCGCCTCCGAACAGGGGACAATATCCTGAGCCATTTGTGTCTGTGCAGATTTTGCATTTGCCATTGCAATACCCAAGCGGGATGCGACCGTTAGCGAGCCCATGATAGAGACGATATAACTTGGCAATGCGAGCATGCTCACTGGCTTGCCAGACATATGCCTCCGCCAATGCACCGAGCACTGCAAGCACAATTCGGCCCCACCAGGAGTCAGTATCAATCTGCTCTTCAACACTCATCAAGCGCACATGATATTTGCGGAAAAGACGCACAATCCGCAAGAGTGATTCGAGATTGCGATAGAGGCGGTCCAGCCGATGGACAACCACGACCCGCACCTTGCCACTTTTTACATCACGAATTAAGCGTTGCAAATCTGGACGGTGGCTGTTTTTGCCCGATAAATCTCCATCCTGATAGGTAAGGATGATTTTTGCGCCCTTATCACGGGCATACTGTTCAGCACGCTCGGGCTGAAATTCGAGAGAATAGGATGGTACATTCTGCATGACCCGCGACAAACGGGTATAGACGGCCCAGGTATCTTCAGCTTGAGAACGTTCGAGATCCGCCACAATTTGTTCGACAAACGCCTGAAAATCATTGGGGGATGGTCGCTCGTTAGTGGGGATGACTGAGCTTGTCATTTTTGTTTCCTTTTTTCTGAATATCTACAGAAGGGTTAACCGGCCTCGGTAAATCAGAAGGCAGGTCAGTGTTTGATAACCCGAGTAGATCGCGAATGATATTTCCGAGAGCGCGTTTGAGGGCGTCAACGCGTTGGTCGGTGGATAAGGAAGACTCTTTGTTTTTCATGGTGCAAATTCCTTTCAGAAGAATTTGCACGGGCCCGTGCAGATAAGTGCCACCTGAGATATGTTTTTCTCATCAAAAATATCCAGCACTTTTTATCCAATATATTGATGCCCCAATTATCTCAAATAAAACCCGATAAAGTTTGTATAGCCGTACAAGTTTTTAAAATGGCAGAAAATTACGCTCAGATTACCCCAAATTGTCCGGAGCAGGCAGGATTGGTCATTCACCAAATGGCAATTCAAGTCTTATCACCCAGTTCACCCAAGACTGCAATTAACCAGCTCGTTTCCCGCCTGAAACTAAAAGGTCTGCGTGTGGATCACTCGCGTGTCTCTGCCTGGTGCAAAGGCTATTTTCTTGGCAACCGCCAGATGACGATTGAGCAGTTTCAGGGACTTGCGAACATCTTCTGGCATCAGCCCGGTGGGATAGAAACAGTCGCTGGAATTCTTGCCCTGGCGAGTTGTATTGGAAAACTATCATCTG
Organism: Chloroflexota bacterium; assembly: GCA_026390035.1. Classification (GTDB taxonomy): domain Bacteria; phylum Chloroflexota; class Anaerolineae; order Anaerolineales; family Villigracilaceae; genus UBA5195. Next base: position 3,450 of record JAPLGT010000248.1, read on the forward strand.
GGCAGCACACGCTCGACCTGGTAAAAAATCTCGACTACCAATGGCTGCTTTCATTATGCTACAACCCTCCCAGCCCTTTTCAAAATATACACATCCACGATCATCGTTATCCTGCCGATCCATTTACGCTGCCACGAGAAAATATTATTACCAGATTGACCAGTCTGTTAGATTATGCGAGTATCTCCAATTGCCCAATCGTGATTTTCGGACTGCCCGGGACGGGTAAATCCAGGTTGCTCTCACACCTTGCAAAATCGACCTGGGGACAACAATTCGGAAAGAAACGTATGATCTACTTGAATGGCGGCGGAGTGTCAGCCTATCTACACAGGTGGCACGAAGAACTATATGGCATCTCCGCTCCGGCAGACATTCGAATGGAAGAACTGGCTCACGAGATCCGTTATCGCGAGAAAGAAACTCGACAGATTATCCTGGTTGACGCAGTTGCTGACATTCGTTACATCCAACCAATTTTGGATATATTCAAAGACACCCGTTCGGTTGTTATTCTGACACTCCTCGGCCAGAAAATTCCAGAACTACATACAGATAATCGCTTGCTGGTCACATTACCCGGTTTTACACTCACAGAAGCAATAGAACTTTACGAGAAAGGCGGCGCGGCCTTGAATCCTGAAGACCTGCCGGATTTCAAGGCGCTGCTCGAAACGCTCAAAGGGAATCCACTGGCACTCTATTATGCTTTTCAAAACATCGAGCTTGCGGGGTTGGCAGGGTTGGTGACTTTATTAAACGGCACGGACACCGATATTCCCCAGTTCTTGTTGAAAGAAATCTTTCTGAACCTGCAAGTTGGGTATGAACGTCTACCAGTAAATTTACAGAGATCCTTTGCTCGGCTGGGTACGCTAAAGAGGTTGGGTGTGATAGATCAAGAAATGTTGGCCGCATTGTGGGCTAATCCATCAGAGAAGTTCGATTTTGAGAAAACCAGGCTGATGGTCAATCAACTTCAGTCTTCAATTAGTCCGTTTGAACCTGTTCCGGGACAAATTCTTAAGTGGAGATTGCATGGACAAACGCATTTGTTTGCGAAAAGCAAACTGAAAGAGTCGCAACAAAATGACCAGACGTTGATTAATTAATCAGGAGTGACAACATGTCCGGAAAAAGCGACATGGACGATAACAGGCTGGTATCCGGGAGAAATCAGGTACAATTTTCCAACATCAATCCATTTCAGTATTCAGGATTTCACATGGTTCAGTCAGCAAGTGAAAGACACAAAATTATTTATGAAGCATGGCTCACGAATAAATCCATGCAAAAAACGGCCTTACAGTTTGGAGTCACCCGGGGACGTGTGCGGCAAATTGTGCAGAAACATCTCCAACGACTTGCCACCGCGCAAGCCGTGTTGGAATCCAGAGAACCTTTGGAAGTTGCTGTTGCGCAGGGAAAAATCTCGCCAAGGCTCAAGGCGACACTGATACGCGGGGGTTACGGGCGCGATTTTGGTTTCGAGGATCTCGTCAACCGGCTGCGAACAAACACGCTTAATCCAATCGAGTTCCGCGATTTTGGCCCAATAAGCTTAACCACCCTGAGGATGCTCTTTCTCAGCCAGGATGAAAACGAGGCGCTGCCTGCTTTCGGTTCGCAGTCGGCCCTAACATGGTGGCTGGGTCGAAAGAAGAAACCTGAGGATGATAACCGGTCTGGGTCAACTCAGTCATAAAGCGGCGGACTGTGTACGCTATATTCCCGGATATATTTCCACGATATGTATTGGATTTTGGCAAATTCGAAACCACAGGAGAAACTTCATGCAACTTATCGGAATGATTTTATTACTTGTGATCCTGATTTTGGTGGGAGTCACCGTTGGCGGCGGCGTATTGGTACTGGTTGCCTACGGCCTCGGCTGGTTGCTCAACCACATCATGCACCTTGACCCGTTCCAGGCGACCGCGCTCAGCCTGGCAGGTATGTTAGCGTTTGGGTCCCTGGCAACCCGTATCTTTCAAACCATCATAAATACAATGCCCGGGCCATCTTCGGAGGATGACGAAGACGACGAAGAAGATGAAGATGAAGAGGACGAAGACGAGACAGATTTTGAGGTGGAAGATGTGGACGGAGTGCCTGTCATTTATCCAAGCATCCCGCGCGAGCGCCAGTCGCTAAAGACCCCAGACTTCTCGAATACCCGTCCTGATGACCGCTGCCCGTGCGGAAGTGGCCGTAAATACAAAAATTGTCACGGCGCGAAACGGCCAGCAGCCTAAACCCATGCAATATACAATCCAACAACTTGATGAACTTCTGAAAGAACCCCCACCGTTGCAACTGAGCGGGGTGGATTTGAGCGGCGCCAATCTTAGTAATGCCGCTCTACGCGGCGCTCAACTACAGAATGCTGATCTCAGTTGGGCCAGCCTCAGCAAAGCTACTCTCAGCGAAGTCAATCTACGCGGGGCTATTTTGAAGGGCGCTGACCTGGGTGGTTCCAATCTGATCAATGCCAGCCTGGCGCAAGCCAACTTATCCAGTGCCAATCTGGTCGGTGCCAACCTCACTGGTGTCGATCTCATCGGCGCAGACCTTACCTGGGCAACATACGATCAGAGCACCACCTGGCCAGTTGATTTTGTCCCCGTAAAAGCTGGCGCTATCTTCAAGTAAATTTCCCTACACACTTACGGTTGCTGGGCAGAATATACCTGATATCCCCGCTTGATCTTGCGCTCAACGATTTTCTCAGCCACCTGGTTGGCCTGCACCATGGATGCCACAGGGATCACCCGCCACTGCTGGAAGTCGTTATCCCGCCGTCCCCAGGCAACGACGACTGCACAGGAATGAAATAATGTGGCCTGGACAGACACCAAATACCACCGATTTTGATTGATAGTGGGATCGACGCGGCTCAGTAAGGTCATAATCCTAATATAGCACGCGCGTTCTGGTATTGCAAGATGTTGAACATTGTAAATTAAAAACAAAAACTGGCTCCATTTTGCGGAGCCAGTCTAAGTTACGCCGCTTTCTTCAACACCGGCAGCCCGTTAGCGGTCTCGGCCACTACGTAGCCCGCGGGCACGGCGTCCAGTGCGCCAGTTTTCTGTTCTTTTTGTTTCACTATAATAGCTTTGGGGGCAGGCTTTCAGCCCAGGCGCGGATGGCGCTCCAATCGCGGTGATCGCCTTGCGACCAAACGCCGAATAGCACGCTCAAGCGAAACATCAAACGGTCACGCAATGTGGGAACTTTGGAGATATCCAATGCTCCGGCGAAAAGACCTTCGCTGACCGGCTTCACCAGTGCGCGTACCGGGGCCATGAAATCGGCCACGAAAGGTCGGTAACTTTCGCCGTTACGCATGGCCAGGGTCATGCACACCAGGAAAGCGGCGAATGGCTTGCTGGCGAGTTCCGTCCGATGTGCCTGGACGAATTGCAGCGCCTCCGGCAGCCATTTTTTATCCTGGATAGCGCTGCCCGCGACCACCGACCTGTACGTTGAAAGGTCTTTGACCTCCCGCATGGGCAGCACATCCACCAGCGCGCCAGTTTCCGACAGGGCTTTGCCAATCGCTTCAGCCACGCCCACCGTGGAACCGGTGCAGGTGGCATAGGTAACAAGGATTTTATTCGTCATAAATTTTCATTCTCAAGATGATCTGAAAGGTAAGTGGCACGCCAATTGTTCGGTTCTACTTATCTCTGCAAATGCTGGCGAACCGTGGGGCTCATGGTCAATAAGATCAGCACCCATCCCCAAATAAAATACAAAATATGCAGAAACGCAATCGCTTGGATCAATAAGACCTGAGTTGAGATCCATATCACCAGCATGATCCCGGATGCCAGAGAAGCCGCCCAGCTCCAATGCAGGTGTTTGAACGGGTTGAGCGCATCGGGCCACCGCCAGGCAGGCTGCTGCCATAAACTATAGGCCACCGCAACCGGATAAATGCCCAGCAGGCTGAATAAGATCACACCCGGGATTAGAAAATTTGAAAACGGGGAGTTTTCCAACATACTGAGCGGCATTTGGATGATTGAACCATCCGGGGCAGCCATCAGAACGCCTCCGCCGCCCAACGCGCCTAATCCCAAAAGAAATTGTAAACAAATGAGGAACCACACTGCTACAGGGTGATGTTTTTTCTGGTTACTCAATTTCGTTTCCTTCATGCTTATTTAGTTCTGGCACCACTGCGATGACAAGTTTGCCTCGGGCATGCCCTGCACCGAGATAACGCAGCGCTTCGGCGACATCATTCAACGGGTAGCGTTTATCTATCACCGGGACAACTTTCCCGGATTCCAACAGCTCTGTGAGTGTCAGCATATCTTTCTGGCTGATATGCGCCGAGACATTTCCCATGGTTCTGCCATTCTTTTCTGACATCCAGCTTCCCAGCAGCATGGCTTCGAAAATTTGCCTGGCCTTGCCTCCAGCCATGACGTATCTCCCCCTGGGGGTTAATGCCCGTTTGTAAGCAGCAAGCGGATGGTATCCGTTGGCAGCAAAAATCAGGTCGTATCGCAGCCCGCTTTGGGTAAAGTTTTCTTTGGCGTAATCTATGACATGATCTGCTCCCAGGCTGCGCGCCTGTTCCAGATTGCGGGCGCTGCACACCGCGGTGACTTCTGCTCCGAAGGATTTGGCAATTTGCAGCGCAAACGTCCCCACCCCGCCTGCGGCGCCGTTGATTAAAACCTTTTGTCCAGGCTGGATATTTCCGCTCTCGCGTAACCCTTGCAAGGCTGTGAGGGCCGCCACCGGGACTGCCGCAGCGGCTTCAAATGACAGGTTGGCTGGTTTTAGTGCCAGGCAGCGTTCTGCAGCAGTCGCATATTCAGCGAAACTGCCATGCCCAATATCCCCAAAGACCTCATCACCTGGCCGAAATAGCTGGACGTTTTTGCCAACTGCTTCCACCTGTCCCGCAATGTCCGCGCCGAGGATGGGGTTTTTGGGCTTGAACAGACCCATGCCCATCAGCCGCACCAGGAAAATATCTGCTGTGAGCAAATGCCAGTCCAGCGCATTGACAGAGGCAGCCTGGACCTTGACCAGCACCTCGTCATCCTTTGGAGCAGGTTTTTCGACTTCCTGCAGCCGCAGAACATCAGGTGATCCGTATTGGGTGTATACAATCGCTTTCATTGGGTATTCTTCCTTATTTTGGTGCGGTGCTATGATGC
>JAPLGT010000217.1:0-3202 GCA_026390035.1 Chloroflexota bacterium
AATTCTCTGATGCCGATTCTGCACTGATGACATTCGGAAGGCAAGGCCAGCCTTCCTGCTTTGCCATTGCTACTGGACAGAAAAGTTTTCGCGTTTTATGGATTTCTTAAGGTGCTACCGCCAACTTTGGCGAAACTAAAGTACTTAATATATTTCAACCAACATCGAAAAAAAATCACTTCGTCAAATTCCCGCAATCTTATGCGGGAATTTTTATTAAAAAAGGCAGCCATCTTTCCAACGAATTTCCGCCACAGTTCCACTTTCGCCCAAAAACCTGGGTAATAATAATTGCATTGAATCCGCATCTGCTGTCGTTAGATATGTCACATTTTCAGAGTCACCTATTGGCAGCGAGCTTTTTGTCTCACCAAGCAATCGCTCCACCTGCCTCGCAATGGCCGGAGCTGGATCAATTACTCTGACTTGTGATCCAACAATACTTTGAATCAACGGAATCACGAATGGGTAATGTGTACAGCCCAAAACAACGGTATCAATACCTTTTTCAAGCATGGGCCTCAACGCTCGGCGAAGTATGGATTCGGTTTCGGCTGTTTCCAACTCCCCCTTCTCGATCTGGCCAACCAAACCAGGACACGCATCTTGTAATATGGTCACGCCGCTGGCAAATCGCTCCACTACGGAAGCATATAGCTCTCCCTGAAACGTTGCCGGAGTAGCCAGAACCCCAACCACCCGGCTTTGAGTCTGCTCGGCGGCCGGCTTGACGGCAGGTTCCATGCCCACAAAAGGAATCTCAGGGAAAGTATTTCGCAAATGCTTCAGGGCAGCAGCAGAGGCTGTGTTGCAGGCAACCACGATAAGCCTGGCACGCCTATCCAATAAGTACCGCGTAATTTGCTCAGAAAATTCCCGCACTTCACTCATACGGCGAGAACCATATGGCACGTGCGCCTGATCACCCAGAAAAATAATCCTCTCGCCGGGCATTTTCGCACGAATAGCACGCAGCACGGATAGACCACCAATTCCAGAGTCAAAAATACCGATCGAAAAATTTAAATTATCGTGCATCTCTTGTGCGGCTTCGTTCAGCCGACGCATCCACAAATGCTTTAAAAAGCCGTTGAATGGCATCTTGATCGGTCAACCATTCGGGATGCCACTGCACGGCGATCCCAAAGGAATAGTCAGGGTATTCAACTGCTTCCACCAAACCATCTGGAGAAAAAGCCACCGCCTTAAGATCTGGAGCCACATCTTTAATCCCCTGGTGATGGAGACTATTGACCTGTATTGTCTCATTGCGAACGATCTTACCCAAACGGCTAGTTATATCCACGTCGACCGAATGCAAAAGTGCCGTGCGCGCCTGAATGCCATCTTCCCCCGGGTAATCGTGCAAAACCGCACTGGGCAATTGGTCTGGAATATGAGTGTACAACGTTCCACCCAGGGCCACATTTACGATTTGTAAACCGCGGCAAATCCCAAGGAATGGTTTTTCAGCACGAACAGCTCCACGCGCCAGTCCCAATTCCAATTCGTCCCTGGATGCATCAATTCCGTAAACCATTGGATGCGATTCACCATGAAAATACTCAATCGCAATATCCCCTCCACCGGTAAAGAGAATACCATCGAGGCGTTCTACTAATTCATTCCAACCGCTCTGAGGAATTTCTGAAGGAATTAATACAGGCACACCACCCGCCTCGAGAATTGCACTCGTATAAGATTTTTGAACCATAACTGAAGCTAACTTAGAAGGTGGAACTGGGGCAGTACGAGTTGTTACACCGATAATCGGAATAGCCATTTTGATTCCTTTGGCGTTCTTTGAGGAATTTCCCCAAAGGCGTATAGGTTAAAACAATAGAGCGCATTTCTGCGCTCGTTGTTTTTAACTTAAACCAATTAGTTGAACTTCTGTTTCAGGCGAGTAGCCTTGCCAGTCCGGCCTCGTAAAAAGTAAAGCTGGGCACGCCTGGTCTGAGAGTGGCGCTCCACAACAACTTTGTCGATGCGAGGAGACCGCAGTAAAAATGTGCGCTCAACGCCAATACCATTGGATGCAATACGGCGAACAGTGAATGTAGCAGCAACACCACCATGGCGAATGCGAATAATGGTACCCTTGAATTCCTGGATACGCTCGCGTTCACCTTCTTTAATACGCACGTGAACGGAAACTGCATCGCCAGAACGGAGTTCGGGGATATTTGGATTGGCGAGAGCCTCAACGGACTTCAATAAGTCGGTCATTTCTTATATTTCCTTACCAGAATGAAATACTGCTTCACAGCAGTCGGATAGACGCGAAGCGAGATTATATCATAATTTTATATTTTCACATCAATCAAATTTCGGTTTTTTGACTATTTGTGATCATAAAACATTCTTTGCTTGACGGGCACTCCGTTCATGCTAAAATCATGAACGCAATTTTCCTGATCATTATATTACCAGAGTAACTTAATTGAAATACATAAAAATATTAATTTTATTTACTGGATGCATTTTTGCACTTTCCGGATTAGCCCTGCTAACCGGCTGGTTTGATTCTAATCTATCACAGATTATAGTAGGGTTTATTGCAAGACGCGCTGGCCCAAACTGGCCTACTTATTATCGAATGACAGGCGGGATTCTCCTGCTTATTGGGTTAGCCCTGATTGCCATACGATATGTGCGGATAGCAACCCGGTGGCTGGATACATCTTTTCGTTCACACTTGGAGAATATCACTACTTGGGCAGAGCAGAAGCTAGCCATACATCTTGATATGACCTCGACCCGGACCCTTATCTGGCCTTTGCACTTCGAATTTTCCGACTGGGTCGCCATTCTGATCTTCATTTTACTGGCCCTTATTTATCAATTAGCAGTATCCAACAATGGCTACCCCACAGTTATTCTGGGCGGGGACGCTGCAAATATTGCCAGCTTTGCTGCAGGTCGTGCATTCCCACAACTATTTGTTGGAGATGCCATCCTAGGAGACTTGCGTAATATTGGCCTATATGTGACCGTCCACATTCCGATTGCTATTGGATTAGAAAAACTGCTGGGAAATTTCGGCCTGGCTTACAGCATCCTCTTATTTCCGCATGTCTTTTTACAATACTTTTCTTATTATTTATTAGGTCGGGTACTTTTTAACAATCGCTACTGGGCGTTTTTGTTCACCATCGCTACATCAGCACCCTTTGAACTCGGTGGCGGCGAATTATGGGGA
>JAPLGT010000233.1:0-17894 GCA_026390035.1 Chloroflexota bacterium
GACCACGTCCCAGGCGCCAGATATTTTAAAGGCTCCGGTTTGCCAATCCCTGTAAACGGGTCGCGCAAAATAACATCGATTAATTCCAATGTTTTTAACGCCAGTTTACGATCGGTTTCCACCCAGAAACGCAGGTCTTCAATGAATTCGGGTTGAAATACCGCCAGGCGTTGTTTAGGGCTCAAGGTTTATCTCTCGCCGTAAAGTTTCAAGGCTTTGTTCTGAGCCTTCACCCTTTAATGCGCGGCCCAACGCGGAAAGCAGTCTTTCAGCATTTGCGGGAGATCGCAGCAGGTAGGCAGTTTCCATCAGGCTTTCAAGTTCTGATGCGGCAATCATGGCTACATCTTCTTCTCCGCGGCGTTGAATAACGACAACTTCGCGATCATGGTTGACCAGGTCCAATAATTTTGCCAGTCCATCGCGGGCCTGGGTGTATGTTGTTTGAATAGTCATTTTGTCCTCCGATATGTACAGATATACTGTACATCATGAGCGATGTATTGTCAAGATGGAGCGAGTTGCGACCATACACCCTTTGTATTTTGCAAGTGCCGGCCATTACCCTCTCGTATTTTGGTTTTTATCTTTTCAATGGGGATCATCTTCAAGCATTCTAACACTCGCACCAAGGCGGGCTGCGACCAGATGCGCTTTTCTACCGTTACCCAATTCGTGAATTTTGCGCGCTTTGCACCCTTTGGATTTGGATTACCGTGCCATGAAGGTGTTTGTTTGGAAGAGCAGCAGTCGACAATAACATCAGCTGTTACAGCTCCCGTCTTGAAATATTGAGAGCGACAGGCTGGCCTAAATCGCACATTTTTGATTTGCGGACTTTGCTCACTTTACGAATGCCACGATCAATTCCCAGTTGCTTACCAAATCATAGCTGCCAACCGCCAGCAGTAACAGTCCGCTGAACAGGTTAATCCAACGCGCGTGTTGGGCAAACTGACGAGTAATCCAGCGCTGGGATGCGCCCGAAAGGAATGAAAGCGCCAGAAGCGGCAGGCCAAAGCCCATCCCGAACCAGAAAAAGATGTTGAGTTTACTCAGGGCTTCACCCACCGTCAGCGAGAGGGCAAAGATACTGACCACCAGCGGCCCAGAGCATGGCAGCGCAATTGGGCCGTAAAGCAGGCCGTATAGAAAAGCATTGACAAACGGGTTGGATAAGACCGGTACCTGGATTTGCGGCAGGCTCTTGAACGGGTTGATGTTCAGAATCAAAAGAATACCGAGGAAAATGATAATGGCATCTGCGATCGGGATAATGACCGAGAGCGCGCGTCCGACCGAAATGGAGAGCAGCGCAATCAGTCCACCGAGGGCCAGCATCATGGTCAGTACGCCTGTAAGGACGAAAAACCCGAGCAGATAGCGCTGCCACTTGCCCTGCAGCCCGGCCTGTCCACCGGAAATGTAAGCCAGAAAGCCAGGGTAGAGCGGTAAAACGCAGGGGCTGGTGGTGGCCAACAGGCCAAGCGTCAGAGAAGTAAGGATGGTTTCCATAGATTGTCCATGTTCTGCAGAGGCGCAGCAATGCTGCGCCTCTGCAGGCATTTATAGGTTTTACATTCCTTCTTTAAGATACATATCCACAGCTTTGAACAAATCGTCGGCGCTCTTGATGCCGAAGGGCAGCGGGTGGGCCACACCCTTCCGATCGATGATCAGGATCGGGGTGGAAGGTGGGTTCAGGAACTGGTCGCCGTAGAGTTTGGCAATTTCGCGTGAGACATCTGCCGGTGCAACTGCATACAACCAGTCAAAGCCGTTGCTTGTTACATAATTTGCCAGGTCGGCGGCGTTTTCGTTCGGGTCGATATCCAGGCCGATGGATACAAAATCATCTTTCATTCCGAGCATTTCGTGCAGCTTCTTGACCTCGCCTTGCTGTTTTTTGCAATTCGAACACCACTGCGCCAGGGTTTCAACCAGAACAACCTTGCCTTTCAGTTCATGAATGTTAAACGTTTTACCGGTTTCAGCATCGGTCAGTGAGGCAGTATACCAGGCTGGCGTTTCCATCATCGCTCCGGGGGCCTCGGTCGCTTTCATCATGGCATCGGGTGTAGTCGTTTCCTTCATCATGGCATCCGGGGTGGCCGTTTCCTTCATCATGGTATCGGGTGTAGCCGTTTCCTTCATCATCGCATCTGGAGTGGCTGTTTCCTTGGCCATCATTGTGTCCGGTGTGGCTGTTTCCTTGTCCATCATCGTCTCGGTGGGCTTGTCCATCATCACTTCCGGGGTGGGAGTCATCGCGCCACAGGCGCTCAATAAAATAGAGCTCACAAAGACCAGGCTGGCTAAGAACTGAAATTTTCGCATTTTTTTCTCCTTGTTTGAATTTCCTTGATCATAGCTGCTCATCCTTACGAAATTCCTGCCTAAAGATTACGAAAGTCTGAACAAAGCAACCGCTGGCAAAGCTTTGCAGTATGATTGAACCAGGAGAAAAATATGCCCGAGAAATCCATTCTGGTGGTTGAAGATGAGCCCAGCATTGCCGAAGTGGTTGGCCTGTACTTGCGCCGCGCTGGTTACCAGGTGCAGACGTTGGCGGATGGTCAGGCTGCCCTGGAGTTGTTGGAAAAGCGTATCCCTGATCTGGTGGTCATGGATTTGATGCTGCCCGGTCTGGATGGGTACAGTCTCACCCGCTGGCTTCGTGACCGCTCCGAGGTACCGATCATCATGCTCACCTCGCGTCGGGAAGAGCTGGATCGGATTAACGGCCTCGAAATGGGCGCAGATGATTATGTCGTCAAACCCTTCAGCCCGCAAGAATTGGTCAGCCGCGTCCGGGCAGTGCTGCGTCGTGGCGGCGGCGAAAAAGCCAGCGAGGGCGAGCGTCCGCTTGAATTGGGCAGCCTGTTGATTGACCCGCTTTCGCGCTCTGTTAAAATGAACGGTTCTCCGATTGAACTGACTGCGAAAGAATTCGACCTGCTCTATCTTTTTGCGCGCCACCCGCACCAGTTTTTCACCCGCTATCACCTGCTTGAGCTTGTTTGGGGCGTTTCTGAATACATCGACCCCGGCACGGTCACCGTTCACGTCCGCCGCTTGCGCGAAAAAATTGAAGTCGACCCATCCAAACCGGTGCAGCTTGTAACGGTTTGGGGTGTAGGATACAAATTTGAACCATGAAAAATTTCCTATATAACCTGACGCTGCGTTACGCCCTGGGCGTTTTGCTGGTTCTGGCAATTTCTCTGGGCGCTTTCTATTTATTAATGGCGCCACCGATGGCCGATCTGGGGCTGATGACAGCCTTCCTTTTGGTAACGGCGACTGTCTCGAGCCTGTTCGGATTTCTGGCGTATCGCCTGGGCTGGATGAACTATTCGCCCAGCCTGCGTTGGAATTTACTAGGCGGGTATGCCATCGCCAGCGTGCTAACCTTTTTCAACGTCTGGCTGACGGCGCGCCTGATGTTTGCCAGCCAGCACGACCTGCTCCTGGCGGTCGTTTTGCTCGTTTTTGCGGCGGGGATGGCGATGGTCCTGGGCTATTTCTATTCCAGCGCACTGGCCGGGCGCATCAGTGATGTGGAATCTGCGGCCCGCCGCCTGGCAGGGGGCGACCTTGCGACCCGCATCCCGGTCATCGGAACCGACGAGGTTGCATCGCTGGCTGCGACTTTTAACCAAATGGCTGGCCAGCTACAGGCTGCCGTCGAAAAGCAAAAGGAAGTCGAGCGCATGCGCTCAGATTTAATCGCCTGGGTTGGCCACGACTTGCAAACCCCACTGGCCTCGATGCGCGCCATTTTAGAAGCCCTTGCCGATGGGATGGTGGAAGACCCGGAAGCGGTTCAGCGTTACCTGAAAACCGTCCAGCGCGACATCCGCTCGCTTTCGCTGCTGATAGATGACCTATTTCAGATGGCGCAAATCGATGCGGGCGGCTTGCAGCTTGACCTGTCTCAGAACTCGCTCAGCGACCTGATTTCAGACACACTGGAGAGTTTCTCCGAACTCGCCACCCGCCAGGGCATCCGCCTTGAGGGGGCGGTGGCCCCCGAGGTCGATCCGGTTCGCATGGATGCGGCGCGGATCGGGCGGGTGCTGAACAACCTGGTTGGCAACGCCCTGCGGCACACAAACGCTCAGGGCCTGGTCAATGTCACGGCGCAGCGGGCAGGGCAGCGGGTGGAAGTGATCGTCTCCGATAGCGGCGAAGGGATTCAGCCACAGGATCTCCCTCATCTTTTCGAGCAGTTCTATCGTGGAGAAAAATCACGCAGCCGTGCCACGGGCGGTGCCGGTCTGGGGCTGGCGATCTCGCGCGGCATTATCCAGGCGCATGGCGGCGAGATCCGTGTTGAAAGTGAGCTGGGAAAGGGGACGCGTTTTATTTTTAGCATCCCGTAATCCTGACGTAAGACTTTTGTAACAACTTTTTCTTAGAATGAAACTCAAGGAGACTATCCGATGAAACGAGTTTCATTCTTTCTTTTTCTGACCCTGGTACTGACCGCTTGCAGCGCGGCATCGACCGTTCCTGCTTCTAAAACTCCGGATATGAAAATATCGACCCAAAAAACCACCCTGCCCGATTTGGGCCTGGCCCCTGAACTGACCAATACTGTCTGGTTGAATGTGGCTGCGCCGCTGCGCCTGGCAAACCTGCGCGGCAAAGTTGTCCTGCTCGATATGTGGACGTTTGGCTGTATTAACTGTCAGCATGTACTCCCGGCATTGAAAGGCTGGCACAGCCAATATGCTGACCAGGGTCTGGTGATCATCGGCAATCACTATCCTGAGTTCTCTCACGAAGCAGATTTGAACAATCTCAAAGCGGCGGTCGCAAAAAACGAGATCCTTTACCCGGTATCCCAGGATAATGACGGCGCAACCTGGAACGCTTATAAGACCCAGTACTGGCCAACGATGTATCTGATCGACAAGAACGGCCATCTCCGTTATATGCAGATCGGCGAAGGTGCTTATGATCAGACTGAAACCGCGATCAAGGCACTGTTGGCAGAGCCAGCATCAACCAACTAAGCAATTATTATTTAGGAGCAACCCGATGAGTGAAAATTTTAAATCCATTCCCGTAACATCGTCTGAGATCACCCCAAAAAGTGTTTATCTTTCCCGTCGTGACTTTATCAAAGCGGCGGGCGTCCTGGCCGGGTCGGTGGCGCTGGCGGCTTGCGCTCCGCAGTTGGTCGACAGCACCCCGCAGCCAACCACGGCCGCGCAATTGGCGGTCAGTGGCAAAACCGATGAACTGGGTAACTCGGTTAATTCTTTCAAAGATATCACTAACTACAACAATTACTACGAATTCACCACTGATAAAGGTGGTGTAGCCAGTGCAGCAACGAAATTCATAACCTCGCCCTGGGATGTGGAAGTTTACGGGCTGGTCAACCAGCCGAAAAAATATGCACTCGATGACCTGATCAAGAAATTCCAGCCCGAAGAACGCATTTACCGCTTGCGCTGCGTCGAAGCCTGGAGCATGGTCATCCCCTGGATGGGCTTCCCACTTTCAAAGCTGCTCAAGGAGGTGGAACCGACTTCTGCCGCAAAATACGTCCGCTTCGAAACGGTCATGCGGCCCGATGAAATGCCCGGTCAGCGCGACCAGTTGTATCCCTGGCCCTACCAGGAAGGCTTGCGCCTGGATGAGGCGATGAATGATCTGACTCTCCTGGCTACCGGCATGTACGGCGGCGAGTTGCCCGCCCAAAATGGCGGCGGGCTGCGCCTGGTGGTGCCTTGGAAATATGGTTTCAAATCCATCAAGGCGGTGATCAAAATAGAATTGGTGGCCGAACAGCCCGACACCATGTGGAGTACGATTGCGCCCGGTGAATACGGCTTTTATTCCAACGTCAACCCGCAGGTTGATCATCCGCGCTGGTCACAAGGCAGCGAACGACGCATTGGCGAACTCAAACGTCGCGACACGCTCATGTTCAACGGCTATGCTGACCAGGTTGCGCCGTTGTATGCTGGCATGGATTTGAAGGCAAATTACTAACATGAAAAAACCTCGTTTTACCCCATTCAAAATCCTGGTGCACCTTGGCGGATGGGCTCCGTTGGCGTTGTTAATCTTCAATTTTTACACCAACAATCTAACCGCCAACCCGATCCAGAAGATTGAGCAGCAGACCGGCATCCACGCGCTGACGTTTTTACTCTTTTCGCTGGCCTGTACTCCGCTGGCTTCCATTTTAGGGTGGAAGGAATTACTCCAGCGCCGCAAGGCACTCGGTAACTACGGTTTCATGTATGCCACCATCCATCTGGCCACCTTTATTGGCCTGGATTATGGCTTCAACCTGTCAGCCATCCTGCGTGATGTGGGTACCAAGTGGTACATTATAGTTGGGCTAATCGCTTTCTTGCTGCTGCTCCCGTTGGCGCTGACCTCCTTCAAATATTGGATGAAGCGCCTCGGCAAGAACTGGAAGCGCTTGCACAAGCTGGTTTATATCATTTCACCGATCGTGGCCTTCCATTTTCTGCTCTCAGTGAAAGGCGATATATTCCGGTTGCAGGGGAATCTCTTCCAGCCGCTGCTCTATGGTTCGATTTCGTTGATATTATTGGCCGTGCGGATTTCGCCCATTAAAACAGCAATGATAGGGTTGCGTACTCGCCTGCAGAATGCATTTCGGGGAATAAAACCCCAATCCATACCCGTTGAAGCCGAAAACAAGGAGATTTCATGAGCGACAAAATTACCGTTTACGGAACCGTTTGGTGCCCGGATTGCAAACAAGCCATTAGGTATTCAGACCAAGGCTAAACGCGACTTTTATGATGTAATCGTTATCGGTGGCGGACCAGCTGGTTTAACGGCATCTTTTTATATGGCGCGCGAAGGCATTGATGTTTTGGTGATTGAAAAAGCTGGGCTGGGTGGTCAGGCCGGGATTACCCAGACTCTGGATAATTTTCCTGGTTTTGATGAAGGCATCCCCGGAGCTGAGTTTGCCGATCGCTTGGGACGGCAAGCAAAGCGCTTTGGGGTCGAAATTTTACAGGCTCAGGAGGTTAGCCGGGTCACCAAAGCTGGACAGTATTTCCGTGTGGTGACCGGTGATGGTGCCGATTATGGTGCAAAGGCTGTCCTGCTCGCTACCGGCGCACGTTACCGGCGCATGGGGGTGCCCGGCGAGGAAGATTTGATCGGTACGAATATCCATTTCTGCGCCACTTGTGATGGCGCGTTTTATAAAGGTAAAAAAGTATTGGTAGTGGGTGGCGGCAACAGTGGTTTTGAAGAAGGCTTGTTTTTAACAAAATTCGCCACCCAGGTAGACATCGTTGAGCATTCTTCCCAGGCCAAAGCGAGCCAAATTCTACAGGATAAAGTGGCCGAGAAACCCAACATGACCGTAACGCTCAATCACGATATCAAAGAATTTCGCATTGCCAACAACCGTTTGCATGCGGTTATTGCGGAAGACCGGACAACAGGGGAGAATAAAGAGTGGAAGTACGATGGCGTTTTTGTCTTTATCGGCCTGACGCCGAATAGCAATCTCATCGATGGTCTGGCTGCCCTGGATCAATGGGGTTTTGCTGTCACTGATAAAACATTGATGACGAATCTCCCTGGCTTGTTTGTTGCTGGAGACGTGCGCGCAGGGGCTACCAAGCAGGCAGCATCTGCGGCTGGAGAAGGAGCGACTGCGGCTTTGATGGTCCGACAGTATTTGCGAGAAGTTGGTTAGCCCAATAAGCAGTGATAATAAATCTTCCTATTTTTGGTGAGTAACAGGTGCAGGCTATGTGTGTAATGTTTTGCTTTTAGTTAGATTGCGGGTGCATCCTTGGCATAAGCTTTGATCGCAAAAGATTTGACTGGAACCTGTAAAAGCAGAACGCATATTTTTCCCCTGCCCGAAGGACTGTCCAGCCGGTTACCAATAGGCGGCTGGTATTGGATAAGTTTTCGGGGAGCTGGTCTGATCGTGGGCGCACTTTTTTGAGTAACGAATGAAAAAAGTATTACCATCTCAACGCCCAAACACATAATAGATAAGTGGCCCATGGTGCCACTTATCTATAGGCAAAGATTTTGCTATCTATGACCGAATGTTGGTAATTTATTAAAAATAGGTGATCAGGATAACGGTCTGGTTCAGCCGCATGCGGAGCGTGTCGGCTGCAACCTGTTGTTAGCCAGCCCGGTGTCTTGATGTGTTATCGTCTATCTAGTTCAACGTATTCTTGGCGCTATAACTGATAGCGCCCTTCTATGAAATGCCGGATGTGTGTTTCCGAATCTATCGGCGGCATGGATGTGTCCCCGGCCGAGCGCGCAATCATCGAGAAATAGATCAGCGGCCCAAGCAGGGACGCTACGCTGTGCAGGGGATTCTCAGGTTTTAGCACACCTTCAGCCTGGTAGCGTGATAGCAGCTTCCCAATGGACTGGAACAATCCCAGCGGTTGGGAGAATGAATCGGCCAATTCAGGGGTACGGCTGAGTTCGGCAAACAGAACAAAGAAAAA
The DNA here is from genome assembly GCA_026390035.1 of Chloroflexota bacterium. Taxonomy (GTDB): domain Bacteria; phylum Chloroflexota; class Anaerolineae; order Anaerolineales; family Villigracilaceae; genus UBA5195. The sequence goes on from JAPLGT010000233.1 coordinate 8,499, forward strand.
GTGCTCGTGTAGGATAACTGCATCCCGGTAAGCTTGTAACACTCGTAGCAAATCGGCGAATATATCACCCGTATAATGTGTCGCCGATTCAAACTCGGTTTGCTCAACCAGGGCGCTGATGGTGCGCCTGACCAGTTTTGCCTTGCTGCCATATTTTCGGAACAGGGTCACCTCGCTGACGTCGGCAGCTTCTGCAATCTGGCGGGTGGTCGCCCCGGCATAGCCGCTTTTAGCGATAATTTCCATAACCGCCTGGAAAATTTGCATATCCGTGATGACTTTTGGCATGGTGATCTCCTGGTTCGATTATATCATTTGTAAGCATTGACTTACAATAAAAGAGATGATATATTATTGTTAGCGTTCGCTAACAATCAGTGGAGTTCAGTATGGCAATCATCAACCAGGTATTTAAAACGATCATGGGGACCGGCATGGGGAAAAAGCCATCGTTAGATGGCCTGCTGGCGAAGTTTGACCAGGAACTGGGGAACTTCCAAACCCTGGTGCAGCCGGCACCCGAATCGAAGCCGCGCACTCCTTTTGACAGCCCAGATCTCACCTTTGATCAGATGTACATGTCCCGGCTGAGTCTGCGTCAAATCCTATCTGTCTTGCCAGTGATGATTCCACTCCAATTGCGGATGCGTCAGAGCGCTGCGCTATATGATGGCAAATTTCAGCCAACAAAATCCGAAGCCACGCCCGAATTTTTCGTGGCGCTGGAAAAATTGGCACACGAAACCGGAGCCGCAGATCTCCGCTATATCAAAGTGCCACGCAATGCTATTTTCCAGCACAAAGGTATCCCGTATGAGTACGCAGTGGTCATCACCGTAGAGATGGATAAGGAGAATATGTCTACCGCGCCGAGCTTTGAAGCCTTCCGCGAAGTGGCAAAGGGTTACGGTAACCTGGCGCGGATTGGTAACCAACTGGCTGGTTTTATGCGTCAGAACGGTTTTGCGGCTTATCCTGGCACCGCGCTCGGCGGCCTGACGGATTATACTCACCTGGCCGAAGTCGCCGGACTGGGAGCGATCGGCTATCACGGGCTGTTGATCACACCCAATGAAGGCGCGCGCCTGCGCATTAACACGATCTACACCAACATTACCAACCTGCCCATCCACGCCGAGAACGAACATCTGTGGGTGCGTGATTTCTGCGCCATGTGCAAAAAGTGCATTCGTGGCTGTCCGGTTCCGGCAATCTACGAACAACCTCGTCCGCGCGGTGATGGCGGGATGCAATGCATTGACCATGCCGCCTGCCGGGATTACTTCAACCAGAATTATGGCTGCGCGATTTGCCTGGCGAAGTGCCCGTTCAGTGAAATGGGCTATGAAAAGGTCAAGGCACGCTTCAAAGGCAACCCCAAAGCGCCGCAGTTCCGTATTCCTGTCTTTGAGCAAAGGAAAGAAATATGAAACGCATCCTGCTCTCTGAAAAAATCAAGAAAGCGCCATGGTTTCTGACCATTGAACCATACCTGGGTAAGCGGGATCAGCCAATCGCCAGCCACCCAGAAGCGCGCCAGCCACGTCTGGTGCCGTTGGTGGTGATTGATTACGGCAACCCGGCAGCGCGTATCAAGCATATGCGTTACGTTGGCCGGATGTTGTTTGGCTCGATCGGCGAAATGTGGAAAAGCGCGCGGAGCATCCGCCAGAACCCTTACAGCGGTAAAAAGATGATCGATCCGCAAACGCTGGCCGAGCTGGAAGCATATGCCAAGAGTCTGGGAGTTGCAGAAATTGGCTATACTGTAGTCAACCCGCGCTATATCTTTCGCGGCTTTCGTATCCTGTTCCCGAATGCGCTGGTGTTTACGATTGAAATGGATCGCGAGAAAATCCGGCTTGCCCCCTCGCTTCCTTCTTACATCGAGATCTGGCGGACCTATTATGAAGTTGGCGTGATCGTGAACAAAGTAGCCGATTTTCTGCGCCAGCGCGGATTTAACGCCCATGCCGGTCCAGCCGTGGGTGGGGATGTGAACTACATCCCGGTGGCGATTGATGCGGGTTTGGGGATTTCCGGCAAAAATGGGCTGCTCATCACCCGTCACAGCGGACCACGCGTCCGCCTGGCGACGGTCTACACAGACATTGAAAACCTGCCCTTCGCGCAAGGGAATCTGCATGGTTGGGTGCGCGATTACTGTGAGAGCTGCAATCTTTGCGTCCAAAAATGTCCGGTGGATGCGATATACCCGGTTACAAAGACCCTGGCAGATGGCGGCCCGGCGTTCATCGATCACACCAAGTGCGCGGTGCCATTTTCCAATGATAATGGCTGTACACTGTGCATCAAGCATTGTCCGTTTAGGAATGCCTGAAAAATAACTTACCGCTTTTGCCATTTACCGGAAAACCTTTATGGACGCGGATTTTCGCGGAAATACGCGGAAAGTTCCCGGATAACTTCCAGAAAAACTCTTTTCTGAGCTAATCCACCTACTACCTCTTTTCTGAGCTAATCCACCTACTACCTGCCTTTTACGGGTAACGGACAGACGTTTTTCCAAATTATCTTGTTTGAAGTTTCAGGTAGAAAAGGGCAAGTTATTTTTTCGCCGTTACTTAGTAATGCGGATTATGAAAGGCTTAAGGCGCGCTTTGTTACTGACGCCCATTGAAGTGAGAGCTCTTTATGCAAACATTGGCGGGTTTGTGGTAGTGGCAAAGAGAAAGGGACATAAAGATACCGGATCGTCAGTCCACACATCTCATGCTTTAATTCTGGGCTCTCCCTCTCAACGACAAAACACACATATATAACGTGTAGCCTTGGGGGCACATTATATATGTGTGTTAGAAAATGAGAGGCTGGTCAAAACCAGCCTCTCATTTTCTAATTTACTGTCCAGGCATCTTGAAGATTAAAAATGCTCGATGCCTGCATTATTTCGTTGGCTTTGTATATGTAAGAAGATAGGTCTTCATTCCCGCCAGTGATTTCGCAACCCGCTCGCTGGTTTCTTTCACCAATAATGGTTCGGCCATGTGAGCAACACCCGTGGATTCCCATTCCATTCCGCATCCGAGCCCGGTGGAATCTGACCCGGGTTGTAAGAAAAATGTGGTTTGGAACGCAAGCGGTTTTATAGTGACCCAGCCAAATTTGCTATTTGTTTTATACAGATTGCATTTGTTTGAGATAAGTACCCGCCTGCCCAACAGGTCAGAGAAGTGTTCCCATTTTGTGCCCAGCCGGGCAGGGTGTTCAGACAGGCTGGCCAGTTCAATCGTCCCGCTCAACCAGTCGGAATGGCACCGGATGTCGGTCAGGACAGCGAAGATAATCTCTGGTGGGAAATGGAATGTGTCACTGATTTCAACTTTCACCTGACATCTCCTCGACCTGTTTCTCTCGTTTATACACCCTGGTTTGAAGGCAGAATAGGAAAGGGAGCGCCGTTCCATGCGGGCGCTCCCCTTCAGTTCAGGTTATAGTGATTACTTGTGCATGACGATGCTGCCGCCGCTCAGGGGCGTGGTTGGGTCGGCATTGACGGCCGCGCCCATTTGGTTGTCATAGACAATGGCGTTGGCATTGTCCACATCCCAAATGCGCAGGCGGAACTTGTCCACGCCGCCACCACCTGTGGTCTGCCCATCGATCAGCGTCAGGGTGAAGCCATAGTGGTGCGTGCTGCCTTCGACCGTGCCGGTGCCCTGGAACTCGGCCTTGGCGCCGCTGACCACCAGCCAGGCGGCATCGTGCGAGTGGAAGTGGAACTTGACCGAGGCCAGCTCGAATTCGGTTTCACTTTCGAGGCTGCCATCCTTCTTATACTTGGTATTGAAGCCCAACTTGCCACTGCCGGTGGCAGTTGGCTTGGCCACATACGCGCCGGCTGGCGAGCTGATCGAACCGCCGCCGGTCACAAAGCCCGCGCTCGGGTCATAGACCACCACGAATTCGAAGATCGACTGGTTGGAAGCCGCGTTGTCCTTGTCTTTCAGATCCAACCGCACCAGGTAGACACCCGTCGCAGTGTAGGTATGGCTGGCGCTGGCGGTACCGCTGCCAATGGCAGGTGAGATGGTTCCGGCGGAGGTGGTGGCATCTTCCCAATTCCAGACTACTGTGTGCGAGTCAAGCGTGCCAGGATCGGTAAACGGAGCGCTGGCGTTGATGACCGTGTTGATCGGCACCAGGTAGGTGGGAATGGTGATCGCGCCCAAAGTCGGGGCCACGTTGTTGACGGTAACGGCTGCGTTGCTGCTGGCAGTGTTGAGACCATCCGTGGCGGTTAGCGTGGCGGTGAAGCTGCCGTTGTCACTGCAAGCCAGGGTGGGATTGAGCGCGCTGGCGTTATCGAAACTGCACGACGCCGAGTTCACGCTCCAGGCGACGGTCACGGCGCCGGGGTTGAGCGCATCGACTGCGCTGGCAGCGCTGAGTGTGACGGAGGCCCCTTCGGAGAAGGTGTAGGGTCCGCCGGCATTGGTGGCCGGTGCTGTTTTGTCGATTTGCACGCTGAACGTGTTACTGGGGCTGCTGGTGTTTCCGGCGAGATCGGTCACGGTTTGCGCTGCAGAAGTAACCGAAGCGCCTTCTGTGTTGAGTATCTGGTTCGCCGGGCATGCGCCGGCAGGGATCCCTGAGACGTCATCGGCGCAGGTGAATTGCACGGTCACGTTACTGTTGTACCAGCCCGCGCCATTGGGGGAGCTGGTTACTGTGGCACTGATGCTGGGCGCGGTTTTATCGATCTGTACCGTGACCAGGTTGCTCGGGGCGCTGGTGTTGCCGGCGAGATCGGTTACGGTTTGTGCTGCAGAAGTCACCGAAGCGCCTTCTGCGCTGAGTAGCTGGTCGGCCGGGCATGTACCCGCAGGAATACCTGAACCGGCGTCGGTACAGGTAAAGTGGATTGTTACATCACTGTTGTACCAGCCGGCCGCATTGGGCGCAGTAACTGCCGCGGCGCTGATCGAAGGAGCGGTCTTGTCGACGTTGATCCCGCTGACATTTACGCTCGCGCTGGCATTTCCCGCTGCATCGGTGGCTGAGCCACTCGCGCTCTGGTTTAATCCTTCGCCCAGGATCTGAGCGGGTGGGCAAATCGCGATACCTGAGTTCGAAATGTTCACAAGGCCTGAAAGAATATCATTGCAGGTGAAGGAAACCAGCACATCGGCGTTGTACCAGCCATCGGCATTTGGCGCGCGATCGGCGGATGCACTGATGGTGGGTGCGCCCTTGTCGATGCTGACAGTGGCCGGGTCAGTGGCGCTGTTACCCGCATTATCCACTGCAGTGCCTGTTACTGGTTGCAACTGGCCTTCGGTCGTCACGGTTTGTGGATTGGTGCAGGAGGCAAGGCCCGAGAGCGAATCGCCACAGACGAAAGTCACTGTCACATCGCTGTTATTCCAGCCGTTGCCATTGGCAAGTGGGAGCTGGGAATGGCTGATGGTGGGAGGGGTCTTGTCGATCTTGACGCTGGCTGTGTGGTGCGCTTCGGTATTGCCGGCATTATCCACGCTCCAATACTCGATGGTATGCATGCCTTCGGTGCTGATCACGATACTGGTGCCAGTTTGCGGTGCGCCGCCATCGAGGATGAAATTTGTGATGCTGACGCCGGACAGGCCATCATTGGGGGTCAGGGTCAGGGTGACATCCGTGTTATTCCAGCCGGAAGGCGCGGTGATACCTGTATTCGGTGCGGTCCGATCGATCTTGACGGACACCGTTTTCGAGCCCAGGTTACCGGCTATGTCAGCGCAGGTGCCCAAAACAGATAGACTGGCCCCTTCACCAGAAATAAGGTTCGTCGCCGGGCAGAGCAGCGGGTTAATCCCCGTTCCGCCTAAGTTATCCGTCCAATTCCAGGTGACGGTTACGTCAGTGTTGTTCCAGCCCGCGCCATTGGCGGCAGGTGACTGGGCCGGGGTGGCCGTAGGAGCAATTGCATCCGCCGGAGGGATGGTATAGGTAATTGTCACCCGCCCATTCCATACTGTGGTGACGCCAGAAAGGGACAGGCTGGTGCCGGTGGCTGAAGGATCCACAAAGGAACCGCCGCCGCCACCGCCTTGCCCTTGGGCGCTGCCCCCGCCGCCGCTGTAACCGCCGCCGCCGCCAGCGGACGCATCCTGACGATTGCTGAAGGTGCGAATGCCGCCGCCCCCGCCGCCGCCGTAACCGCCCGCCACGAAGCCGCCGCCGCCCGCGCCGCCGCTGGCAATGCCAGCCCCGCCGGTGGCAGTTAATGTGCCGCCGCCGCTGCCGGTCCAACCGCCGCCACCGCCGCCGCCCTGGTTAAACGCGCCTGCTGCGCCGCCAAGTGCGGCAGTGCCGCCTGCGCCGCCGTTTCCATCAGACGGAGAACTACTACCCGCGCCGCCAGAAGTGGTGAGGCTGGCGTTGCCTCCTGCCGAAAGCGCTGACCCGGCACCGCCACCGCCGCCCGCTGCAATCAGCGGATTCGCAGGTACGGCAGTCCCCAACCAAACGAAGGAACCGCCGCCGCCACCACCACTAGGGCAGTTATTTCTAGGGTCTCTGGTTCCACCGGCACCGCCGACAAGCACCCGGAGGGTATTACCGGTTTGGAGAGGTCCGCCAGGATTAACTGCAAAGTTGGTCGTGATCGATGCACCCTGCCCAACGAAATTTGTTGGGCAAATTGTGTCTTGTCCGCCGCCGGATGCTCCCACGACAGTGATCTGCAGGCTGGTCACCCCTGATGGGATCGTGAAGGATTGGAGCCCGCCGGTGAATGAAAACGTAGCATTCGCCGGGGCGGCATGTGCCACTGAGACAGCCTGTGTGCTGCCGAGCGCATGGGCCAGGAGCATGAAGATCATCAGGCCTCTTACGAAAAGGTTAATTTTTTGTCTGTTTGCTGACATGGTGTGTTCCTTATCCCACAATAACGGGGATGGCTGCATGGACATTCGTGGATAAAAATGAAATAGCCGCGCCAGGGCGCGGTGAAAACCAACAATAAGTTGAATTGGTCCGTGCTGGGTTGGGTTCTGTTTTATAATGATTCATTGTTTGTAAATATGCCTCCAGAAACAGGGTTTATTTGGGGTCGCTAAATAGGACAATTGCGATATTATTAGTATAAATATCGGGCGTGACATGAGCGTGACAAGAAAAATACGCGCGATCGGAGCAACGTGACCAATGGCTTGGAAATAAAACTTCTGGGTTCGCCCGAGGTGCTCACCGGTGGACAACCTGTAAAATTTGCCACGCGCAAAGTGCTGGCGTTGTTTGTCTACCTGCTGGTTGAAAAAGGCGCACATCCCCGCGAAAAACTGCAAGCCATGTTCTGGCCCGAAAGCGAGACACGCCAGGCACAGTCTGCCTTGCGCACTACGTTGGGGCGCATTAAGGATGCCTTCACGGGGCAGGACGTGAGCGGACCTCTGCGCATGGACGGGGACCGGGTCAGCTTGAACACTTCCATCGTGGTCAGCCTGGATCTGGAACTGGCCGCCCGCGCCACCGCAGAAACCCAGCCGGTCAGGCTGGCACCGTCCAACGTGGCTCTGGTGGAGAGTGCAGCCCAGGTTTCTCGCGGGCCTTTCATGGACGGCTTCTCCCTGCCCGATGCGCCCGCTTTCGATGAGTGGTTGACCATCCAGCGCGCCAATTGGGCGCGGCGGCAGAACCTGGTTTATGAGCGCCTTTCGTTCTATCAGCTTGAGAATTACATGCTCCGGCCAGCCATTGAAACTCTGGTCAAATGGCTCATGTCGGATTATCTTAATGAAGGCGCTTACCAGCGGCTGATGCGTCTGCACTTTCTTAATGGTGACCGCCCCGCCGCTTTGCAAACCTATGAAACTTGCCGCAAGCTTTTGGCGCAGGAACTGGGGTTTCAACCTTCCCCTGAAACAGAAGATCTGCTTGCTTATATCCGTTCAAGCCAGAGCCCGGTCTTGAACGCTGAACCGGAAGCTGCGACACGCGAAGTGCTCGTCATCCCCTTCGTGGGTCGTTCCCATGAATATCAGGGCTTGCTGCAGAGCTTACGCCTGACCAGAAAAGGCCAGCCGCAGGTGGTGATTGTCTCGGGTGAATCGGGGATCGGCAAGACACGCCTGGCTGATGAATTTCTAATGTGGGCTGGCAGCGTTGGCGCGGATGTTTTGCGCGGACGCGCGTTTGAGACGAGCGGGAAATTACTCCCTTACCAACTGATCATTGACGCCCTGCGTGAACGGATGGAACGGGAAAATGCCCCCGAGGATCTGCTGGATGATACCTGGCTGGCTGAACTGACGCGTATCCTGCCCGAACTGCGCGAGCGCTACCCCGACCTGCCCCCGGCTGTGGGAGATGACTCGACCACCCGCGCGCGTTTGTTTGAAGCAATCGCGCGCCTGACCGAGGCACTCGCTGCGCGTCATCCGTTGGTCTGGTTGATGGATGACCTGCAATGGGCGGATGCGGAAACGCTGGAACTGGTCCACTATCTCAGCCGCAACTGGCGTAAAAGCAAGTCGCCGGTCCTGCTCCTGATCCTGATGCGGAGCGAGGCGCTGGGTCACGGCGCAGCGCTTCGGGATTGGACCAGTGGGCTGATACATGATATTCCCATCACGCGCTTCCAGCTTGCAGCGATGGAGGCTGGCGATGTAAGCAACCTGATCGCCTCGCTGGCCGGTGAGCATGCCCCTGGTGTTTTCGAGCTATCTGCCTGGTTTACCGCCGAAACGGCCGGGCAGCCCTTTTTCTTAACCGAGACCCTCACGGCCCTGGATGAATATGGCGCGTTGGTTTGGGAACATGACGGCAAATTGAACCCGCTGACAACCCTCGCCAATTTGAAATCGATGGATATCGACTCATTGGCGCCAGCCATCCGTGACGTGGTACTCGCGCGCCTCGAATGGTTGAGTCAATCCGCTGCGTCCATGCTTTCTGCCGCGGCAGTGATTGGACGTAACTGCAGCTTTGAGCGCCTGCAACAAATTTCCGGGCTGGCCGAAGAAGACAGCTTGAACAGCCTGGATGAATTGTTGGCCGCCCGCATGATCGTCGAGGTCAGGAATGAAGCCCGGCCCTATGGCATTTCGCATGACCGTATCCGTGAAGTGGTCTATGCACGGTTAAGCGAAGCGCGTCAAAAGATTTTCCACCGCCGGGCGTTGGTGGCGCTGACAGAGGTGAACGCGCCGCCCGCTGAACTGGCGCACCATGCGATCTCAGCGAAAGAATGGGGTTTTGCTTTTCAACATAGCCTGACCGCAGGGGATGATGCGTTAGGTTTGTTTGCGGTAACAGGCGCATTGCAGCATTACGAAACGGCCCTTGGTCTGATCAACGAAAAGCAGGCGGTTGTGGATGATGTCACCCGCCTGCGTCTTTTTATGGGTCTGGGTCGAGCAAACGAGTTTATCGGGAATTATGCAAAGGCTG
>JAPLGT010000233.1:17919-21183 GCA_026390035.1 Chloroflexota bacterium
GGCTGAAACAAACTACCAGACAGCCTTGCTGCTCGCAGAGAGAATCTCCAACTCCGCCGCAGTCGCACGCGCTCAATTGGGCCTGGGCACATTATGCAAACTGCAAGGTCTGTATGCCAACGCATTGGACATGTTGGAGAAAGCCCGCAGCGGGTATGAAGCACTACGGGATGATCGCGCCCTGGCCGGGGTGTTGATTGAGGTGGGGCGTGTTCTTTATCGAAAGGGCGAGTATGCAGATGCACAACAATGGTTGAAACATGGGCTGGCGCTGGCGCGCACGATCGGTGATAAAAACGCTGTTGCAATGGCACTCAACAATTTGGGAAGTATTGCTTCAGATCAAGGGGATTACACCAACGCGAGGATATTCTTTGAAGAGAGCCTGGCGTTGCGGCGTGAAGCAGGCGACAAACAGGGCATTGCGAATTCACTAGGCAATCTGGGTTTGATGGCATTTGATCAGGGTGACTACACAGTGGCAGGAATATTGCATGAAGAGAGCCTTTTGTTAAGGCGTGAAACAGGCGATAAACATGGCATTGCGAATTCAATGAATAATATTGGTAATGTACATTACAGCCTCGGCGATTACGCTGCGGCGCAGGCACTGTGGGAAGAAAGCCTGCTGCTCACACGCCAGATTGGCGATCAGCGCGGTGTTGCCATGGCGCTCAACAATCTGGCAGAACTGGCTTTTAATCAAGGAGATCATAAAACCGGATGGGCGCTGCAGGAAGAAAATCTATTTCTCAGGCGTGGGATGGGTGATAAGTTGGGCATTGCGAATTCACTTGGGAATTTGGCGAGCGCAGCTGCGATTCAAGCTGACTTTGGCACGGCGCGCCCGCTCTTCGAAGAGAGTCTGACGCTCCGCATGGAAATCGATGACAAATTGGGAATTGCATTTCTGCTATCGAATTTGGCAGAGGTGGCTGCGGCGTTGGGAGACGTGACACGTGCTGCCTGTCTTGCCGCTGCCGCTGAAACATTGCTGGCTTCCATCAGCGGCTTCTTGCCTCCGGATGAACGCAGCCGGCAGAATAAAACGATCGCGATCGCGCGCGAGACGCTGGGTGAACCAGCTTTTCAGTCCGCGTGGGATGCGGGCGAGCGGTTGACGATGAAGGAAGCGGTTGAATTGGCGTTGCAGTAAAATTAACGTTAGTTACGACCCGGCTTACAGTGTCGAAAATCTACTGTTGAGCAATCTCTAAGCACACCAATTTGCAGTCTATCCTTCAAGTACCCTCTCAACGCCCAAACACACATATATAACGTGCAGCCTTGGGGGCACATTATATATGTGTGTTCAAAACGTGAGAGGCTTCATAAATAAAAATGGCCGTGCAAATCCTTTTTCGGCGCGTTTGGAGAGAGAATTTCAAGGCATTGTTGGCGAGAAGATTCATAAAGCCTCTTAGTTTTAATAGAAACACCTATTTTAATATGTATTAAAAAGGTGACTGCTCGCGAAGGGAATACATATTGCAACAAGTTATCACTTATGCTATTATATATAAATGGAATATGAGAAATTGTTGGAGTTGGTTGGCGACCTGCCCGTTTTCGAATCGTCATTGCTTCTGGCCGGAAAAATTAATCCAGAAAATGTTCGTCTTCAGCTTACCCGCTGGACCAAAAGCGGCCGGGTATATCAAATGCGCAGGGGTTTATACGCCATTGCACCGCCTTATCAGAAAGTAAAACCGCACCCATTTGTAATTGCCAACCACCTGCAGCGTGCTTCCTATGTCAGCCTGCAAACAGCGTTGGCCTTTTATGGAATGATTCCTGAAACCATCCAAAGCACAGTCAGTGTTACCTCCGGTCGCCCGGAACAACTTTCCACGCCGCTGGGTTCTTTTGAATTCCGGCATGTCAAGTCTGAACTCTTACGCGGATACCGCATGACTGATCTGCGCGGCCAGCAGGCTCTCGTGGCTACGCCAGAAAAAGCGCTCCTCGATCTCATTTATCTGCAATCGGATGGAGATTCGCTTGTCTATCTGCGCGAACTGCGTCTTCAAAACCTTGAACAACTGGATTTGGACAAATTAAGCGCTCTGTCACAGGTTTTTAATACCCCAAAAATGCTCCGGGCTATGGAGAACATCACCATTCTAGTCCAATCTGCCGCTCAGGAATATGAAACATTATGAAAGACTATTTGGTAGATCTTGTTCGACAAACGAGTTCGCCGGCTGAGGGTCGAAACCTGGCAAGGGAATATCTGCAGGCCCGTATTCTGGCTGCATTACAGCGAGCCGGTGCAATGATCCCGCTGGCATTTCATGGCGGAACGGCTTTGCGGTTTCTATATGCTCACGGCCGTTATTCTGACGATCTGGATTTTGCCCTCGAAGGTGACCGGCAGAGCTACAATTTCCGCGGTTATTTGCAGGCTATCCGGGCTGATTTGATGCCTGAAGGATATACGGTGGAACTCAAGCTCAACGATCAAAAAACAGATCACAGCGCGTTTGTGCGTTTTCCTGGATTGCTTTACGATCTGGGACTATCCGCACATCAAAGCGAGATGCTGGCAGTTAAGCTCGAAGTGGACACCAACCCACCGGCTGGGGTCGGCCTGGCGACAAGCGTGGTACGTCGTTTTGTCGTCCTTCAGCTTCACCACCATGATAAAGCGTCACTGCTATCTGGCAAGTTGCATGCCATCCTGCAAAGGCCATATACCAAAGGGCGTGACATCTATGATTTGCTCTGGTATTTGAGCGACCCGCTCTGGCCACAGCCGAACCTGGTACTGCTCAACAATGCCCTTGTACAAACAGAGTGGCAGGGAGAAATACTAACAGAAGCCAACTGGCGGGAGCGGATATCCGAACGATTGCATCTGCTGGATTGGAGCAGCATTCTGACTGATGTGCGTCCGTTCGTACAACCAGGATTTGATGTGGGATTATTAACCTTGGCAAATCTGGAGAAGGTCTTATTAAAGTAATAACCGCTAATAGACTTTCATCCAGGTGGATAAGAATAAGACTCATCTAATGAGTCACTTACTTCTCAGCAAAAAGCTGGCTACCCAGCAGCTTCCTTGCCAATTCGAACAAAATTTTCACATCCGTTTCTATCAATTTTTCCGCAAGGATATTAGAAAATGCGTTCTAAAAACCTTGCGCAATTCTTGAACTTTTAGTAATATTGTTCCCAACAACTGAATAACCTTGGCCATTCGGTCGCCAATTTACCTTCGTACCAAAACCTAAGAAGCGACCACCCATGCAAACTCTTTGGGAT
>JAPLGT010000069.1:0-20966 GCA_026390035.1 Chloroflexota bacterium
GTTTGGCTTGCAAAACTTCGTCGATCATCGCCACAATGCTGGTTCCTTTTTTGTCGCTTGGGGTTTTGACTTCGTTATTTAGCAGGCTGCGGAACCCACGCATCGCATCGATCTTGAGCGGCGCTGGGGCGGCCGGATGTGAAACAACTGTCGATGTTTGGAGCGATTTCAGGGGGGGCAATTCCGGGGTGGGTGCCGGTGTTGTCGATGCATATTCTGGTGGGGCGGTATTGCCATCCAACCAGGGGCGAATTTGTGCGATGGAATTAATCAATCTTTGGCGTTGTTCTGAATTAATAACGCCTGGATTTTCCAAGCGGACTCCATCCAACTCAAGATGCCATTTGAGCGCGTTATCGATCGTAACCTTTAACACCGTGTGTTCGCCGGATCGCTTTGCTTCAACAAGCACAGGTTCGGCGGTAGGTACGGGTTCTTCGGTTTTTTTACGCGTGGCTAAGACGATTCGGCTGCCAATAATTAATAAATAACCAATAATGGCTGCCACGATAACAATAGTGACTACAAAACCAAGGTTCATATTATTTTTTCCTGACAGATAGGACAGAAATGGGTGCCGCGTTGTCCAACAATGATTTTTTGAATTAACGCGCCACAGACCGAACACGGTTGGCCTTCGCGGTTGTAAACACGGAAGAAATTCTGAAAATTACCACCACGATAGACCCAATCTATACTCGCTCCGTTATGCTCAATACCTGCGAGTAAGACGGTTACGATAGCTTCGTAAAGCTTTACAGCCTCGTTAATAGATATTGTATCTGAAATCCGTAATGGATGCACCCCCGCCAAATGTAATGCCTCGTCGGTATAAATATTGCCCAGGCCGGCCAGGAAGCTTTGGTCCAGTAGAAGTGGTTTAATCTGCCTGTGTCTTTCAATCAGACGGCTATGTAATGTTTGTGGCGTAAATTCTGTGTCGAATGGTTCAGGGCCAAGGTTGCCAATCACATCATCAGGATGGGCTGTTAACCAAACGCGCCCGAATTTGCGTGTGTCGTTAAAAACCAGCTGCCGGTCATCCGATAACCTCCAAATTAACCGGTCGTGTTTTTCGGGTTGATAAGCAGGGTTTTTAATGATCAGGTCCCCGCTCATCCGTAAATGGATGAAAAGGTGGAAATCGGTAAGCTGTATATCAAGATATTTTGCCCGTCTGCCTGTCGCCAGGATTTTTTGCCCGGCTATTCTTTGATTGAACTGATCTGCAGAAATCCCATCCAGGGTGCGCAACCATAACACCTGGGCGGAAACAATTATCCGGCCTGTTAGTTCTGGGCGCAGACTGCGGGCGATCGTTTCGACTTCCGGAAGTTCAGGCATATATTATTCGTTGAACATTTCGCCAACGCTGCGGCCTTCGTGTGCACGCAAGATGACCTCGCCGATCAATGGCGCAATTGAGAGCAGCGTTAGCCGGTCTTTGATTAAGTTGATTTTTTCGGGTGAGATTGGGACCGTATCGGTTGTGATGAACTGCTTGACTGGTAGTACAGCCAGTCGTTCGACCGCATTGGCGGAGAAAATTGGATGAACACAGACAACATATACATCCCGTGCTCCCTTTTCTTTAACCAGATTTACCGCCTGCACAATCGAGCCGCCAGTATCAATTTCATCATCCACCAGGATCACATCGCGGTTTTCAACGTCACCAATCACGGTGAGCGCCTGGGCTTTCGCGTCATTTGCTACGCGGCGTTTCTCAATAAAAGCGATTGGCGCGTCAATATCTGCTGCGATATTGCGCCCTTTTTTTGCAAAGCCCAGGTCTACAGTCACAACCACCGGATCCTTCATGATTTTAGTCAGCTTGCGTAGATGATCGGCTAGCAAGTGAAATCCGGTCAGTACATCGCCAGGGATATAGAAAAAGCCCTGTACCTGTCCTGCATGTGGATCCAATATCATGTAGCGATCTGCCCCAGCGACTTCAATCATATCGGCTACGAGGCGGGCTGTGATAGGTACGCGTGGTTGATCCTTCTTATCAGAGCGTCCGTAGGATAGGTACGGTAAGATCGCGGTGATACGTGCAGCCGAATCTAATTTTAAAGTTTGGATCAGGATAAGCAGTTCCATTAAATTTCGGTGTACGGGCGCAGATGTGGTTTGGATTACATAAACATCCTGTCCACGTACACTTGAATGTAGCTTGATGAACAAGTTCTCATTGGGGAATTGGATGATATCTCGTCCACACAGTGGTGCCCCGACGTAATCCGCCACATGTTGTGACAGGTCGGGCGATCCGGTTCCAGCATATAATTTTATGCCCCCATAAACTTCTTTATCGCGATGAATGTGATGAGCCATAATTTCCTTGTGGACTATTTTTTTGCTTCCCATTCGGACCGTAACATACTCATAATAAGTGTGTCGATATATAAACCGTTCCGGAAAGTTGCTTGTCTTAACTTGCCCTCGCGTATAAAACCGATTTTTTCGTAGACGTGAATTGCACGGGGGTTGGTTTCGAAAACATGAAGATAAATCCGATTGAGGTTTAGGGTTTCAAAACCATGCTTTAGTGTCAGCAATGTAGCTTCGCTGCCATAACCGTTATTCCAAAAAGTCTTATCGCCGATAAAGATACCAAATATGGCACATCGATTTGTCCATTCGATCTGATGCAAGCCAACGTTGCCAATATGCGTCCAGGAGTTGTCAGGAATGTGCACATCCAATGCCAGTGGCCGTTCTTCTGCGGCCTGATTTGCCAGGTTCTCAAACCAGTGGGTTTCATCCCAGCTGGACATGGGCAGATTGATTGTAAGACCGGCGGTCACTTCAGGATCGTTAAGCCAGTGGACAAATCGAGGAATATCGTCGCGTTCAATTGCGCGCAGACGTACCTTGTCTCCATAAATCATTCATTCTCCTTTAATAACACATTTGCGGCCTCTCGGGGTGAAAATTTGCGTTTTTGTATCGAATCCAGTACTTGTTCGAGCTCTGATTCTGGAAAACGATTGCGAAAGCGCTCCATCAGCGTTTGTAGAACGCAAAGATCAAACTCTGCCGAAAGTCTTGCCATCTCGCGAGTGATCCATTCGCCACTTGTGTGCAGGGTTGCTGCATGATCCTGGATTGCGCTGATCAATTCAGGGAGACCTGTTCCATTTGTCGCTACTGTTCGCCGGATTGGAGGAATCCACAACCTGGCATTGTTATTTATTTGCTCTGGGTTATCCAGGTTGATCTGGGTCGGTATGGATTGTCCATGGTGTTGAAAAACTTTCTGAACTGGATGAGCCAGATCGAGCATCGATCTTAAGGCACGTTCAGTGCTTTCTACGCCAGAGTGGTCAGCCTTATTGATAACCAGGATGTCGGCAATTTCCAGAATCCCGGCTTTAATGGCCTGAATTTCGTCGCCCATTCCTGGCGCCTCAACGACTAGCGTGGTGTGCGCCAGCCTGGCAATATCCACCTCGCTCTGACCAGCTCCCACTGTTTCGATCAGGATTACATCAAAACCCGCTGCATCGAATACCTGGACCAAACCAACTGTAGCCTGTGCCAGGCCACCCAGGGAACCACGTGAAGCCATTGAGCGGATAAAGACACCCTGGTCGCCGGCAAGGTCACGCATTCGTACCCGGTCGCCCAAAACAGCCCCTCCAGTAAAAGGACTGGATGGATCGATTGCAACGATTGCCACCCTTTTAGCCAGTTTTCGGTAGGCAAGCGCGATTTGGTTTACAAGGGATGATTTTCCCGTGCCTGGAGCACCTGTTACACCGATCAGGTGCGCATTGCCGGTGTGCGCAAAGAGTATGTCGAGGGCTTCCCGTCCATCGATGGTGTCGTTTTCTACGCGAGTTAACAAACGGGCGAGTGAAAGACGGTCTCCAGAGAGCACAGATTCAGCCAGATTGGACATAGTGATTACTTCTGGTTTTTCACTTTCTTATTAAGAACAAACTCTTGGGAAGTTATATAAACCTTCAGCATTTAATCCGAAATGGCATTACGAATATCGGTAACGATCAGTTCTGTGGATGCACCCGGACCGTATACGCCGGTGACACCCAGTTCTTTCAAACGCGGTGCGTCTTCATCAGGAATAATGCCTCCAATAAAAACCTTCACATGCGTCTGTCCGTTATTTTTTAGCAGATCCAGAATGCGTGGAGCCAGTGCCATATGTGCGCCCGATAAAATGGAAAGACCAACGACATCTACATCTTCTTGCAGAGCAGCTTCAGCGATCATTTCGGGTGTTTGGCGCAGTCCTGTGTAAATCACTTCCATCCCGGCATCGCGCAGCGCACGAGCCACAACTTTTGCACCCCGGTCATGCCCATCCAGTCCGGGTTTGGCAACCAGTACACGGATTTTTCTCTCGGTCATTTTGCCTCCAAAGCGGGTCGCGTGCCCGGTGTATAAAAAAAGTGATAATAAATGATAGTTCTGAAACTAGCCTATTTTCTGGCTGTTTTGTCAAAGATATGTATCCGGAATTTGATTATACTATTGAAGTATTCTCATGCTGATGTCTGGTTCTCAACTTAAATTATAAATTTTCATAACAGTCAGCCAGCTAAATTCGGTCTGTGCGCGGACGAAATCTACAAACAATGGTTTGAATACCGGGTGCAATTCAATCACGATAAAACGCAATTCTGAAGGTTGTGCTATCCGTTTTAGTAGAATTGTCGCGCCGAATTGTTTTTGTGACACCTGTTCTAAATTTATGCTATACTTTAATATATTATGTACACATCGCGCGCGTATTGGGCAAATTGGATGGATATTTTGCGCAGGCAGGGTCTGGTAGAATTGGCTGCCTGGGTGTTGGATGCTGCCGGACCATTGAGTATTCTGGGGGCGCAGGCGCTTTACATTTGCCAACCATTTGTTCATTCGTCAGCCAGCAATGGAATGCGCGCGCTGGCTTTTTTACTTGAGCAGGAAGATGAAGCCAGGGCTTTTGTGACCCTGCTGAAAGGAAAAATGTAGTGAATCCCACAGGTCTGGCCGGGTTGGGTCTAGTTTTGTTGGCCACCATGATCATGGTGTTTTTTGCCATCCTTGATAGACGCTTCCACTTTTCTTTTCGAAATATTCGCGCTTATACCCATATTCAGCGTGCCGCACGGCTGGTGGTGGAAGATGGGACTCGTCTTCATTTTTCGCTTGGAAATGCCAGCATGCTGGCTGCTGATGGTGCTTCTGCTCTGACCGGTTTGGTGCTTCTGCGCCGTTTGGGTGAATTTACTTCACTTGGAGATCTTCCGCCTATTGTAACCACTGGAAGTGGTTTACTCAATCTGTTGGCGCAGGATACTATGCGTGAAGCACATGATGCGGTGGTAGTCGAGCAGCCTTTTGACATGAACAATGCACGGCTGACAGGTTTTACACCTTTTTCATATGCGGCGGGTGTCATGTCTGTCATCCGAAATGAGAAAATCTCAACCAATGTCTTGTTTGGTAGTTTTGGTCCGGAAGTGGGATTGTTGACAGATGCGGCAGACAGGCAACATGCCACGGTCATTGCCGCCAGCGAAGGTCTGACTGCGCAGGCAGTCTTATTCGCTTCATCATCATCGGATGTATTGATTGGCGAAGAATTGTTTGCTGCGGGGGCATATATCCAGGCAGGTCCTTTCCATACAGCCAGCTTGCTACTGCAAGACATACTTCGCTGGCTGGTTATACTTGCCCTGTTAGCCGGAGCTGGAATGAAATTGTTAGGTGTACTTTGAAACGTGTCTTTGCTGCATCCAATGCCATTATTGCCATCAGTGCTGGCATCGTTGTCCTGCTTGGCTATTTTATCGATTCCCCGGTTGTCAGTGGTTTTCGCTTTATATTGCTACAATGGGCACTCATTCTGGCTGGAGTGGCTTTGTTGATCGGTATCTTGAATCTTTTCTTGGTTCATCTCCAAAAAATCAAAGAGCGGAAGCCTGGTTTCATCAACAGCCTGGTCTTGCTGTTTTTTTTGTTGTTAACTGCATTGGTCAGCCTGACTCCGTTTTTGTTTCCGCTTCAGGCTGTGTTGCTGAACGGTATCCTGGTTCCGGCTGAAATTAGCCTGATGGCTGTCTTGGCTGTTACCTTGATCTATGCCAGTCTGCGAACCTTACGGGTCCGCCCTGGCCTTGTATCGATCCTATTCCTGTCGACTGCGCTCCTTATTTTGCTCGGTATCGCGCCATTACCATTTATTGGACAATTGCCGATCATCAGTGATTGGGTGCGTTCCTTTGTCTCCAGCACCCTTGTTACGGGCGGTGCGCGTGGTATTTTGATTGGAGTTGCACTAGGGACGCTTACAACTGGTCTGCGTATTATCCTGGGTGTTGACCGGCCTTATGGGGGTAAATAATGAGTGATTCAATTTGCCCGATTTGTGGAAAGTCAAATGCAGGGTTGATGGAAAACTGTCAGTATTGCGGTGCAGTGCTGATGAAGAACGCTACTGAACCACTTCCGCCTATCCGGCCCGGAGACGTACCTGAAAAACGGAAAACTTCTGATTTGGAGCGTACCCTGCCGGGTTGGTTAAGAGACGCTCGTAAGGCAGCTCAACAAGATGGCAACTTGCCAGAACCTGAGAAATCTGGATCTGGTCGGAGCTCTGCTATTCCATTGGACAACTTGCCAACCAATAATCCTGCTTCTGATTCCCCAATGGATTTTTTGGCTGGGCTAACTCAACTGGGGGATGCGGAAGAAGATGAAAAATCAGGTTGGTTGAAAAACCTACAAGCAAGTTTGCCAACTACTGCTCCACTAGAACCTGAGCTACCCCCGGAACCAGAGCCTGAGTCTGGAATATCAGCTGATATTAAACCTGAAAATGTACCAGATGCTGTTTTTCAAGCCACGGAGCCGGCTCCGGATTGGCTCAATGCGCTTAATTTACACGATCAACTGGGTGGCTCAGGTGCCCAAGATGGGCAGCCGGCTATGGAAGCAGACCGAGACCCATCCATTTATGCAGATTTGCCAGATTGGCTGGCGGCGCTAACGGGTGGCCCAGCCCAACCCGAAGCAAAACCAGATTTAAGAAAGCCATCTTCGACACCCGAAAGCCCCGACTGGTTATCGAGTTTGGGTGGCGATTTTATTGCTGAAGAACCTGCTCCATTTGCTGATCAGGCGTTATCGGCCGAATATGCTGCTTCGCCAGACATGCCAGATTGGCTTGCCAGTCTGCAAGGTTCAGACCAGCCTGCCTCAGGGCCCGCCCGCCTGCCATCAGTGCCAGAAACCTCGGCCGCACCTCAGGTAGGTGGCATGCCAGATTGGCTTGCCAGTCTGCAAGGTTCAGACCAGCCAGCCTCTGGGGCTGCCAGCTTGCCATCAATGCCAGAAACCTCGGCCGCACCTCAGGCAGGTGGCATGCCAGATTGGCTTGCCAGTCTGCAAAGTTCAGACCAGCCAGCCTCTGGGCCCGCCAGCTTGCCATCAGTGCCAGAAACTTCGGCTGCGCTCCCAGCCGGCGATCTGCCAGATTGGCTTGCCAGCTTGCAAGGTTCAGACCAGCCAGCCTCTGGGCCCGCCAGCCTGCCATCAGTGCCAGAAACCTCGGCTGCGCTCCCTGTAGGCGATATGCCAGATTGGCTTGCCAGCTTGCAAGGTTCAGGCCAGCCAGCCTCTGGAGCTGCCAGCCCGCCATCAGTGCCAGAAACCTCGGCCGCGCTCCCAGCAGGCGATATGCCAGATTGGCTTGCCAGTCTGCAAGGTTCAGACCAGCCAGCCTCCGGGTCCGCCAGCCTGCCATTAGTGCACGAAACTTCGGCTGCGCTCCCTGCGGGCGATTTGTCTGATTGGCTCTCGAGCCTGCAAAGTTCAGACCAGGCTTCATCAGGGCCGCCGAACATTTCAAATGCGCCCATTGTGCCCGCATTTGAAGGTGCCTCGGATTGGCTGTCCATCTTGCAGGGTTCAAACCCGGATGTTGATGCGACTGCCAGTCTACCCGTTTCGACCAAAGAGTCTGTCAATCCAAATTCGGATGGAAGTCCGCAACAAAATGTAAAACCATTTTCTCCCGGTACGTTGGGCGAATTTGATGAGCCAGGTTCCGGGAACGGTTCGGCGGATTGGAATCTCGGCGCTGGGCAGGTTTTGCCGGTGGAAGACAAACCTGTTCTGGATGCGCTGTCTGTGGCTGAATCGCCCGAGAATGCGGGAACTGCGCTTATATCAGAAGTGGATCACTTGATGCCTGGTGGGAGTGCGGAACAGAATATCGATTCTATTCTCTCTATGGATGCTCCTGACTGGCTTTCAGGGTTGGCACATGCTGAAGTACCCCAAGATGCCGCGCCAGATGATCTTATTCAAACATCGCCTGATCTGCGCCTTGGGGAATTACCATCCTGGGTACAGGCAATGCGCCCAATGGAATCTGTTATGCAGGGGTCCAGCTTTGATGGAGATGAACAGGAAATTGAACATCAAGGACCGTTGGCGGGGTTGCGCAGTGTACTGCCAACTCAACCGGGCCTGGTTGAGTTGCATAAACCGAAAGCTTATTCGACACAGCTGATTACAAACGAGACTCAACAGACCCAATCTGCATTGCTCGAGAACCTGTTACATTCTGAAAATACGCCTAGAGTGCTTTCGAAACGCGAAGGAACGTCTTTGGCTCGGCCCATACGTTGGCTCATTGCGGCGGTTTTGCTGTTGGTGATCTTGATAATTGCTGCATTGGGTACGAAAATATTCCCTGCTCCTGTGATGCCCGTGGAAGCGAGCCCGGTTGGCTCGTTCCTCAAGGTCATAACAGCTTTGCCTGATGGTGCCCCAGTGTTATTGGTTATGGATTACCAGCTGGGTTTCGCCGGCGAGCTGGAAAGCGCTGCCGGACCAGTCCTTGAGCACTTGATGAGCAAGAAGACACGGCTGACCTTTATCTCAACCACACCATTTGGCGATTTAATGGCTGATCGTTTATTGCAGAAATTTTCCAGTATTTATAAATATGAGCCTGGTATTCAGTATATCAACCTGGGCTATTTGCCTGGTGGCGCTGCCAGTATCAGGGCCTTTGCTGAAAGACCTGGGGCTACTCTCGGTAAGGATGTGCTTTTAGGTAATTTGTGGGATCTGCCGGCCTTAAAGGATGTGAATGTCAATTCGGAACCACGCTTATCTAGCTTTGCTACGCTCATCGTGTTGACAGATAATCCGGATACTGGCCGTTTGTGGGTTGAACAGGCTGGACCAGCACTGGGGTCAAAACCCATGCTGATGATTGTCAGCTCACAGGCAGAACCGATGGTTCAACCTTATGTAAGCTCAAATCAATTAGATGGTTTGTTGGTTGGATTGGAAGGCGGAATGCTTTATGAAGGTGCGCGAGGAAAATTCGGTCAGGCGCGTATCTATTGGGACTCTTTCGGAGCAGGCATGCTGGTAGCAGAATTATCTTTAGTCATCGGTGGAGTGTGGAGCCTGATTGCTGGTTTGCGCGCCCGCCGTGCTTCGATGGAACAGGAAGAGGCCTAAATGTTAGGTGCCATCCCTATCGATTTTGTTACAAGTCTTCTCAGCTTTCTGTTCACAGTGCTTATATTGAGCTATATTGTAGGCGATAATCCAGCCTTTCGGCTGGCCGTCCATGCTTTTGTGGGCGTTTCGGCTGGATATATTTCAGTCGTCATTTTTCGTCAGGTGATTGTGAATAAGTTGTTTTTGCCGTTGGTCAGCGGAACGCTGGTGGAACGTGCGCTTCTGGTTTTTCCCCTTATAATGAGTTTGCTACTTTTGGGTAAATCTTCCACTCGCTTTGAGTGGCTGGGCCGTCCGGTCGTGGCTCTTCTTGCAGGTATAGGTACGGCTTCAGCAGTTGCTGGCGCTGTGCTGGGCACGCTTTTTCCACAAGTGCTTGCTGTAACTGGGATGTTTGATCTGCGCCCCAGTTTGATTCAAGGGAATGTTGTTGGCAACTTCTTGACCGGTGTCTTGATACTGGTAGGAACGATTGTAACGCTCGCTTATTTCCAGTTTACATTGGTTGGCAAAAGTAAAACCACGGGGAAGCGTGGTTGGTTAATAAACTTCATTGCCATCTTGGGCCAGATTTTTATTGCCATTACCCTGGGTGCTGTTTTTGCAGGAGTATTGGCGGCAGCGCTTACTGCCCTGGTAGATCGAGTCCAGTCGTTGGTGTTATTTTTCGATTCAATTTTATCAAAATTCATCTATTGATCTCTTATGCCTACATCTCCTATTGAAGGTAACTCATTGCTGGCAATCGACATCGGCGCAGTCAATACACGCGCCGCATTTTTTGATGTAATTGAAGGCGGTTATCGGTTTATCGGCATTGGTCAGTCACCGACCACATCCAATGCACCGGTTCGTAACGCCATGATTGGCGTGCAACTTGCCATTGAAAACCTTCAGGCGATGATTGGTAAGTCTTTGATGGATGACGACGGCCACCTCATCATTCCATCCCAGCCAGATGGCGTGGGAGTGGACAGCATGGTGACATCCATCTCCGTAGGTCCGGTTATCAAGACAATCATCGTGGGTTTGCTCCCGGATGTTTCTCTTAAATCCATCGAAAAGTTGGCTCGAACAACATATACGCATGTTGTCGATAGTCTGCAGCTTAATGATCCCCGCCGTGCTGATGAACAAGTGGATGCTATTGTTCGTTATAGCCCTGAGCTTGTCTTGATTGCAGGAGGGGTGAATGGTGGTGCGACTTCTTCAATTCAGAAATTGCTGGAGATTATTGGCCTGGGGATTTATTTATTACCTGAGGCGAAACGTCCCGCAGTGCTTTTTGC
The DNA here is from genome assembly GCA_026390035.1 of Chloroflexota bacterium. GTDB lineage: Bacteria > Chloroflexota > Anaerolineae > Anaerolineales > Villigracilaceae > UBA5195. Next base: position 10,791 of record JAPLGT010000069.1, read on the forward strand.
GGGGAATACAGAATTGGCTAGGGACGTACAGGTTTCGCTTGATAATATTGCATCCAGTATTTATGTGAGCCCGAATATTCGTCCTACATTGGATGTGGAAGATCTCGTCCCAGCCCAACACCAATTATCTAACATGGTGATTAACATCCGCCAGCAACAAATGCCTGAATTGGATGAAATTCGCACACTATCGGGCGGCACACTCGTCTCGTCATCTTACGCCCAAGGCCGCATGGTTCGTTTTCTGGCTGGCTATTTTGGATCGGGCAAAGGTGTGTTAAGCTTTGATATCGGTGCTTCGGCTATATCGATCGGGGCTTCATTCGGCGGCGATCTGCATCTAAACGTTTTCCCCCAGCTTGGATTGGGAGAACCGCTATCTGCTTTGCTGCAATACACAACTTTGGATGATATTGTTCGTTGGCTGCCGGTAGATCTTTCTGCTGAAACTGTGCGGAATTACATTTACCAAAAATCGCTATTCCCGACTGCAATTCCCGCCACAAAAGATGAACTGATCATTGAGCAGGCTATTCTGCGCCAAAATCTAGTGCTGGCTACCAATTGGATGCTTCAACGGCTTCCAGGGCGTTTGCGCCTCCGCAACGGGCTATTGCCTTCCTTTGAGCCAATCATCGCGGGTGGGGCGGCCATTAATGGCGCGGCTAACCCAGGTCAAAAATTACTCATATTGCTTGACGGTTTGCAACCTGCAGGAATTACGACCATTGCGCTCGATCAAAATAACTTGCTCGCCATGCTTGGAACAATAGCCGAAGTGAACTCGATCCTGCCAGTCCAGGTGATTGATTCTGGCGTATTATCATATCTGGCCACAGTCGTTTCTCCGATCAGTGATGTAGAGTATGGCACGCCGATTGTGCACGCCAAGCTGATTTACGATGACGGCACTGAGAAAACCAGTGAAATCGTAATGGGTAGTTTGCAAGTTTTGCCTCTCGAGAATCGTCAGACAGCACGGTTACAGCTTCGACCGCTTAAGCGCACCGATGTTGGGCTTGGCCCAGGACGTGCAGGCGAAGTTGAAGTAATTGGATCATCCATCGGTGTTGTCATCGATGCGCGTGGGCGTCCATTACGCCTGCCAGCCGATCCCGGTGAGCGCCGCGATTTGGCGAAAAAATGGCGCGCCATAATGGGAGATTGAAATGCTGGCATCCTTCACTCACATCTTGCCTCTTACAACCGTTGTTCGCAAGCGCATCCTGCCTTGCGATGGGCGCATTCTCGTCAAGGTTGGTCAAAAAGTAGATCCGGCTGATATTGTAGCCGAAGCTATTTTTGGCCGCAGACACTTGATCTTGAATGTAGCTCGTGAACTTGGGGTTTCTTCCCGGCGAGCCGCCTCTTTGATTAAACTAAAAAGAGGCCAGAAAATCAACCAAAATGAAGTCATCGCCGAAACAAATGGATTATTTGCTCGCGAAGTTATAGCTCCCATGGATGGGCGTGTGGTTGTAATTGGCGGGGGCAAACTAGTGCTTGAAGTAGGCGGTTCACCCATTGAACTGCTGGCGGGTATGCAAGGCGTGGTCACAGATATCATTCCTGATCGTGGCGTCACCATCCGTGCTACTGGCAGTCTCATCCAGGGCTTATGGGGAAATGGGTTGCTTGATACTGGCGTGATGATGAGTGCCATGGACCGTCCTGATGAAGCTTTTGATACCACTCGTCTGGATGTTTCTGTTCGCAGTGCCATTATCCTGGGTGGTTATGTTGAGAATTCCACCATCTTTAAAATCGCAGCTGATTTACCCGTGCGCGGTCTAATCCTTTCCAGTATGGCCCCCGAACTTATTCCCCTGGTTTCTCAACTAGCTTATCCGGTTATGCTATTGGAAGGCTTCGGACGCCGGCCGATCAACCCCATTGCATACAAGCTTTTGAGCACCAATATCAGGCGAGTGATTAATCTCAATGCCGCATCTTACGATCGCTTGAGTGGCGACCGGCCTGAAATTTTTATTTCATTACCTGTTTCGCAAGACCCACCTGAACCTCGCGATGTAGATACATTTAACCCGGGACAGATTATCCGTGTTATATCTTTAACTGGCCCATCACAAACAGGTACGTTGACACGAGTAAGCCCAAGCCAGACCAGTTTAGTCAATGGCTTGAGAGTAAAAACAGCTGAAGTAACGCTGGATGGTGGCGAGAAAATTCTTGTTCCACTAACCAATTTGGAAGTGCTAGGGTAAAATATATTCACCCACGTGAGGAGAAAAGAATCATGGCGAACACATTTATTTTTGACGATGACCAACCTCAATCTGATGCAGGAGCTCCAGACCCAGAATCACCCGAGCCAGAAAAGCCAGAAGGTGGTGAAGGTAACAATCGCACCTTTTTGATCGCAGCTGTTGTACTTGGCGGCATTGTTTTACTTTCGCTGGTATGCATGGCTGTTTACGCTCTGCTTATTATGCCGGGTCAAAAAGCCAGTGCACAGGCCACATCCAATGCCAATGCGGCGGCAAATACCCAGGTTGCTATGGTACAGCAGCAAACGCAGGAAGCGGCCTTATTTACCCCCACACTGCTGCCCACAGAAACTGCCGTTCCCGAGCCTACTGAAACACTTGTTGTTGTTTTTGCCCGGCCGTCGGCTGTTTCTTCGCCCACAAGTGACCCGGCAACCGCCACCGTTTCAGCTTTGCAAACGCAGTTGGCTGTTTCGCAGGCGACTGCTGCCGGTGCGAGTTCTGTTACAACTGGTACGCCAGGTACTCCAGGCACGCCAGGTACTCCAGGCGTAAACCAACTTGCTCGTACTGGTTTTGCTGATGAAGTTGGTCTGCCTGGTCTTTTTATTGTTGCCATTCTTGTTATTGCGGTGATCATGTTGGCTCGTCGTCTACGCCAGGGCCCACAGGCACGTTGATATATTTTATTCAAAAATGCCCGGGTGGTTTAGTCGCCCGGGCATTTTGCTTTATTAAAATGTTTTTCAAGGCCAGGTCAGCTAGACTACGTTTCCAGCCACCTTTTGACCAAATCCCAAGAGTTCTTTCACTAATTGCATCGAGCGACCTTCAGCGTAAACACGCAAGACAGGCTCGGTACCTGATGGTCGGATTAGCAGCCATGAATCGTCCGCCAGGATGTATTTCACGCCATCCAGACTTGAAATCTCGGCCAATTTTATGCCGCCGATCTCTGCCGGCGCATTCTTTAATAGCATTTCTGTCATTTCCTGTTTTGCCACTGGCCGGCCTAACCGCAAGTCGGCGCGTTCGTAAAAAGCCGGCCCAACGTCTGCCAGCAATTCCGATGTTAATTCACCGAGAGTTTTTCTTGCCTGGGCGATAATTTCAACCAGTAGCAGACCCATGATCGGGCCGTCACCTTCGGGAATATGGCCTTTAAAAGAGATGCCGCCTGACTCTTCGCCACCAATTAGCACATCCTCGGTCATCATATAATCAGCGATGTGATTAAATCCTACTGGTGTCTCGTATACTTTTAACCCGTAGCGCTTTGCCAACCGGTCAATCATGCGCGTGGTTGAAACTGTGCGCACCACGGCTCCTTGCCATCCGCGGACTTCAACCAGGTGGCGTAAAGCCAGCGCCATGATCCTGTGTGGGTCCACAAATTGGCCGCGCTCATCCATTGCGCCAATCCGGTCGGCATCACCATCGGTAGCCAGACCAAAGGATCCCAACCCGGCACCCAGCGCTCCGGTCAACGCACCAAGGTTTTTGGCGATTGGTTCAGGGTGTACCCCTCCAAAGCCCGGATTCATTTCGCCGCGTACTTCGGTGATCTCGCAGCCCGTGCCCTGTAAGAATGAACGAATGGCCCCACGACCAGACCCATACATTGAGTCAATCACGAAGCGTTGAGGATTTTCGGCGATTGCGTCTGTATTAATTAGTGTGCGTAAGTGGTCAAAATAGGAAGGTAGCGGGTTAAATTTTTGGATCAGCCCGGCCTGTTTTGCCTGGTTGTAATCCATCAGATTCGGGCCGCGCGACTGCTCCTCGTTATCGTTGATATATACTTCCACGCGCCTGCACTGTTCTGGCAGAGCAGAGCCACCATATGCTGCTTTTAGTTTCACTCCGTTATAGCGGGGTGCATTGTGAGAAGCGGTAATCATCACACCACCGGCAGCCTGGTGGTGTTTTACTGCATAGGAAATGGCCGGTGTGGGTGCGTCAGATTGGGCGAGTAAAACGCTAAAACCGTTGGCGGCCAGCACGCGAGCCACCTCTGCGGCATAGCGGTCTGAGAGAAAGCGAGTGTCAAACCCAACCACGAATTTTCTCAAATTAACGTTTGGGCTCGAACTGGTATCCCAGTATTCGGATGCAGCAGCATCTGCGATAGCTTGTGCCACCATGCGTAAATTACTAAACGTAAATGTGTCTGAAATAACGGCGCGCCAGCCGTCAGTGCCAAAATGAATAGGCATACAGGTTCTCCATACAAAAAAGATATGCGGAAGTCAAAATTTCGCACTCAGGGGATATTCACAGCGAAAATTGTGTTACGGTGCAAAAGATGGGGTGGCTGTCTCAATCCGGTCTCGGAGAACCCAGCCGTCGATATCGCGGGTCGATGTTTTGATGATCACATGTACCCAGGTAGCTCCATCAATAATTACGGGGGTATCGGTAAGGATTTCAGCCATATACCCATTCTGAACCGTTGTGATTGATATTCCTCCCGGTTTGTAGCGCACCATCACACCGCCTGATTCGGATTGTACTCGCCCGTAGACTGGCGTAGGCAAAAGTGTGGGGATCGGCGTGACATCAAGCGTGGATGTCAAGGCTGGCGGCGTGGAAGATGGCTTAATAGAAGGGCGGGCGGTAGGTGTAGCCAGCTTTTCCATGGTTGGGAGGAGCGTTGGATTGGGCCTGGTTGTGGCTGGCGCGAGGGGGTTGGATGGGACAGTCGGGTTGGATGGGACAGTCGGGTTGGATGGGACAGTCGGGATGGATGGGACAGTCGGGATGGAAGTTGCATAGGCTTGGTCGCCACGGATATTGATCAGGCTGCCAAACCCGGCAAACCCGCCTAGAACCACAAGTCCAACCAATACGAGCCCAATGGTTAGCGCATACCCGTTGGCTTCCAATGGATGGAAACCCATGTAAAAGAAAATAACCAGGCTAATCATGAGTGATAGCGCCAGGTGGATCAAAATCCGGCTGCGCTGATGGGTAGAAATATTTCATAAGCTATCATCAAGCTTGCTATGGTCGGCTTATCGTCGGTCTGAATAAAGGTGATGGTCATTATTACGGTGCCAATCACCAACATGAGCAGGTCTGGCCACCATAAATGGGCATGGTGTAAAGCTTGTGTTGATGTCAGCGGCTGAAAGATACGCGATAAATATCCCGCCAGAATACCAACAAAGAATACCATTGCTGTACCAGTCAGCATGCCACCGAAAGTTTGCCTGAATAGGTGGATTTCGCCAGTTGCGGCGGATAAAGCTGTTCCTACCCATGGTCCGAGTAGTGGTGCTGCCAGAATGCCCATAACCAAAATAGCAGGCGCATCCAGAATATAGCCTGCGCCAAGTATGCACCCGCATACAAGCGAATAAACAAAAAAATCAATCGTTGGGGAAGATCGTTGGATGATTGATGCTAATTGCTCACCCAAATCACTCGCATTGAGACGATCGGTTATGCGCGCTGACCGGCGACGACGGCGAAGTGGTTGTTTGATCTCAAAGGTAGCTTCATCTTCGGGATGGTGCTCAGTAAGTGAAATCTTTCTGGCGTCCAACTCTCGGCGAAAAGCAGCGACATCGTTGTCCAGACGTGGAAAATCAAACTCAGCCGTCGTTTCTTCAGGTGAAGGTAGGTGCGTAGAGGCATCTTCGGAAAGAGCATGCGGGTCAAGCGCTTCTTCTTCCTGAGGCTGAGCAGGTTGTTCATTCTCAGGATATTCGGCCGGTGGCCGGGATCCAGGAAAAGGCGTATCGTCGTCTGAAATACTCATTTGCGCAAACTCGCAATCAATCTCAGTGGTTTGTTGAAGGAATCTAAGGCGTGCAGGATATCAGGCATCAGTAGGTCGGCAGAATTGAGACTCTCTACTGCCAGGCCTTCCGCAGACATGACACAGATACCCAGTGCAGCAGCCTGTAACATTCCGGCGTCATTTGCGCCCTGACCAATCGCCGCTACAAACGATGCACCCAGTTGCAGGACGTACTCAGTTTTTTGTTTGACTTCATTGCCTGGCTGGATACGTACAGCTTTCAGGTTCAGTAGCTGATCAATTGCTGCCTGTCCACCATGGGTATCGGCAGTCAATAGGTGTATGGTCAATCGATCGCGGAGAGCCCCGATGCGCTTTGCAACACCTTCTATCAGTATACCATCCACTGCCAATGTCCCGTTCACATCCATAACGAGATGCTCAATCCTTAGTTCACCGCGCCCCGGAATACTTAATTCAATCATACGCTAATTATACAAGAGATAATGGACTGAAGGGAGGTATTCGGGAAAGTATCTCATGATCGTACTTGTTTTTAAAGCATGTTGATGGGCGCAGCGCGTTTTTTAGTACCGGTCTATAACAAACAAATTTGTTGGTTCCATATGCTGGTAATGAGTTTATTCGTATTTTGTGGTATCTGTTTATGAAAATATATTTTCAGTTTGATTACATACATATTGTGTATGTTTTTGGGAGGGTATTTAGTTTTTTTGTTTTCAGGCGATATTAATAATAACATCAGTGATGAGTGAGTAGAATTCTGTGAATACTGGCCAGGGTAAGTATATTTTTTGTAGTTTATTCGCGCAAAAACACCTGCGGGAAAATTTTGGCGTTCTATATCGTAACCTGGAAAGACGTAACCAGAAAATGAAAGCCATTATATTATTCGTGTTATTTATTCCAATTGCTGAGAAAGTTTCATTAGCTGGTTATCACCAATGCAACTAAATTCTTTGGCCATATTTGTTTTTTTGTGCGGTATCATTTTGGCCACTGGTGCCATTTATGCCTGGCGTAACCGATCAACTCGTGGGTCGCAAATGTTTTCTGTTTTTATGTCTGCGATAACGGTTTATGTTTTGGCATATAGTTTGGAATTGTCCAGTTTGGATTTGCCCAGCATGCTCTTCTGGAGTAATGTGGGATATCTGGGCATCTTTTCATTTCCTACTTTGTTCTTATTGTTTGTGCTGCAATATATCGGTCGGGAAAAATGGTTGACACGTGGAAACATTATTTTGCTGTTCTTGTTTCCCACTTTTTTGCTTTGGGCAAAATTGTCTGATAACATTTTCCATCTGGTATACAGAAGTACTTGGATCGATGCCAGTGGCTTTATACCGTTGTTGGGGTTTTCCCGCGGCCCAATTTACCCGTTTGCGCTTTACTCTGGTATTCCCGTTAGCCTGGGAGTTATCCTGCTCTGGAGAGCCCGCCAGCATACATCGCCACTTTATCGAAAACAAGCCAGCCTGGTCGTTGTTAGCACCCTGCTTCCGCTGCTGGTTTTTATTCTTTACATGAGCGGATTTCACCTGTTTCCAGGTTTGGAGTATCTTGATATAAATGCCTTTTTATATACCATTTGGGGAATAGGGATCGGTTGGGGAGTCTTCCGCTATGACCTGTTCAAACTTGCCCCAATCGCACGAGATGCGTTGATCGAGCGATTAAGTGATGGGGTATTTGTTCTGGATGATTTTGATCGTCTGGTGGATGCCAATCCTGTGGGATTGAAAATTGCAGGCTGGATCCAGGCACCAATTGGTAAGCCAGTTGAACAGGCTTTTTCGGATTGGGGAGAACTGCGGGATGCATGTCTGCTGTCGGGTTTCGAATCGGTCGAGATCGAGATCAAACGCCCCGTGAGAGATGAAATTGCGTTTTTCGATATGAACGTCACTGTTTTAGAAGATAGTGTGGGAAGAAAGATCGGGCGCTTGATCGTGGTCCATGATATTACTGAGCGGAAACGGATTGATGCTGTTCAGCACGAAAGCCAGGAGACCTTCCGTAGATATTTCAATATGGGTGCGGTGGGAATGTGTATCATTGCTCCGGATCGGCATTGGTTGGAGGTAAATGAGCGCTTGTGCAAAATGCTTGATTACTCCCCAGCAGAGCTTTATGACTTTACCTGGAGTGACCTGACCTTTCCGGCGGATATTGAAGTTGAAATAATCTTGTTCAACGAGCTGCTACTCAATAAACGTGATTCATACCAGGTGGATAAGCGCTTTGTTCGCAAAGATAACCTGATAGTTTATACCAGTACCTATGTATCCAGTTATCGCAACCCGGATGGCACCGCCCGGAATATTCTGGCATCCATTGTTGATATTACCGAACGTAAGCAAGCCGCAGAAGCCTTGTTGAAAATGACTGCTATGGAAGAACGCCAGCGTTTGGCGCGCGATCTTCATGATTCAGTCAATCAATCAATCCATGGGTTGATGCTTTTTTCTGAGACACTTGTTTCGACTCTTGAAAAAGGGAAAGTAGAAAGGGGCCTGCAGATTGCAGAGCGCTTGCAAGAAAGTGCCAGTCAGGCGCTTAAAGAGACGCGTCTCATGTTGTATCAGACGCAACCTCACCTTGATGATCGCGGTGTGAATTTTATCCAGGATTTGGAAATCAGGTTACTAACTGTTGAACGCCATGCGGGTGTTGGGACAAAGATCATTCAAGAAGGCTCCATGGATTATTGTCCACGCGAATGGTACAAAAACCTTTTCGCGATCACCCTCGAAGCATTGAATAACGCCTTGAAACATGCCCAGGCGCGCAAGATTCAGATCAACATACATTGTTTTCCGAAATATTTTTGCCTGGAGATTGTTGATAATGGCAAAGGCTTTGATCCTGCCCGGACGTTTACCGGTGGAATGGGTTTGCAGAGTATGCGGGAGCGCGCGAATTTACTTGACGGTGAGTTGACAATTTTTTCATCACCGAGTAATGGTACTCGTGTGAAGTTTAGCGCAGAGATCAAATAACCAAGGATAAGATATGGAAAAAATAAGAATTCTGGTAGTTGATGACCATCCCATGATGCGCGAAGCCATGCTGACGGCATTGAATGAAGAAAATGACATGGAAGTGATTGGCGAAGCCGCGAATGGATTTGAAGCCCTAAAGCTTGCCGCTGATCTTAACCCAGATGTGATCCTGATGGATCTGCTCATGCCTGGTATGAATGGATTGGAAGCAGTCTCGGCAATTTGTACATTTAATCCACGGGCTAAGATCTTGGTGGTTACAAGTTTTGAAGATGATGACAAAGTGATGGCTGCCATTCAGGCTGGTGCCCTGGGTTACTTTCCCAAGACAGCTTCGCGTACCTATCTGCTCGAGGCTATACGGAAAATAGCAGATGGTCTCCCATACTTGCCATCAGGTATCGCCGCAAAACTATTTAAAAATCTCCGTGAAATGAAATCATCCCCCAATTCAGTCGATGTGAAAAGTGCGGTTGACGAACCACTCACTTCGCGCCAGGAAGAAATCCTGGTCTTGCTTGGTGATGGACGTTCTGATTACGAAATTAGCAATGCTCTCAATATCGAGGAAACCACTGTTCGTTCGCACGTGCATCGTATTATTCAACGCATTGGAGTGGAGAATCGCTCGCAGGTGGTTGCTTACGCAAACCGTATCCGCAAACGCTGACAACTGCACAGGTATGATTGCTTGCCACACCATACTTTCCCAAGTTCCTCTCCGGATCTTTTTTGTTCAGGTAGTTGAGTTTCTTTTAAAAATATACCCAAGAGCGAAATACCGGGGGCAAGCGATGCGCAGGCTTTTTTGATATTTTAATGGGTGTGGAAATTCACTACTTTTGCCAGGTCTGGATCGGAGGAATAAGTATCGCTGTTGGTTATGGAGTGTTGCTTTGCTTATTAATTCTGGGATAGGGCAACAAGTCGGGAAGAGATAATGCAACTCAAAAAATAAGGGGGAAGCAACTCAAGAAAAGGCATAAAAAGAGACACCTTCTTAAGGATAATGTGATTGACGAAATCCAAAAATCCGAAAAGGAGGTGTCTTGATGATTGTACCGTGTTGTTCAACAAAAGGAAAAGCCCGATTTGGTTGTGCGCAGGCGGGTTGCCAGGAATGCCAGGAAGGATTGCTGCTTGAAAACATAGGGCTGGTCTGGTATATGGTACTGAA
>JAPLGT010000114.1:0-22587 GCA_026390035.1 Chloroflexota bacterium
GTGCAGAAATCAGCAAAACCTACTCATCGCCAGCTCACAGAATGAACGGTTTCGTTTATCACCCGAATTGGTTGCACAATTTGCTGGTTGCAACCTCCATGTCTGGCTGTAAACGATGACCACAAAAAACATTAGAACTAGGAATATTCAATACCAGGTTGAATTTGTACCCGGCTTACGTTCTTTGTGGCTTACGGAAATTGCGCACGTGCGTGAACCAGAATATTTTGTCGATGAGCAGCGAATTGGCCCGTATCGTTATTGGTACCATGAGCATAGATTTGAGTCAGTCGCTGGTGGTACGCGGATGATTGACAATGTCAGCTATGTAATTGGTTTTGGCCTCCTGGGTGATCTGTTGAATGCAATCTGGATTGGTGCCAGATTGAAGGGCATATTTGATTTTCGAGCCCAGAAGATCAAAGATATTTTTCCGATGGGAGCAGCGCATGTTGATAGTTGAACCAGTTGTGTTGGCGGGGAAATATGTACGCATGGAGCCTCTCAGTGAGATACATATCCCCGGGTTGAGCCTGGTTGGTAACGACCCACAAATTTGGCATTATATGCTTTATGGAGATGTGACCAGCGAAGAGAAAATGACGGCTTGGGTGCTGGATATTTTAGCAAGGAAAGCTGCCGGCACCGACCTGCCGTTTGCTGTCAGACATCTTGGATCAGGCAGTCTGACTGGTGCGACCCGTTATCTGGACATCCGGCCGAGTCATCATGGTCTGGAAATAGGCGGCACCTGGTTTGGAACAAAGTTTCAAAGAACGATGGTCAATACAGAATCGAAGTATTTGCTTCTGAAGCATGCTTTTGAGACGCTTGGCTGCATCCGTGTCCAATTTAAGGCGGATGAGCGTAATGAGCGCTCTTTGAAGGCTATTGAACGAATTGGGGCGGTTCGTGAAGGTGTGCTTAGAAACCATATGGTTCTGGATGGAGGTGTTTTCCGTCATTCAGTATATTTCAGCATCATCGATGGTGAGTGGCCAGCAGTAAAGGCGCGTTTGGAAGCGTTGTTGGGATATTAAAAATAACCATACATGGCAAATTCTCTTGGTGAGAATAAACCTGGATGGTTATTTGTTTGAATAAGGTTTTCGGTTTAGGAAACTGGCTGGATCAATTGCTCTCGTAGCCCAGGCAATATGCACAAACACAGTATGGATCGGATGGGTTGTGTTGGGCCGATGGTTTGCGTTTTGCTGCCGAAGCTCTTTTGGCTGCTTCTTTCTTTTGCCTGGCGAGTTCGGCTTTTGAAAGCGGAATTGGGCCGACAGGTTTGGCAGTTTCGATGCTCAGGCTATGTTCAAGGATCAAGGCAACAAGATCGTCATATTTGCCGTTTATGGTATCCATTGAAAAATGGTCGCACAGGATTACCACGGTATTAGCATTCCAGCCTAAAAGAAACTGTCCACTGGGGGATAAACTAATATCGTGAAATAGTTCCTGGTAGTCTGACCAGTTAGCTTGACCATATCCGATGATCATTTTGGGGAGGTGCTGATTGATCAAAGCTCCCAATAAATCAATTCTGAGCGGTTTGACTTCCGCGTAATATGCTTCCCGCGATTCGTATTGGGTGATTGTGCCTTCGTATGGCCAATCTGCAGTCGTAGGCATGGGGATGGGCATCATTTCGCAAAGTAGGGTCGCGCCATCATTGCGTGCAAGATGGTCAGCCCGGTATTTTTGAATATCTTCCTGGGAAGGATTTATTCCTTCCAGTTTGAGCATGATCTCACAAATACCAGCCCAGGCACCCTGAAGATTTTCTTCTCCGAATTGGGCTTGCGAGATATCGAGGGTATTTTGTGCATCGGCACAATCTTCCACTTGATGAAACTTTAACCGATTGCGGAGTTTATCTGCTTCCCCGCTGGTTTCTTCAAAACCGAGAAACCAAATATCAGCGTCCAGACGTCCATAGCCTACAAAGTTTTGCAGGTGCTCAAGTTCATTCGTATTCAAAGGTTTGTTCAAAATTTCTCCTTCCACTCATGTTAGAGTATCAACCAACTAATAATTTTACTTCCAAAAAACTTCTCATATTCTAAGCTGCAATATTATTGATTTGGTAGTTATGGCGATGTTCGGTTGCTGCTCAGGAGGCTGGGTATTTCGCGGAAAGTTTTTTGATGGTATTGATTCCACGCAGGCTTGTTTGCATGCCGATGGTCTTTTCAAGTACGGCATTGGAAAAGCTGGATTCACTTTGTTTTTTCCTGCATATCCAGTATATCTCACGTTTGTATATATGGAAGTCATCAATACTGGATATTAATGCCATCAGTTTCAAATTTGACTGTTCGTCAGGTGAAACGCTTAAAAAAGCGACGTTGAAAGCAACTGCCGCATCCATTTTAGCTTGAGAAAAGGGTTGGTAGGCTGCGATGGCGGCGACTTCCACGTCTGTACGGATAAAAACAGCCACGTCGTAGCCCAGTCCATCGCGTAGTTTTGTTCGAATGCTCTGTTCCAATCCAAGTGTATCTTCGATTGGGGTTTCAAAGATGACATTGCCACTGGCGATGAATGTTTCCACTTTGGCATACCCGAGGTCTTGAAATAATTGGCGCAACAGCTCCATTTGCAGGTTGTGACCGCTGATGTTTATGGCACGCAAAAATGCAATAAAACGTTTCATGCTTCGACCCCTTTCGTTGTTAAAAGCAAGCGCATTATCATTTCATTGTTCCAAAGGCGCTGTTTGCGCAAAATTTTCTGGACGGCGCGAGAGCAGGAACAAGCCTAATGTGCTGACTAAACCGATCGCAAGGCCACCCCACCAGATGGCTTGAGGAGCGATGGCATCGTGCAAGTAGCCGCCAACCATGGGTGCGACTGTACGTGAAACGCCCCAAGTCAGCCAGTAGATGCTCATGTAACGTCCTCGCAGGTCTTCAGGGGCAATATCGGCCACATACTTGCTGCCAGTGGGTACCAGGATTAATTCTCCCATCGACATGATGACCATGCTGAGCCAGAAGCCCCAGAAACCAGTCATAACGGCTACGCTGCCAACTCCAATTGCATAAACAAACATGCCCAGGGTGATGGCAGTTTTTGCGCGCATTTTACGGGTAAACATTGTAACGGGGTATTGTACAAAAACGCACATCATGGCATTTGTGATCGGCATCCAGCTGTAAAGATATTCAGGAATGCCATAATATTTGTTGATGTAGACTGCCAGCAGGATCCACATCATGAGCGGCGCGATCATGCCTACTGTAATGGCGGAGACAAAGGCTACAAAACCACCATCACTCAGCACACGTCCATATCCGCCCAACATTTCTTTTTTCTGGGCAATAGCGGGAATTACTTTTTTCTGCAGTGTTTCGCGTACAGATGTGATCAAAAGCAGGCTGTAAGAAAGCATGCCACCCGCTGCCAGATAAAATGCAGTTGTGTATGAACTGGCAACGATCAGGCCGCCTATCGCTGGGCCGATCGCGATGCCTGCGTTGTTGATCATTCTCAGAATGGCAAAGGCGCTTGTGCGTTTTTCGGAAGGGATGATGTCTGCCATCATGGCATCGGAGCCGATCGAATAAAAGGGCATGGCGATCCCCATGATGGTCATCGGGATAATAAAACCGACGTAAGTGTTGGCCCGGCTCATCATGATATAGGCCAGGCCGTGAGATACCTGGGCGATGAACATGATTAATTTGCGTCCGAAACGGTCCGCGATTGCTCCCCCGACAAAGGATGCCAGCAGCCCGGTGAGCGAACTTATGGAGATCAAGGTGGCCACTGATGAAATTGGCAGGGTTAAAGTTTTACTGATATATATTAGCTGGAAGGGCCAGATGAGACTTGATCCTGCAGAGCTCAACAGAACGCCAGCAGCAACCAGCCAGAACTGGCGTGGATAATGATGGTATGTGTTTCGAAGTTTGCTGAAAAAATTCAAGTTTGGGGTTATCATGCGCTTGTTGTAACCCTTTGTTGTTGACGTGATATCAGCAAAAGGCCGATGGTGCTGCAAAGCCCAATTACGAGCCCTCCGGCCCAAATGGCGCGTGGCGAGATGTTATCGTTCAGCCAACCGCCGATCATTGGTGCGCCGCTTCTCGAAATACCCCAGGCCAACCAGTAAACACTCATGTATCTTCCGCGCAAATCAGCAGGCGAAATATTAGCAACGTAGGTGCTGGCTGTTGGTACCAGAGTCAATTCACCGAAGGTCATGATTACCATGGATAGCCAGAACCCCCAGAAGTTGCTCATCAATGCCACGCTGCCAACTCCGAGCGCATAAATAAACATACCAACCGCGGCAACCGGTAAGGGTCTATATCGGCGTGTAATTTGGCTGATAAAATATTGGACAAAAACGCACATGACAGCGTTGGTTGTTGGAATCCATCCAAATTGATTCTCGGGCATGCCGAAATTTGTCTTGGCGTAAACTGCCAAGAGAACCCAAAGCATGCCAGGGGCGATTAAGCCGCCACCAAGGGTTAACACAAATGCCAGGTAATTGCGGTCCTTAAAAACCTGCGCGTAGCCACCGTCGGGCTTTTTTGCCAGGGTAGTGTACGCGGATTTATCCAGAGTTTCGTGCGCGAAGAATATTAAGAGCAGGCTATATGTGAGCATACCAGCTGCTGCCCCGATAAAAGCATAATTATATGAGACCGAAGCAATAAAACCGCCGATGGCAGGGCCGATCGCAAACCCGGCATTATTCATAATGCGGTTAATGGCATAAGCATCATTTCGTTTTTCTTGGGGAATGAGATCAGCCAACATGGCATCTGCGCCCACCTGGTACAGTGGGTTTACCAAGCCAGTCAGAAACATTAGGAAAGCAAAGCCTGCGTAGGTATTGGCTTGCATCATGAAAAGGAAAATCAGCCCATTCGCAGCCAGGCTGACGACCATCACGATTTTACGGCCAACTTTGTCGGCCAGGGTTCCGGCAATAAAAGATGAAAATAGCCCTGTGCCGGCATTGATCGTGATGAGTGTTACAACCGTGCTGATGGGCAGCCCAAGTTTTTCGCTGGCATAGATCATCAAGAATGGTCCGATCATTCCTGCACCAGCTGTGCTGATGAAGATGCCGGATAACATTAACCAGAATTGAGGTGGGTACTTAATGAAAAGGCTGCGGGTACGGTTGACCATGGTGCAGTTTTACCTGTAGACAACATAAAGGCGGGTCCGAGACCCGCCCTTATGCTCGTAGTTAATTTCCTTCGGTTGAATTAGCGCCGGCGATCATTACCGCCGCCACCGCGTCCACCGCGATCGCCACCTGGGCGTCCGCCGCGATCTCCGCTGGGACGACCACCACGGTCACCGCCAGGGCGAGGTCCGCTTTTTTTGGCGTCGCGTTCTTGCGCTTCTTGGAGTGTCCAACCTTCGAGCACAGCCTGACGTGAAAGCCGAATCTTGCCAGCGGGGTCAATCCCTGTAACCATGACGGTGATCTCATCGCCCATGTTGACAATGTCTTCGACTTTATTTACGCGTTCGCTATCGAGCTGTGAGATGTGAACCAGACCATCCATGCCGGGCACAATTTCGACGAAGGCGCCGAAGTCAGCAATGCGTACAACTTTGCCAGTATAGATGCGTCCGAGTTCGGCGGTCTCGCCTAATGCTTCCACACGCTGGCGGGCAATTTCTGCGCCTATGCCATCGATAGATGCAATGTAGACAGTTCCGTCTTCCTGAACATCAATCTTAACCTTGGTCTCTTCTTGCAATGCCCGGATATTTTTACCGCCAGGTCCGATCAGCGCGCCAATCTTATCCACCGGGATTTTGACGGTGATAATGCGAGGAGCGTGTGGTTTCAAGCTGGAACGTGGTTCAGCGATTACTTCCAACATCTTGTCCAGAATGAATAGGCGAGCTTCATGAGCCTGCCCCAGTGCTTCTTCCATCATTTCTGTGCTCAAGCCGCTGATTTTGATATCCATCTGCAGGGCAGTGATCCCATTTTTTGTTCCGGCAACTTTGAAATCCATATCGCCGAGATGGTCTTCTGTACCCTGAATATCCGTCAGGATCTTGTAACGGCCAGTGGCATCAGTAACAAGGCCCATGGCAACACCTGCTACGGGTGATTTGATCGGCACGCCGGCATCCATTAAGGCCAGGGTGGAGCCACAGACAGAGGCCATTGATGATGAGCCATTCGAGGCCAATACTTCGGAGACCAGTCTCAGAGTGTATGGGAAAGTCTCTTGGTTGGGGATAACAGGTTCGAGCGCGCGTTCGGCCAGCGCACCGTGCCCAGTTTCGCGGCGGGATTGTCCGCGCAGGGGTTTGACTTCGCCTGTGGAGTAAGGCGGGAAATTGTAGTGATGCATGTAACGTTTTGAATCTACCGGGCTGAGGTTATCAAGTTCTTGAGCTTCACCAAGAGTTCCGAGTGTAGCCATGGTTAAGACCTGGGTCTCGCCGCGGGTGAAGAGGCCCGATCCGTGTGCGCGGGGTGAAATTTCGACTTCGCACCAAATTGGGCGGATTTCGGTGGGGGTACGTCCATCAGGGCGTTTGCCCATGCTCAGGATGCGTTCGCGTACGACAGTGCCTTCGGCATCTGCAAAGGCAGATTTGACATCTTTAACAGATGGGTAATCCGCGGAATTGGCATTTGCGGGGACCGTGCAAATTTCTGCGACAACTTCTGTCTGGAGTGCTTCCATGCCACTGTAAAATTCGATTTTGGAGAGCGGTTTGTCAAGCAATTCGTTCATCGGGCCGCTAACGCGTGCGAATACCTGTTTGTTGATTTCATCTGCGGCATTCGAGAAGCTGGCTTCGCGTTTGGGCTTGCCAACTTCAGCTTGCATCTGGAGTTGTAAATCGATGATTGGCTGAATGGATTTGTGCCCCAAATTTAGGGCGGCTACCATGACGTCTTCGGGGATCTCATCTGCTCCGCATTCGACCATCAGAATGGCATCGCGAGTCCCGGCCAGGCGTAAATCGAGATCGGATTTTTCAATTTCGTCAAAAGTGGGGTTGATAACAAACTCACCATTAACACGACCAATACGCACTGCGCCAACCGGACCACCCCAAGGGATATCTGAAATCATCACAGCGGCGGAAGCGGCATTAATGGCCAGGACATCCAGTGGGTTGATTCCGTCGGCCGAGAGTGAAAACATCATGACCTGAACTTCATTACGCATGCCGTGAGCAAACAGAGGGCGCAGCGGTCGATCGGTAAGCCGTGCAGTCAGGATGGCATCAGTGGATGGGCGTCCTTCGCGGCGGAAGAACGATCCGGGAATTTTACCGCCAGCATAAAGTCTTTCTTCATATTCTACGGAGAGTGGGAAAAAATCAATTCCATCTCGAACGCCGCCCATGGTGGCTGCTGCAAAAACGATCGACTCGCCGAGGGCGATTGTGACAGCGCCACCTGCCTGGTGGGCTAGTTTGCCGGTTTCAAATGTAACTGTACGTGTACCAACAGTGGCTGAATAGCGTTTTGTTTCTGGTTTCATAAATTGTCTCCTGCGCAGCGAGAGAATTTCCCGCATCGCGATATTTTTCCCACCTGATCAGGGACTGAAGGATGGTGACAACCCGAGAGTGCTGGAACTGGCACTTTTGCGGAGTTGTAAACATCTTTCAATTCCTGACGACAGGTGCGGAATAGTTGTTAAGGGTGTTCTCTGAAAAGAGTTACACCGACCATTGAATAAGATAGGGGCGACCCCAGTGTTGGGGTCGCCCCTGCAAAACATTTCTGGGTTATTTGTGGCGCAGGTTTAAGCGTTCTGTGATTGCCAGGTAGCGGGCGTATTCTGTCTTGCGTAAGTACGCTAGAGTACGGCGGCGCTGTCCAACCAGCATTAGCAGACCACGGCGGCACGACTCATCGTGCTTGTTAGCGCGCAAGTGTTCGGTGAGTTGCTTGATGCGCTCGGTCATAATAGCGATCTGTACATCCGGTGAACCGGTGTCAGTATCGTGTCGGTGAAAATCAGTAATCACCTGGGTTTTCTTTTCTTTTTGTAAAGGCATGACGTAGCTTCTCCTTTCGTTCTGGATAGTGCGGTCTCCATACGTGCAGCCGAAACCACGCGCAGGACCAGTCACAGGGAATTCATTATACCAGAAAATTAGGGGTTGGAAGATTTCTGGCGGACGATGTCGAGAACTATCTGACGCAAGCTCGCGGGGAGCTGCGGCAGGATGCGCCGGATGGTGACGGTTATTTGCGGAGAACTGGCTCCGGTGATCACCTGACGTAAAAAGTAGGTTGTTTCAACCGGTGACGCGGCGTAAAGTGCGTTGACCAGATCTGCAAGGTCATTTTGCATGATGGATGGAATACTTTTAATGACCGGACTTAATAGATTATATACAGGTGGCAGGTTTTGAAAGCCTGGGTCTTCCAGGAGTGGAATGATTGCGTGGATAGCATTTGCCCACATTTTGGAAACCGACGGGTCCAGCCAGCTGCGCATCAGTTGTAAGAATTTGGCGGGCGCTTCCTTGCGGATGCGCGCCAGGCTTGTTCTGAGAAGAGATAGGCGCAGCTGCTCATCACGGGTTCGGGTAACCCAGGCAGTGATGCGTTCAAGCAATAGTGGCGTTTCCGGATCGATGCGGCCGAGAATTGTAGCGGCTAACATGCGACTTTCGAAATAGCCATCTTTCCATAGGGCGTCGGTCATTGCCATGGCTTGTTCTGGAAAGGTGGCTGCCAGTGGGCCGAGTTCCATCTCAATCTGGCGCAGCACAGCCTGAGGCACACGGTAGGCTGGCAATACCGATACATAGGATGCCACAACACCCAGCCGCACGGTCCGATCGGCGTAATTATCCAGGATCTGGTGCAATTCTTTGATAAACACAGCTGGCTGGTCGAATTTTTCGACCAGCACAGCTGATTGGGTTTTTAGACGTGCGATATCTATGGCAGGCATCTGACGAGACCAGGCAATCCTGTCGAAATTTCATTTAGAGGACAATGAGCGAACAATTGCCAGACGAAGCGACGCAAGAAATTAATAGGATTTGCCGAAAATAACCTTGCGTTTGGCAGGCTGTCCACAAACGATACAGTTTCCGCTGCCTTCTGGTTGGTCAACGGGCATGCAGCGGGTGGAGGCTTTGGTGGCCTCTTTGACCTTGGTTTCGCAGCTTTTACTTTCGCACCACCAGGAATAAGCCCAGCCGTTCTGGACAATGAGTGTCAATTCGGCCATGTCTTTGGGATCATGGATGTGGCTGTCCCGGAAGGCTGTCGCCTTGGCGAGCATGGCTGCCTGGATTTCGGTTAGCAAGTCGGCTACCGTCGCTGAAAGGTTAGCCTGGGGGACGAATGATTTGCCTTCCCTGCCGGGCCGGTCGCGGCGGGCCAAGGCGACGGAACCCTTCTCTATATCTTTAGGGCCGATTTCCATACGCACTGGAACACCACGCATTTCCCAATCGTTGTACTTGAATCCAGGTGTGACTTCCTCGCGGTCATCCATCTTGAGGCGAATGCCAGCAGTTTTTAACTCCGCAAAGATTCGGTCAGCGGTTTCCATGACGACACCTTTCTCGGCATCGTTGCGGTAAATGGGCACGATGACAACCTGAATAGGTGCCAGGCGGGGAGGTAGTATCAGGCCTTTGTCATCGCCATGGGTCATGATGATGGCACCAACCATGCGTGTGGAGAGTCCCCAGGAAGTTGTCCAGGCGTACTGCAACTCATTATTTTTATCGGTATATTGAATGTTGAAGGCTTTGGCAAAGTTTTGGCCGAGGAAATGCGATGTGCCCGATTGTAAGGACTTGGTGTCGCCCATCATGGCTTCGATGGTAGTTGACATAATTGCCCCGGCAAACTTTTCGGTCTCAGATTTGACGCCTTTGATGACAGGAATAGCTGCCTCGTTGATCGCAAAATCGGCATAAACGTCCAGCATGCGCAGGGTCTCTTCGCGGGCCTCTTCTTCGGTGGCATGTGCTGTGTGACCTTCCTGCCAGTAGAATTCGGTGGTTCGCAGGAAGAGTTTGGTGCGTAACTCCCATCGTACTACGCTGCCCCATTGGTTGATCAATATGGGCAAGTCTCGCCAGGATTTTACCCACTTGCTGTACATGTAACCGATGATGGTTTCAGAAGTTGGGCGGACAACCAGGGGTTCTTCAAGCTCTTCACCGCCGCCGATAGTTACTACGGCTAGTTCGGGAGCAAAGCCCTCGACATGTTCCTTCTCTTTTTCAAAGAAGGATTTGGGGATCAGCAAGGGAAAGGCTGCGTTGACATGCCCGGTTTCCTTGAATCGACGGTCAAGTGCGGCCTGCATGTTCTCCCAGAGGGTCCAACCATAAGGACGTACGACCATGCAGCCACGGACGGGGGAGTAATCAGCCATCTCTGCTTTTAGTACAAGCTCGTTGTACCAGTCTGAAAAATTTTCAGAGCGGGGAGTAAGTTGTTCTTCTGACATTTTTGCCTCACGAGTGAATAAGTTGGATTAGGAATTGTGATTGAGCAGCCGGGCTGCTGATTGAATATTGGGGGAGAATTGAATCAAATTACGTTGGTTCGCCACAAAGTAATCATCCAATTCTGAGTAAGCCTGATCAAACATGGCTTGCCAGCCATGCCCGACCAGGATGAGCGGCCTCCGGTGGATGGCATCCACAATCATCAGATTCCACATGAGTGCGATCTCGGTCAGGGTGCCAGGTTTCAAATTTACGTTCTTCTTTGACCCATGCATTTGCACCGCTACCGCGCCAGCGTTCAATCTCCAGGCAGGTTACGCCAATGACATGACCACCGGCTTCGTTTGCGCCTCGCGAAACGGCTTCCATCGTTCCGATGTAGCCACCAGATAGAACGGTGTGTCCGGCTATTGCCAGGAGCTGGCCCAGAGCGTAGGCTTCCACGTATGCCACAGAGCCTGGTCTGGGTTGTGATCCTCCAAAGACTGTCACATTCATGCTTTATCCCATTCACGAGTTGCATTAATCTTGAGTTTATTGATAATTGCATCTTCCAGATCTATTCCTGAGACTGATGCAAGCTGCAGCAAATACAAGGCCACATCTGCCAATTCGCCTGCTAATTCATTCTTTTCTGCCGGCGCTTCGCGCCATTGAAAATGCTCCAGGATTTCTGCGGCTTCCAGCGAAAGCGAAATTGCAAGATTGCGGGGCGTTTGCGGCCGTTTGGTGGTCGGTTCGTACCACCCTTTGGAAGTTACGAAGGCATCCATTGCCTGGGTCAGTTCACGGATATCCATGTTTCAGGTCCTTGCTCTGCTACTGCCTGGTTGAGATCAAAATTGTTCATTCAAAAGCATAAATAAAAAACGGCTCGCCAGGTCTGGGAGCCGCCATTTCGATTCGCTTGGCAAATCGTGACGAAATGAATCTATCCAGACTGGGATGGTTTATGAACGAAGGCCGGAGACGGGATGAGTAACATGAAAATATTATACTACAATCTTTCTTTGCTATAATGTTTGTATGCATCTCGTACTTACGCATGAACAGGCCGATTTTGATGCCATGGCTGCTCTATATGCTGGCGCGCTGATTGAAGGAGCGCTGCCTATTTTGCCGCGCCGGATGAACCGAAATGTGCGTGCATTCATCACGCTTTATGGGTTGGAATTTGCGTTCATCGATCCGCGTGATTTGCCGCAAGGCCCGGTCGAATCTGTGACCCTGGTGGATACCCAGTCTCTGATCACCCTTAAGGGTATGAGCAAGGATACAAAAATCCGTGTCTATGACCACCATCCTCAGCGAACAGCACAGAAAAATCCAAAAGGCAAGACGGCGGTGCCCATGGATTGGGAAGTGGTCAGTTTTGATCTGGGCGCAACCGCAACATATTTTGTGGAGATGTTTCAGGAACGTGGTGTGGTGCTTACTCCCATCCAGGCGACCCTGATGCTTTTGGGGATCTACGAAGATACGGGCACCCTGACTTATTCGCACACTACCGCGCGGGACGTGCACGCTGTGGGTTGGTTGTTAGAGCAGGGTGCCGAGCTGCGTAGTGTTACAGATTTTCTAAATCCTCCGTTGAGTATTGACCAACGGGATATTTATGACCACCTTCTGGCTAATATTGAGACGCTTGATATTTTCGGGCATCAGGTTATGCTGGCTTGTGGTGAGACCAGCAATCCTACCGAAGAAATATCCACACTGGCGCATAAATTGCGTGATCTTTTCGATCCGGACGCGCTATTCGTGTTAGTCCATTCACCCGAAGGTGTTCGGTTCGTGGCTCGTTCGGGGACTGACCAGATTGACGTTGCGGCCATTTCGGCTCAATTTGGAGGCGGCGGGCACAACCGTGCGGCGGCTGCCCTCATAAAACGAGAAACTGGTCAACAGCAGCTGCTTCAGGATGTTCGGGAAGAATTAATTGCTATTTTGCCACGTTTTGTGCGCCCAGCGGTCAGCGTTGCACAACTCATGTCAAAACGCCCACGTGTGATTGCTCCTGAAACATCTGTGCAAGAAGCCGCAAAACTGATGGCTCGCTATGGGTACGAAGGGTTTCCAGTAGTCAGTGATGGAAAAATTGTCGGACTGTTGACGCGGCGCGCGGTGGATCGGGCCACCGGCCACCGGCTTAACGTGAATGCAGCCAGTTTGATGGATGCTGGCTCGATCTCAGTTCATCCAGGTGATTCACTCCAACGTTTACAGGCAGTCATGACGGATAGCGGTTGGGGTCAGATTCCGGTTATAGAGCCTGAATCTCACCTATTGGTTGGCATCGTTACGCGTACCGACGTGCTCAAAATGCTATCACGCCGCCATCCGAATACTGCAAAATACCATTCAATATCTGCCATGCTTCAGAAAATGTTGGCTCCTGAAAAAATGGCTTTGATCCAGACCGTAGCAGATCAAGCGTCCAGCGGCCATTTGCCTGTCTATATCGTTGGAGGTTTTGTGCGTGATTTATTTTTGAATCACCCCAGCGCAGATCTTGATATGGTAGTTGAGGGGGATGCGATCTTACTTGGTAAAAGTTTGGTCGCCAAATACGGCGGTAAACTAACCAGCCACGCAAGGTTTGGGACTGCCAGGTGGTATCTGGCAGGCAGCCAAATGGCGAACCCGCTTTTACCTGACTTCCTTGATTTGATCTCGGCGCGGCAGGAGTTTTATGAACATCCCAGTGCCTTGCCGACCGTAGAACACGGCAGCATCAAACTGGATCTGCATCGTCGTGACTTCACGATCAACACCCTGGCGCTGCGCCTGGATGGACGCCATTTTGGCGAATTGCACGATTATTACGGCGGCTTGCCTGATCTTGAGCGCCATCTGGTGCGAGTGTTACACTCCCTTTCATTTATTGATGATCCAACGCGCATGCTGCGAGCAGTCAGGTATGAGCAGCGCTACGGTTTCAAGATCGAACCACGTACTCTGCAGCTGATGGAAGATGCCCGACCTCTGCTGGGGCGTCTTTCACCTGAACGTTTGCGGCATGAGTTGGATTTAATTTTGGAAGAAAAAAAAGCTACCTCGATTTTAGCGCGCCTGGATGAGCTTGGGCTGATTCAGGCAATTTCAGATCGTCTGCCCTGGAATAGCGAGATTTATCAGAGGCTGGATTCTTGCCTGGGTATTCCATTTCCGCTTGAATGGGGACTGCCACCGACCAATTCAGCTCATTCGCTCTTTGAGACATTTGCATACAGCTTGTGGTTGCTTGATCAACCCACAAGTGTCATTCAGCAGATTCAAGAGGGGTTGTGTTTCTCCATGGCATGCTATAAAGTAATCCAGGGTGGTTCTGCACTTCTTCTTGACTTGCCAGCCTTGAAAGGCAGCCAGCCATCTCTGTGGGTAGCCCGCTTGGATGGTGTCCCGCTCCTGGCTATTTATGTAGTCTATCTGGTGACCCGTGAGAAAGCCCTTGAAACTTATGCGCTCCAGTGGCGGAATATTCATCCCCGGACGACTGGGCATACACTAAAAGCGCGTGGGCTGGTATCTGGTCCTTACTTCCAGGATATTCTGGATGCTTTGCGCAACGGCTGGTTGGACGGCGAGCTGGATTCTCTGGATGCCGAGGAAGTACTTCTGGAGAAATTGATCGCAAACCTCTAGAAAATAACAATTATCTATTACAATTAAATAATGTCAGACAAAAATCCAGAATTTCCCTACCGTATGCGTCAGGATTATCTTTCACCGGCAGAATCGGCTTTTTTTCATGTTCTTACTGGACTGGTGAAAGGGCAGTATTTCGTTTGCCCAAAAGTGGCCTTGACTGACCTTTTTTTTGTAGCACGCCCAAATGAGAACGTGCAATTTGGGTCTAAACTGTTGCGTAGAAATGTCGATTTTTTATTGCTGTGGCCTGAAGGTCTGAAACCGGCACTGGCAATTGAATTGGATTATCCCAAACAAACCGATCACCGGCCTGTGGACCATTTTCTGGATGGCTTATTTGCATCAACCGGAGTGCCCTTGATCCATGTTACAGCCCGCCCGCCTTATGACATCAAGCTCTTGGCCGAGCGATTCCGCGACGCATTAATAAACTCGTATGATACCACCCCAGACAGAGCAGATTTCTCCCCACTTTGTCCTCGTTGTGGGAGTACGATGGTGCTGCGCTTTGATAAAAATGGCCCGGTAAAAGGCCAAAAATACTATGGCTGTCTGAATTTTCCCACCTGCCTGGAAACCGTTGCACTCAGGCAATAAAATCCCAGTTTTTCTAAAAGGTTAGCCATGGATCTCCTCCCTTATCTGGATTTTATATCTGACATTGCTTATCGCGCCGGGCGAATTACTTTGGGATATTTTAATGCTGGAGTTCGACCGGACTATAAGGCAGATGATACGCCTGTAACGGCCGCTGATCGTGCCGCTGAGATATTTATCCGGGGTGAGTTGGAAAAGAACTTCCCAACCCATGCTATCCTCGGTGAAGAATACGGCGAGACAGGTTCCAAAGGCAGCTCAATGCGTTGGATCATCGATCCGATTGATGGCACGAAATCTTTTATGCGCGGAATTCCACTGTATGCTGTCTTGATTGGCTTGGAAATTGATGGGGTTGTGAAAGTGGGGGCAGCTTACTACCCCGGCACCGATGAAATGTTGTGCGCTTCTGAAGGTGGCGGTGCCTGGTGGAATGGCCGGCGCGCGCATGTTTCGGATGTTTCATCCATGGCAAGAGCCTGGGTGTGTTTTACGAATACCCGTAATATGAGTAAACATGGGCGTGCAGAAGCCTGGGAGCGTGTTAATGCGTGTGCCTATGCTGCACGAGGTTGGAGCGACGCATACGGTTACCTGGCGGTGGCTACCGGACGTGCTGAGGCGATGCTTGATCCAATCATGGCTATCTGGGACTGTGGTCCATTTCCTGTTATCTTGAAGGAGGCTGGTGGCTACTTCGGCAGCTGGGATGGTCGTGATGGTCATTTGTATCAGGAAGCGCTGGCATGCAACTTGGCGCTTCTGCCTGAGATCCTCCGGTTAGTCAAAGGCGATGGTTCATAAAAAACACTCCCAGGCTTGATCACCTGGGAGTGTTTTTTATTATTGGTTAGCTTATTTTAGCGTTGTTGTGAGCGCATCGATCAGGGCCTGCTTTTGTTGCGCATTCATTTTGGAAGTAGGGTGGAAAATAGTGTATTGCAGGGGCGGCATGCGGCCGCGGTCTATGTTTTCAACCATTTCACTCAGGTTGCCGGGATTCTGGTCCCATTCCGAGTAATTAAATATTGAACGGCCTTTCGCCACGTCATATTTAATTAACCAAGAGGCCGGGGCAATGTAGCTGTACCAGGGCCATTCGGTTTCATTACTGTGACATTGAAAGCAGTTATCTTTGACAAGGGCGCGTGCTTCTGGGCTGCTCCAATTCGGTTCTTTTGTAACTGCCGGGTTTGTGCGATCGACCGGAATGAGTTGGATCAGGCCGAACAGGACCAATCCGCCGATAAGTATAAAGACAATTATTTTTTTCAACTTGGGTCTCCTTTTTTTCAACCGAAATTCTACACCTATTGTGTGAAATAGTACGAATGAATAGTGGTAATTCTTGTTTTTTGGTCTTTGGGCTGGTGATATTATGCTGAAGTTCTGCGATCCATAATCATTATTTGACACATACCGTGTTACGCCCGGCTAGTTTGGCGGCGTACATGGCAGAATCGGCGGCGCGGATGATTTCATCCGGTGTCTCACCGTTTTGGGGGAAGATGGCCACCCCAATAGAAATGGTCGAATGAAGCAGCTGTCCTTCATATTTGACTGGCAGAATGCAGAAGTTATTGCAAATTGAGGCTGCCCGAGCCTGGGCATCTTTGATATGCACATCTGGCATGATGATAATAAATTCTTCGCCACCATACCGGCAAACAATATCACCCTGGCGAACTCCCACCAGAAGAAAATCGCCCAATGCTTTCAACACCTGATCACCAGCTTTGTGACCGTAGGTGTCGTTCAGGTGTTTAAAGTGGTCGATATCGATCATCAGTACACTGATTTCATAGTTGTCCCGTTTGGCCCGGGATAGCTCGCGTTCAAAGGTTTCGTCCAGATACCGGCGATTAAATAAGCCGGTCAAAGAATCACGGATGGCACGTTCTCGCAGATTAGCCTGAAGGGTTTCAATTTCGGCCAGCTGAAAACGCAAGCTTTTGTTTGCGTCCTGGATTTCATCCTGGATTCGTCGTTTTTCGGTAATATCGCGAAAAACGACGAATTGACCTGAAAAACGTCCCTTTCGATCGTGGACAGGTGAGAAATTAATTTCCAGGAAACGCCCTTTGGTATCTTCAACGGTTTTTTCGGATGGTAATTCGGGATTGTTTTGCGAAAACAGTTTCCTCAGTTCGGGCCAATTGGAGAAGCTGTCTCCGATATAGCTGCCAATATCTATAATAGTTTTTGGCCCAAGCAGATTTGTGGCTGCTGGGTTTTTATCAACGACTCGATTTTGTTGATCAAGTACCAGCATTCCATCTTTCATTGTTTCGATTAATGTATGGCGTGCGATCGGCACAAGATCCAGTAGATGGAACTGGAAGAGAGCCCAGGCAAATATTGCGCTTGTGATAACAACAACCAGGGGAGTTAGCTCGAGACCGGGGGCCGGACTGAGACCCGCTAGATAGATGCCATTGACAGCCCAGGGTGTCAGCGCAGCAGTGATGACTAAGATTACCTGTTGCCGATAGGTCTTTGGTAAATCAAGTGCGCCCCGGATTAGCAGGATCGTCCCAATTAGCATGATCAGGTAGGAATATCCAACTGCCCCAATCCAAAAAGCGATTCC
Organism: Chloroflexota bacterium; assembly: GCA_026390035.1. Classification (GTDB taxonomy): domain Bacteria; phylum Chloroflexota; class Anaerolineae; order Anaerolineales; family Villigracilaceae; genus UBA5195. The sequence continues at coordinate 17,288 of JAPLGT010000114.1, forward strand.
GTGCCCAAAGATTGTCAAATTACTACCGGCCGGGCTGGGTGTAAAACTGGACCAGATCAGCCCATGCCATTCGTTTGTGAATGCCAGGAGCAGGGTAATCAACGGAACAATGAAGACGAGTGTAAGATTTCGGCGGGTTAGCCATTTGTAAAGATGATTATATTCGAGGGCAAAGGTCAACAGCAGCACCGGGCAACTGACGGTACCGAAGTATTCTATCTTTGACCAAAATATTTGCCCTGGAATTCCGACTGTCGCATATTCAAGGGCTGCTCCACCTGACCAGATGGCTGCCGCTACTGCAAGAGCAGTTAATGATTTTCCCCCGGAGACGTCTTGTCGTTGCCAGGCAGTTACAGCCACAAAAATGGCCATAACTGCTCCCGTTGCGCTGATGATGGAATAAGGTGTGATCTCAAAGGTCATGGTGTTGTCTTTGTCCGGTAAAAGGTACCGTCCAATAACTCCGCTTTTATGAAACGCTAAAAATAAATTGGGTTCGTTTTCTGGGCGTTCAGGTGTTGGTTGTTGTTAATTTTATAGGAGGAAAGGAATTCTTGCAACAAACCCATTTTTGATCTATTGCTGGGGCTCTCTGACAGGGAACATTTTATATTGTCTGCTGGCAAATCGGTTCAGAATGTAGATTGAGTTATCAAACAATCCTATTTTATCTCTATTACGGTAAAATCAGGGTTCGGTGAAAGGATTGCTATGCATTTATTAGATATCGAAGCGGGAATCTGGGTAAAGGTGATGGGTTTCGAGGGTGGGGTTAAATTTCAAGATCGACTGCTCCATCACGGATTGTACCCCGGTGATTTGGCGCGGATATTGCGTTCGGCCCCATTAGATGGTCCCTTGCTGGTGGAGGTTGGTGGTCGAGAATTGGCGTTGGGTCGTGGTGTGGCACAAAAAATTATAGTGGAAATCGTCGAATGAGATTTGCACTGGTGGGTCGACCTAACTGTGGAAAAAGCACTCTCTTTAACCAGGTTGCTGGTTATAAGGCCGAGACTGGCAATTTTCATGGCACCACTGTGACGTTTACAGAGAGCAAGGTGCGTGTGAGGGGTGAAGTTATTGATCTGGTGGACTTGCCTGGTACCTACACCTTGACAGGTTCAAACCCTGCCGAAGCTGTTGCAAAGGATTATTTGGCATCCAACGATGTGGATGTCATCATAAATGTGATCGATGCATCTCACCTGGCCCAATCTTTGGAGTTGACGATCGAACTCCTGGCTGTAAAGCGACCGTTGATCCTGGCCATGAATATGATGGATGAGGCGCTCCGGATGGGATTGAAGGTTGATGGGCCTGGGTTGGAGAAAAAACTGGGCGTGAAGGTAGTTCCGTTGATTGCCAGCAAGGGCCGTGGGGTCAAGGGTTTGTTTCTGGCTGGAATGGAAGTCTTCAGGGGCAGCCAGGATTATGCCTTGCGGTTTTCAGCGGTTGATGAAAACCCACTGGCTCGTCACAAGATGGGGCAAATTTTGGCAGGCGAGTTTGTCAAACAGGGCGCTCGCAACCTGAGCTGGCGCGATCGGCTGGATGATGTTTTATTGCATCCGATCTGGGGCTATGTAACACTTTTATTGGTCCTGCTTTCATTTTTTCAGGCAGTCTATGGGATTGGCCGATTAATCGAGCCGCCCTTATTAAAGATATTTGACAGGTTGATTGTTATTACGACTGGGCCGCTTGGGCTGCAAACATTTTGGGGTATGCTTGTCAGTGGTATTTTGCAAGGAGTCACAGCCGGTATCGCGATTGTTCTGCCTTACCTGCTTCCCTTTTTACTCGGCCTGGGTTTACTTGAAGATGTAGGCTATTTGCCGCGAGTGGCATTTTTGATGGATGCACTGATGCACCGAATTGGGCTGCATGGAAAAGCAATCGTACCATTTATCTTGGGGTATGGTTGTAATGTGCCGGCGATTATGTCAACGCGAACCCTTGAAGAGCCACGGGACCGGTTTATGGCAGCAGCTCTGGCGACGCTTGTCCCATGTGCGGCCAGGTTGGCCGTGGTTTTCGGCCTGGTAGCGTACTACCTTGGCCCGCTGGCGGCCTTAGGTGTGTATATTTTTAATCTATTTGTAATTGCCGTTACGGGTCGAATTCTTACAAAACTGTTGCCGGAAGATACGCCTGGGTTGATCCTTGAAATGCCCCCGTATCGAACGCCGACTTTGAAAGCGGTGTTTAATAAAGCCTGGTTCCGCATTCGCGAGTTCGTGGTCGAAGCCTGGCCAACCCTGATCGCAGGGAGTGGCGTGCTGGCAATATTAAGTTATTTTAACCTGGCTATCTATTTCAATTTATTAATCCGTCCGATAACCTGGGTACTCGATTTGCCTGCCGCGGTGGGTGTGCCGCTTATCTTTGGTATTTTGCGCAAAGAATTATCATTGGTGATGCTGGGTCAGGCACTGGGCACAATGAACTTTGCCACAGTTATGACCCCGGTGCAGTTGTACACTTTCACGGTTTTTGTTATGTTTTACGTGCCATGTGTGGCCACATTAATTATGCTGCGCCGTGAATTGGGCACGAAAGGAATGTTGTGGATCACGGCATTAACCGTGATCGTGGCGCTGGTTGCCGGTCTGGTTGCCCGGGGCATGGCAATCTTGCTGCTGTAATTTATTTTATTTCAGGGCGTGTTTAAGCTTGTCGACCACTGTTTGTAGGACTTTTATGCGTGAGTAGTATTTATCATTGGCTTCCACCAGTGTCCAGGGGGCATTGGGCGTACTGGTCTTTAGAACCATCTCCTCAGCTGCTACCTGATAATCTTCCCACTTGCCACGGTTACGCCAATCTTCGTCTGTAATTTTCCAGGATTTATAGTTGGTACGCTTCCGCTCACGGAAGCGGCGCAGTTGTTCATCCTTGCTGATGTGCATCCAGAATTTGAATATGATTGTGCCAAAATCGGTTAGTTGGCGTTCAAACTGGTTGATTTCACTGTAGGCGCGCTTCCAGTCGGTTTCGCTGCAATAGCCTTCCAGTCTTTCGACAAGCACGCGGCCATACCAGGACCGGTCAAATATCGCAATCTGGCCCTGCTCGGGCAATCGTCGCCAGAAGCGGTACAGGTAGTGACGTTCGCGGTCATCTCCGGCTGGGGCAGCGATCGGCCAGACGATATACCCGCGCGGGTCAATTTTTTCAGTTAATCGTTTGATTGTGCCACCCTTGCCGGATGCATCCCAACCTTCAAATACGATCACAACCGGCCTTTTTTGTGTATAGACCTGGTAGCCCAGTTGGTGTAGCTCGGCCTGTAATTCTTTGATGGTTTTGTCATAATCTTCGCGCGATGCGGCGAGGGAGAGATCGAGGCGCTCAAGCATTGACGGCTCCTTGCAATTCATCCGCTTTGCGGCGACGTTTCGTGCCCAGGCTGGAAGGCAGTCCCAAACGAGCTTCCAGGGCTTTTATGATGGTTTCAAGTACTTTAACTCGCGCATGGTAGCGGTCCGTGGTCTCAACGATGGTCCACTGAGCGTGTGGAGAATCTGTGCGAGAGAGCATATCTTCGACAGCCTGGTTGTATTTTTCGTATTTCTTTTGCTCAAGCAAATCTTCCGGGCTGACCTGCCATGAAGTCAGGCTATCTTTGAGCAATTTTTTGATACGTTTTTCCTGCTCCTGTTTGCTGATATGGAGCCAAAATTTGAGGATTACCACGCCATCGGCGGCAAGCTGCTCCTCAAATTCAGCAATATCTTGATACGCCGATTCCCATGATTTTTTATCGACAGTTTTATTGATACGGTCCGTAAGCACCCGCCTGTACCAGGATGTATCATAAGCAACCATCTGGCCACGCGCAGGGATCTTCAGCCAAAAACGCCATAACCATGGGTAACGGGTTTCAATCGTGCGTGGTGGGGTGATGGGCACTACCCGGAATCCGCGCGGATCCATGCGTTCAGCCAGAATACTGATCAGCCGTCCTTTGCCAGTGGCAGCCCAACCTTCAAAGACGATCATGACAGGAACTTTGGCTTCATAAACGGCATGTTCCAATTCGTATATTCTCTGTTGTAGAGGGCCAATACGCTTATCGTATTCCTCTTTGAGCAGCGCGAGATCCAGGTTGACGTATTCCAGCATGGGAATCCTTTTTTTTGCTTATTTCCGGGTCTGATATTGTTATTATACTATTTTCGGTGGCTGGGGTACACTGGTGCTAAAATAATCCGGGAAGTATCCTGAAAAATACCTGTAGTAACCTGATTATGTATGAAAAACCCTACGTTTGATTGTGATATCTGCGGGGATGATCGGGGGTTCATGCCCCATGGCTTCAATAGAAAAAAGGGAATAATCGTTATGTCTCCTCGTTTTAACCGAGATCGTTTTACCTGGCTGGTTTATTTTCTGATGGCTTTTTTTGGGTATTTCATGAATATACTTGGCCCAATAACGCCATTTTTGAAAAGTGAGCTCAAGTTAACTTATACGGTCAGTAGTTTGCATTTTAGCGCATTTGCGCTGGGTATTTTGGTGGTTGGGTTGGGTGGTCACCTGGTGATCGTGAGGCTGGGTCGCTGGCGTTCGTTATGGGTTGGTGCGATTGGGATGAGTCTGAGCGCGCTCTTGCTGATCTTTGGTAAAACTCCCCAGGAAACGATCGGCGCCTCTTTCCTGATGGGGCTGGTTGGTTCTCTGATCCTGGCAATTGTTCCTGCTGCGCTTTCTGAAAAACACGGTCAACAACGGGCAATTGCCATTTCAGAATCGAATGTGATCTCTTCGCTCGTGGCGATGGCTGCCCCCTTGCTGGTGGGTTGGTTGGCGCGCTTGGCTGGCGATTGGCGGCTGGCCCTGGGTATTGTGGCAACTGCGCCGATATTTTTATATTTTGGCTTGGGCAGGGGGCTCAGCCTTGTAGATGCGTCTTTCGAACACGATAGTCAGCCTGCCGGCCAAACTTTATCAGCTTTATTCTGGTTTTATTGGGTGGCGATTGTTCTTGCAGTTTCAGTTGAGTTCTGCATGATCTCGTGGAGTGGCGATTTTCTGGAAAATGTATTAAAAATGCAGAAAATTGACGCTGCTCAGTCTGTCAGCCTGTTTTTTGCAGCCATGATCGTTGGACGTTATGCTGGCAGTCGCCTGGTGCAGAAAATTGCCTCATCTAAATTGGGCATGGTTCAGATTAGATTGACATAAAAAATGTGGCCCAAGAGGCACTCTTATGCGATACTTGGTTTACTGAAGACCGAGCGTATAAGAGGAGCCAAATGGGCGCACGCAGGGATAATATCATAGGAATGGAACGA
>JAPLGT010000241.1:0-4829 GCA_026390035.1 Chloroflexota bacterium
ATCAAAATAGGAATCAGCGATCCGAGCAGTGTCCCGAATATCAATCCGATGGTGAAGCCAAAGACTGCCACCAGAACATGGTCGTCGGTGAGCACAAACTTCTTTTGTAAGATGGGTGGTTCTTCCATCCCAAAGTCATCCAGTTCAAAGAGATCCATCAATCAAGCTCCTGTCCGTTCTGTTTCCAGTCGCCGGTTCGCATCCAGCGCGGTTCGCCAACCGAAGAACTTTCGTCATAACGCCAAAGGGTGTTGAACCAGACCGAGCCGTTTTTTAATTCCTTATCGACCTGCGAGATCGAGATGACGCGCCGTTTATCGTGGCGGATGCCGATCTGCACCTGGACATCGATGGCGCTTGCGACCGTTCGGAGCGCATCCGCGCGATTGATGCCCATGTCCGTGCCCATCAGGCCGGCCAGGCGGTCCGCGGTTTCGCGCGGGCTTTCCGCGTGCAGGGTGCAGCAGCCGGAATGGCCGGTCATCAAGGCGCGAAAGAGCGACATGGCCGCGCGTCCATCGCGGACTTCGCCGATGATCAGGTAGTCCGGGGACATGCGCATGGCATCGTCCACACCATCCGCCAGCAGGTAAGGGGTTACTTCCGTGCCGCGCGCCTGTGGGCGGGCCTCGACCGTCTGAACGGTTTCGCGGTCGATCCAGATCTCTTCCGGGTCCTCGATCTTCAGGATACGCCAGCCTTCTGGCAGGAAATTGCACAGCGCCGAGAGCATGGTGGTCTTGCCGGTGCGCGTCCCACCGCAGATTAACGTGCGCCGGCCGTCCTGCATGCAGATCTGTAAATCGGCCATCATCTCCGCCGAGAGCGCCTGGCGTTCGATCAGCCAGTGCGGCAGGACCGGTTTTTGCTCATACAGACGAATGTTGATGGAGGGCATCCGGCCAGGCGGGGCGATTACCGGATGCAGAGCCTTGATGCGCCCGCCGCCCGGGTTGTGTTCGGTGGATGGCAATTTGGCGTTGACAGAAGGGTTGGCTTCATCCAGGCGCTTGTTCTGCGGGCCAAGCAGCCGGTCCAGTACGCGCCAAACTTCGCCCGCTTCCGGCCTCATCGGGACGGTCTCAAAGCGCACTTCGCCTTTGCGCATGATCTGCAGCAGGCCGTGCGAGTAGAGCGTAATCTCGGAAATATCCGTGCGGGCAGGCGGCAGAAGAAGGTCAAGGAAACCCAGCCCCAACAATCTGCGGCTGATCTCAGCCGCCAGGCTTTCCTCGGCCTGTGGACCGGGGCGCAGGCTGCGGCGTCGATAGGCATTGGCAACCTGGGTGACGACCCGCTCTTCGACTTTCAGCCGATCTGCGGCGTTCGGGCGGCTCAGGACGGCTGGCGTGAACTCGGCGTTGATCTGGTCGATAACTTCATTGATCAGGCGGTCGCGTTCTTCACCAGCCAGGGCCGTGTCGCTGGGTTGGATGTTCAGCATGCTCAAGACCATGACTTGCTCCTATCCGAATCTCAGCTTCGGGAGACGCAGCAGGCTGCGCGATTCGGTTTGTGTCTCGGATAGTGTCCGCTCCATGCCAGGGAACAGCGAGCCGATAATCTGGCGAATGCCGCGCGTCAGCTTTTCACTGCGCAAGATGGGCGGGACGCGCTGTTCCTGGGCCAGAAGTACCGCAGGATCCTGCTCGATCACACCGATGATGGGTGGTGCCCAACCCAGGGCCTGCGAGAGCTCAGTTTGCACGGCGCGCGGTGTCAGGCTGCTGGCTTCGGATGCCTGGTTCATTACCAGGTAAATGGCCTCGCGTGGCTGAGTTCCCAGACGGGAGAGAATGTTCAGGGTGTGACGCAGGGCGAACAAGTCGGCCATGATCGGGCGGTAGACCAACAGCACCGCGTTGGCAAACAACAGCGGGTGGGTCATCCACTCGGTTTCATCCGGAGCCATGTCCATCACCATCGCGCCATACGAGCCGTCTTCGGCGGCCAGCAGGGCTGAGTAGATGCTGTTCGGTGCGCGTACATCCGAGGCTTTCCGGGCCGCCGAAGCGTACTCTTCACTGTCCTCCGGGCCAAGCAGGATGTCCAGACCTTCCATGCGTTGGATGGCGGATTGAACCGAGGCTTTGCCGGGACGGGCGAAGAATTCGGTCAGGTTGGGTACGTAACGTAGTTTGAAATGTGCAGCTGCTGCGGGCGGCAGGCCAAATGAGAAGAGCAGCGAGCGCACCGAGAGCCGGGCGGCCAGTTCATAGGCCAGGTTCTCGGCGATGGTGGATGCGCCGGCTCCGCCCGCCTGCGAGAGCACAGCAATGCGCTTTGTTCCAGTGACCAGCGGAGATACTGCCTGATTCGCAGATGCGCCGAAATTTCCTGCAAGCGCGTGCTGGACGGTCATGGCCGGGGCGGCGTTGACAACCTGCGCGCGGGCGGTCATAGCGTAGCCATAGGCCAGATTGGCGATATCCGTCCAGGAAACCGGGGCGACGAATGTTCCGCGCACAACAGAGTTCATCGACTCATACACACCCTTGAACATGGCCTGCTGGTTGGGCAGGATCACGGTGCCAATCCCGTTCCAGGCCTGCATACCGGCCAACAGCGGTTTAAGCGCATCCGGACCAGGGGCGACATCCGCCTGAATGACCAGGATGTCCGGCTTGAGCTGTGTGAGCGTGCCTTGCAGGCTTTCCCAGCTCTGGGCATAACCGGCGATGGTGAAGCGTGGATCGCTCAGGAAGGCAGGCTGCATCTGGTAGATGACGGTTTCATGTCCTGGGCCGGCCAGGAGCACAGTGAAGCGTTCGTTCATGGAGGCTCCTATGGGGCAACTGTGGCGGTCCCCAAAGGGGATGCTGTTGGAGCAATGGTCGAGGTAGCTGTTGGAATGATTGCTGCCGGATCACTGATGGCAGTATCCTTATTCAACGCCTGGTACATTTCGCCCAGGTTCAAAGTCAGGATCTCGCCGGTTTGCAGACCACCAGCAGGTTCGATCGCCAGCTGCAGCTTGCCGTATTCATTGAGCGCGGCAATCAAGGTTGTCGGGTTGACCATCAGCCCAGGTTTGATCTCGACCGGCTGTAGCGGCACGTCAAGAACAACGACACTGCCGGATTGTGCAGACTGCGAGGTTGTCGCCGAGGCAAACATCTGGTCGTTGCCGGTGCCGGGCGGGAGTTCCTGGTAGCGGAAGGACTGCGGCACGAGCAGGACTTTCACGCCGCTGATGGCAATGCGCACGATTGGGGATTGCATCGGTGCAGGCGTGGCCGTGGGGATTGGGGTGGCGGTAGGAGCAGAAGGATCAGCCGGATTGACGTTATAGACCTGGGGCTCTGTGGCGATGGTGGTGAGCGCGCTTTGCACCACGTCCGGCGCAAGCATGCCGATCAGGGTCACGGTCTGGCCTTCGCGTATCAGGCCGGCCACACCGGAAGACATGTTGACGCGTATCGCCAGGGCCACATGACCTGGTTCGAGCTGCGAGGGAATGCCGGATGCAGCCGATTTCCCGACCACAGAGGCGGTGATCAAGTCACCCGGTGCGCGGCCCACGGTGAGCATCTGGCCTTCGACATCTTTGATGTCCTTGAAGGCATCCGCGGGAACTCCGCCAGCCGGGATCGAGCGGACTTCGAGCAGGTCGGCGGTCAGCAGCGTACCGGGAGCGAGGCCAACTTTGGCGGCCACAACACTGGTGGGGCGGATGGTGCCATTTAACAGGGCGATGACCAGAAAACCGATCAGGATGGCAAAGCCGATAACCATGATGGGCGAGCGTTTCTTTTTTTTCATTTTGTTTCTGCTCCTTATTCCGGGTGACCGGAGTGAAAAGTGGCTTCCCTGCACGATCATCAGGGCTTAAAGCAAAAAGCGACCACCGACACAAGTGATCTTTGAATCCCAAAGATATAGTGTGGGTGGTCGCTTCTAAGGTTGAATTACACAGGAAGTTTTGGCGACCGAATGGCCAAGGTTATTCAGTTGTTGGGGACGATCTTACCAAAAGTTCAGAAATTGCGCAAGGTTATTAGAACGCAAATTCTAATTATAAAGGGAAATATTCTTGCCGATAATCAAGACTCCGAACTGTTGTTTATCAGCCTTTTCAATTGGGGGCCATCCATATAGATCTCCAAATCAGCCACCATCGCCAGGCTGGTCGGCCGGATGGTCATCTTTGTATTTACCCATTCAATGATGGAGCGATCTCCGTTTACCTCCAATACAAGGTAAATCAACCCATCCTCTTCCTGGTATAAGCCCTTTTTGAACCTGACAAGATCACCTGCTTTAATTTGCATGTTATTGACTCCAGATAAATATTAAACGGGTCTGGCTGGATTACTCAACTTGCTGATGCATGAAAGAAACCATACACTGAATCGAATTAATGAAGTTGAAAGATATTGTTGTTTCAAGCTCAATTGACACAGCTAAAAGGTCCTTTAACCTTACGAACAAATGACTATTCAAGAAAACGCAGTGTACTAAGAACATATTTTCTATTATAATAGATTAATTGCTAATTATGAAACTAAATCGATTGAATTTAACCATTTTGCAGTACTTTTAATCTTAAGGTAAATCCATTAACATCGGAAAAATACTTTCTGATTACTCACCAATTCCAACGAAAACAGAGCATAAGTATTCTGCGTAAGGTGCCAATTGTTTTGGAGCCTGATGAATTTGTTCAATTAATTTTCTTCCGCACTATATCCGTAATGCATCAAGAGAAAATGTTACTTTGGATGTAACGTTGCATCAAGGTAGAATGTTACCGAGAAATTTTCCAAAGGATGGCGGTTTTTTGGTCAAGTTGTCGTCGAAGTTCAGCCGGATTGAGTTGGACATAAGAA
>JAPLGT010000045.1:0-11679 GCA_026390035.1 Chloroflexota bacterium
CGGAACCAGGCCATCCGCTCCGGGTTGAGCACAAGCCCGAACCTGCGCGACTGGGTCCGGCGGGCACAGACTGGCTTCTGGGCACCAATCCGAAAATTGCGATTGAGCTGCCCTGGCGCTGGCGAGCTGCAGCTGCCAGGCGCAGTAGAATACAGAAACAGCCGGTCCTGTATTTTTTGCAGCTGCTCGGCGGCTCAGCGGTTTTCTCGGTACCCTTCTGATTTTTGCTGTGCGCAGAGCTGGGCGTGTTCATCACGGTTTGCCCGGCAGACAAGCCTCCCGATCAGCCTGGGTTGACAAGCACTGCTTGGGATGGTTAGTCTAGCCTGGGCCAGTGGGTAGTACCATTTTTGGCTCTCATCAGGTCAGCGGGATATAATCAATCAGCGCTTTTTCGCGATATATTTTCCAAAGAAACTGCGTGCCCTTCGTTCATTTGGCACTTATTCGTGATACAAACACCCACAAGCGTCCCTGCAATACCTGCACTTGTTAGTGCAGATTAAATATTTTTTCTCCACGATTCTGGGTAGTACCATTTTTTTAGACAAAGAAAAGGAAAATACTTCCAATGAAAATTCACCTGATCGATGGCACCTATGAGTTGTTCCGCCATCATTTCGGCGCCCCGCCCCGGCAAGCCCCGAATGGCCAGGAGGTCGGCGCAACCCTCGGTCTTCTAAAAAGCCTGATCGCACTGCTGGCGCAGCCGGGCGTGACGCATGTCGCGGTCGCCTTCGATCACGTTATAGAGTCTTTTCGCAACCAGCTTTTCAGCGGCTATAAAACCGGCGCTGGTGTTGATCAGCAGCTGATCGCCCAGTTTTCATTGGCTGAAGATGCCGCCGCCGCGCTGGGGTTGGTTGTCTGGCCCATGGTGGCATTTGAGGCTGACGATGCCCTGGCGAGTGCCACGGCGCGCTTTGAGCACGAACCGTCCGTGGAGCAGATCATCATCGGCTCGCCGGATAAAGATCTGGCCCAGTTGGTTTCGGGCAGCCGGATTGTGTGCTGGGATCGCCGGCGTGAGATCGTGCTCGATGAGCAAGGTGTCTGGGATAAGTTTGGCGTAGGTCCGCGATCCATTCCAGATTGGTTGGCCTTGGTGGGAGATGCGGCGGATGGCTACCCTGGGATCGCGGGCTGGGGAGCAAAATCGGCGGCTGCTGTGCTTGCGCGCTATGAACATCTCGAAGCCATCCCGGATGATCCCCAGGGCTGGGGATTGAGTGCCGGGCGGGCAGTGCGCCTGGCTGAGAGCCTGGCCCAGGGCAAAGCTGCTGCGCTGCTCTACCGACAATTGGCCACGCTGCGCCAGGATGTTCCGCTCCAGGAAAACCTGGCAGATCTTGAATGGCTGGGCGCGCGCCAGCATCTGAAAGATTTTGGCCACAGCCTGGGGGATGACCAGATCCAGAATCGCATTTCTCGCTGGCGCCCAGGTTAGCGCTGCTTTAAAGGCCGCCAACCAAAAATTGACCGGTTGGCGGGTGCTGGCGATCGGTCGCTACTCGCTCGATAAACCAGGTCTGGTGCTGGCAAACCAGGGCGAGACACTCAAGGACTATTTGAGAAAAGTGGAGAGTGGATAGTGGATAGTAAAGGAGAAAAAGATGACGACAGTTCGCAATTACAGAGAGTTGATCGCTTGGCAGAAAGCAATGAATCTGGTGGAAAACGTGTATCTGGCAACAAAACAATTTCCGAAGGAAGAACTTTACGGTCTGACGAGTCAAGTCAGGCGTTCGGCGGTGTCGATTCCATCGAACATAGCCGAAGGCCAGGCCAGAAAATCAACGGCGGAATTTCTGAATTTCTTGTCAATTGCGAACGGTTCAAGAGCCGAGATGGAGACCCAAATCCTGCTTGCCCAGCGCTTGAATTATGTAACGAGCGATACCGCCAATCAAATTCTCAGCCTATCGGAAGAAGTAAGCCGATTACTGTATGGGCTGATGAACAGTTTGAAGTAACTCCCCACTGCCCACTATCCACGACCCACTTTCTTCCTGATGAAGACAACGTCATCCCTGTGCTGGAAGGCGAATGGTTCAGCGATGACATCGCCGAACGCTTTAAGGATTTTTTGCGCGTTACTTTTGGCAAAGAGCATTACGACGAAAATCTGGCCTTCATCGAAGAAGCCATCGGGCGCGATGTGCGCAGTTATTTCGTCAAGGAATTCTACAAAGACCATGTCCAGACTTACAAGAAACGCCCGATTTACTGGATGTTCTCCAGCCCCAAGGGCAGTTTTAACGCGCTGATCTATATGCACCGCTACCAACCCGACACCGTTTCGATCGTGCTGAATGACTACCTGCGCGAGTACACCAAAAAACTGGCCGCGCATAAGGTGCAATTGGAACGCACCTCGGTCAGCGGCAGCGCCAGTCAGAGCCAGAAGACCAAAGCCCTGAAAGAGATCACCCAGGTCAACAAGATACTGTCCGAGTTGAAAGAATATGAGGATGATGTGCTCTATCCGCTGGCAACAGAGCAGGTCAAGATTGATCTGGATGATGGCGTTAAGGTCAACTACGGGAAGTTTGGGAATGCGCTGCAGAAGATTGTGGGGTTGTAGATGTAGGAGGCACAGTTAAGCAAAAAGGCTGATCATGGGATCGATAGAAGAATGGAACTGTGCGCTTTTTTCTACTGAATACATCATTTGGAAAAAAGGCAATAGGTGCTATACTATTCTTACCATTGCCATTCGATAAGGAGATGTAAGATTATGGACGCTGCCACGATTTCATCCAAATACCAGATCGTCATTCCACGCAAGATTCGGGATCAGTATAATGTCAAACCAGGTTATAAAGTGGTTTTTATTCCCTTTGAAAAAAGCCTGCGCCTGATTTTTGTGCCACCCATCGAACAGGCGCGCGGGATGTTTCCAGGTATCGATACCAATATTGAGCGGGAAGAGGCAGACCGGGTATGAACGTTGTCGATTCGTGCGGCTGGTTGGAGTATTTTGCCAATGCTGGTAACGCCGGTTTCTTCGCGCCCGCCATCCAGGATGAAGCGCATCTGTTTGTACCCACGATCTGCCTGTATGAGGTTTTCAAACGGCTCAGTCAGCAGCTCGGCAAAGAAGCGGCTCTGGAAGGCGTCAGCCGTTTGTATCGTGGTCATCTGCTCGAATTGAATGAGGCGATTGCCTTGCAAGCCGGCCAGCTCTCGTTGGATTATCACCTGCCGCTGGCGGATAGCGTCATTTATGCCAGCGCCATCGCCTGTGAGGCCACTCTCTGGACACAGGATGAACATTTCAAGGATCTGCCCGGGGTGAAATACATCGAAAAAAGAGGTCAGGTATAAATATCCCCGAATTTTCAGCGCCTGTCGCGCAACGAAAGACGAGATAGGATCTCTATAATTATTATTATTTAACTTGAATATTTCGCTGTGGATGCTTTCCCCCGTAGCAGCCCGGGCAACATGGGATAATCAGCGCATGGATAAAATCACACAGGCTATCACCCGTCTCTTTGACAAGTACCGTATCGTCTTTTGGTATGACGCCAAAAAAGAACTGCGCCAGGAATATGAGACTTTATTGATTCCGGGTGTGGAAGTGATCGAACTGCATAATAATGAGTTCGGGGTCAAATATCATATTTTGCGCGAAAAGCCCGGCCAAAAATTCCTGCTGTATCACGCAGGCCCGCAGCCCGATAATCTAAACAACTGGCTGCTGGATGTGCTCCTGACGCAGGGTCTTTTCAGCGCCGACCAGGTTTCGCTGTGGATGAGTGAACTGGAATTAGCGCCCAGCCTGTGGGAACTGGTGCAGGAACATATCGAGTTTTTTAAGAATGATTCACGCCGCTCGGCGCTGAAGCCCCGCTTGAGCGCCGATGATTCACACAATACAATTCGCATCAAAATGCTGGCCGTGTGCGTCAACGCGGACGCTGGCGCGGAAAACCGTGTCGAAAGCGTTCTGGAAATCCTGCTGGCAGAACTTGCTGAAGATAGACACGAGAAATTTGATTTAATACAACGCTGCAACCTGGATGGCTTTTTATGGGGGCGGCTCGAAGTCCAGTTCGGCTATAAATCCCAGACGCCGGGCATACACGACTTTGCGATTGGCCTGTTCAAAGCCTGTTATTTTCTTAGCCTGGAAGAGCCATCAATGCTTACCCAGGATGCGCTGGTCTTTCTCAAACGCTGGCGCGATAATGTTCGCTATCAAAACGCCTTCAAGAAACTCTCGGAAGAGAGCGCCAGTATTCTGGGCATTGAAAAAGATTTACAGAACCGAGACATTCTTAAACTGATCGAGATCGACTTTTTCCAATTAATTGATCGAAAGATCCTGACCGTTCTCACCCAGCAAATCCTCAACCGCACCATTTCGGCTGGTGAGTGCGCCAATTTGATCTGGCGCAGGCGTAACACACACTGGTTCACAGATTTCAGCGACATTTATGAAGCCCTGTATTACGGTTCGCAGTTTATCAACGAATTGGACAATGCCGACTTGCGCATGGAATCCATGACCGATGGGATTCGCAAGTATCAAAATACCTGGTTCCGGCTGGATCAAAACTATCGCAAGTTTATTTTCCATGTGCGTGCTTCAAAACAGCCCTTGCTCGAAAAACTGATCGAGCGAGTTGAAAATCTGTACTCGAATAACTTCCTGCTCACGGTAAACGATAACTGGCAGCATTTTGTCGACTCTGCTCAAACCTGGGATGCCGCCCCGGTCATTTCTCAATCCGCGTTTTTCGAACGATATGTCAAAGAATATCAGGGAACGAAAAACAAGCTGGCTGTGATCATTTCGGATGCGCTGCGCTACGAAATAGGCGAAGAACTTGCCAGGGTGATCCAGGAAGAAGACCGTTATACGGCTGAACTCGAACCCATGCTGACGATGCTTCCCAGTTACACCCAATTGGGCATGGCGGCGCTGCTGCCTCACCAAAAGTTGACCATTGCAAAAGACGGAACGCTGCAGGTGGATGGTCAAAGCGCCACCGGCACGGAGAATCGCGCCAGGATATTGAGAGGCGCATTTAAAGAAGGCGCAACAGCCATCAGTGCATCTGATTTGCTCAATATGAACAGGGATGAAAGCCGCGAATTGGCAAAAGCAAACCAGGTCATTTATGTGTATCATGACCAGATTGATGCAACCGGCGATGACAAAAAAACTGAAGAACGCGTCTTCGGCGCAGCCCAAGCCGCCATTGGCGAAATTGTCGATATTCTCAAAAAACTGACCAACGCAAACCTTTCCAACATGATCATCACGGCTGATCATGGCTTTATTTATCAAAACCAGGCCCTGGATGAAAGCGAATTCTCCATCAAAGATGCCGAAGGCGATGAAATCAGCATGCGAAATCGCAGGTTTGTGATTGGTACAGGGCTGCAGCCAAATAAAAGCCTGAAGTTATTCAGCGCCAGCCAATTGGGGTTAAGCGGTGATTATGAGGTGATGATCCCGAAATCGATCAACCGCCTGCGCCAGCAAGGCTCGGGCAGCCGCTATGTGCATGGCGGCGCAGCGTTACAGGAAGTGGTCATCCCACTGATCAAAATCAACAAGAAGCGCAGCAGTGACACGATCATTGTGGAAGTGGATATCATCACAAGTTCATCATCCATCATTACCTCGGGACAGATTTCGATTGCTTTTTATCAGACCGAGCCGGTTTCTGGTAAAGTGTTGCCGCGTCAATTGCGGGCTGGCATATACTCGAAGGATGGAACTTCATTGTCAGATGTGCATTCGTTGAGTTTCGATCTGACTTCTGAAAATCCGCGTGAGCGCGAAGTCAGAAAGCAATTCGTTCTGAGCCGCAAAGCAGACGATGTTAATAACCAGACGGTCTATCTAAAACTCGAAGAGCCGGTCCCTGGCACTTCTCACTATAAAGAATACAAGATCATTTCTTATCAACTTCGGCGCTCATTTACTTCTGATTTTAATTTTTAGTCTCAACGAGGCACAACATGAATTATCTGGATCAAAAGATTAACGATCATTTTGGTGGTCTGGTTGTGCGCAAAGACCTGGTGAAAGCGATTCGGGGCAATGCAGTTGTCCCCACCTATGTACTGGAATATTTGCTTGGTCAATATTGCGCCACATCAGATGAAGCCAGCCTGCAGTCGGGAATTGAAACGGTCAAAGAGATCATTCGTGCGCATTATGTGCATCGCAATGAGGCCAACCTGATCAAGTCCGTGATCCGTGAGAAGGGTCGCCATCGTGTAATTGACAAGATCAGTGTGCAGTTAAATGATAAGAATGATGCTTATGAAGCCGTTTTTTCAAATCTTGGCATCACCAAGGTATTAATCGATTCCGATACGGTCAACCAGCACCCCAAACTATTGGTGAGCGGCGTCTGGTGCATCGCCGAATTGGAATATAAATACACCGAAGACCAGCGCATTATTCCCTGGATCCTGGCTTCGCTCAAGCCGATCCAGATGTCTTTTTTTGATTTTGATCAATATCTCCAGGCTCGAAAACAATTCACACTCGATGAGTGGATTGATCTGATCGTCCAGAGCATGGGCTTCGACCCCGCCAAATTCAGCCTGCGCGGAAAATTATTTCAATTGATGCGGCTGATCCCCTACTGTGAACGCAATTACAATCTGATCGAGTTGGGACCAAAGGGCACGGGTAAATCGCATATCTATTCTGACTTTTCACCGCATGGGATCCTGATTTCAGGCGGCGAAGTGACGGTGCCAAAATTATTTGTCAATAATTCATCCGGAAAAATTGGGCTTGTCGGCTATTGGGATACTGTTGCTTTTGATGAGTTCGCAGGCAAGAAAAAAACCGCCAATAAAGCCCTGGTGGATATTCTCAAAAACTATATGGCGAACAAAACCTTCTCACGCGGCATTGAAACCATCGGCGCGGAGGCTTCGCTGATCTTTGTTGGGAATACATCCAATGAACTTGAGCATATGTTGATGCACACCAATCTATTCGAAGACCTGCCGGTTCAATATTATGATTCGGCCTTTCTGGATCGCTTGCATACCTATATTCCTGGCTGGGAAGTGGAAGTGATCCGCGGCGAAATGTTTTCCACCGGGTATGGCTTTGTCCTGGACTATCTCGCGGAAATTCTGCGCAAATTACGAACCTACGATTACACCACCCATTATCAGGAACACTTCCGCCTTTCGAGTGAAATTTCAACCCGCGATCGGGATGGAGTGAATAAGACTTTTTCCGGCCTGATGAAAATATTGTTCCCCTCTGGTGAGGCCTCCAAAGAAGACATGGAAATGATCCTGGAGTTTTCCATGGAGGGCCGCAAACGTGTCAAGGATCAATTGATGCGGATTGATACCACCTATCCCGCAGTTTCCTTTGCTTATACACGCCTGCAGGATAACAGCGAAGTCAGGGTGTTAACCACTGAAGAAAAACAATACCCGCAACACTATCATAAAACGCCGGTAAAAAACAATAAGGTTATGGAAACCATCCAGGCCGCACGGCCAACAGTAGCGGATGCTTCCATGTCTGATGAAGAAAAATTGATTGCGACTGGCGAAAACGATAAATTGGAATTCAAAGCCACGCTGCGCTGGAATTTATTAGCAGACAAGGCTGACAAGGCGATTGAAAATAGCGCGCTAAAAACGATTGTTGCTTTCCTCAACACCGAAGGTGGTACGCTTCTGGTTGGCGTAAAAGATAATGGCTCTGTCCTCGGGATTGAGACGGATCAATTTGCCAACGAAGATAAGTTCCTGCTGCACTTTTCAAGCCTGGTGAATGATCGCATTGGCAAACAATATGTTGAGCATATTCAATTCGGGCTGAAAGATGTGGCGGATGCGAAAATATTACGTGTGGAATGCGAACCCAGCGACGATCCAGTTTTCTTGAAGAATAACGGCGAAGAGTTTTATGTTCGCAGCGGGCCTTCGTCAGTGCAGTTGTCAATGAGCGAGGTTTTGGAGTATTCCAGGAAGCATTTTAGATAGGAATCCTTACCAGTGGCGGGGTTATTATGTTAAGTGTTTCGGAAAAAATTGAGATGATCTTCGACGGTCTGAAGAATGACAGGATGTTGATGCCAGTCTTCCCATTCCGCAGTCATTTATGGGTTCAGGCTCGATCAAACTTATAGTGCTGGGCCAGGATCCAACAGTCAAGAACGAAGCCAGCCGCAAATCCATCAAAACGGTATTAAACCTGGATAAAAATGGAAGTGCGCGGGCATATCTTTCAGGTGTGAGCCAAAAACTTGGCATCGACTTGAAACAGCATGTTTATGCCACTAATCTCTTTAAAAACTTCTTTGTCCAGCCCCCAACCCAGATAAAACAGATCGATATCTTTCAGACTTTTCTGCCTGCCTGGCTGCCATACCTGAAAGATGAACTTGCGCAATACCCGGATATCCCTGTGATCACCCTTGGAGAACCAGTCCTGCAAACCATCCTGATGCCAGGGCTGCCAGACCGGTTGCGGGAATATTGGGGCGTACACGGTACTACTCCACGGTCACAGTCGTGATGAGTTGCTCTTGGAAAGAGCATGTCTTCATAAGAGCTCCGCTATGCGTGAAGCGAAAGTCTCATGCCCGGTTCGGGAGTGGCGGTGGGGTGGGTAACTGCCCCACCCACCATAATTGGGAAGGTTTTGCAAAATGGTTTTGACCGAACGTATCAGGTCACTTTGCTTTGCAGGCATCCACCGATGGTACAGGTGCATTGATCACTGTGACATTAGTCACGAATGTTTTCAAGAGCTGTTCGACGACGATCTTAGCATTTTTGGTTGCTTCATCCATGATGCCGTCTTTGCACGCGGCTTCCAATAGCTGGTCGTTAGCTACTCCGCGCAGTTGGGTCTCCGTGCTCATAGAATCGGCAACAATACCTTTTTGAACGTCATACACATACGTATCAGTTGGATTGCTGCTCAAGATTTGATCACGGTCAAATATTTTTACTGGCGGTAAATTTACGGTTACACTTTTGCCATCATCTGACACAATGACCGCTGATGCATCGAGTTTTGACAAATCCAATCCGGCTCTTACTGTGCCCTTCGCGATCAGAAGCATTTTTACATTGGTAGCTCCAAATGTATACCACTCGCCAACGGCTTCACTTTTAGCTACTAGCTGAATGGTATATTTAGTTGTCGTAAGCTCGCTAACCTGTTCAATCTTGTCAATGACCGCATCGCTCGTAATAATGGTCGTCTTTGCGCCGCTTTGGATATTTAGAAGCGCCCACAAAGGGTTAAAAAATCCCTTGGCCTGTAGAGACAGGGTGCCAATGACGGCGATGATAACGATAATCAGCCCAAATAACAAGAAATTATTTGCTTTCATTGCTGTTACTCCTTTCCAAAATGGTGACACGAGAAACTAGAGACTAAATGAAACCGTCGCGTCAGAGCCCCACTTAATGGTGCTAATAATTAATTAGACAATGCCATTCTGATAGCATTAAATCTAAATGTGACCTTGGAGTCTCACAACTGCTCCGTGCCCAACTAAGCCTTAAGCAGCCTGTACAATGTATAAGATGTTATTCCGGGGGATATACAGTTTAAGGGCTGGATAATTACCTTTGTACAGGAGAATGAAAAAATAATTCTTAATCGACGCCAGCTTGGGGGTTTAATCTGAAATGATAACAACTCCCCGCATTGTTGCAGTATAGCAAATATTATTACATTATGAATGTGTCAAATGTCATCAAAATAATAATTCCAGATGCTCGAATAAATTTATTTGGCTAATACCCTGATTTCCACCCCGAAATTTATTTCCAAATAATGCAGGTTGACCTAATAGCAACAATAACCAACATTACCCATCAATATTTCCAAATTGGAAAAACGCCAGTGGGTATGAAAAGCGTTTATATCAGGGGGAGTAAAAGGCAAAAATGAACATGGTGCGGATACTCATGTTTTCTCTGCGGGATAATTTGTTTCATACCAATATTTTTGGAATAATATACCCACTAATGGCAGCTTTTTGTGATTAGGATATTTTTTCCTGTTGGTTTCGGAAGGCAGGATACTTTTGCTAGCTCAGCAGGTTGAGAGCGTGTTTCCGGCGACTGAGGCGCGAGCCTGTAGACTGCGGCAGTCGGTGCTCAAGGCGGTGTTTTATGGGAGGCTTGTGACGAGTAAATGAAATGCGTTATGCTTATTTTTAAAAAGTATAACGAAGATGAGGCCAATATGATGAATGTCACGGTTTCCCAAAAAGGCACCAGGCCGCGCAAGATCGAAAATTGCATCCTCTTGTTTCCGAAAATTGAAGACGTCATTTTCTTACCGGAATACATTATAATTTCCTGTTGCAATTTTCCTATCATACCCAGCACCAAGGAGTACCTGATGCCAGAAATAACTTCTGCCGAAAAGAATGGACACATTCGCCACACGGTCACGATCGAGTCCGATGAAAAGATCATGCTCTGCCGCTGCTATAAGTCCGAAAAATTTCCTATCTGCGATATCTCCCATGCTAAGTGCGAGGGCGAAGTCGGTCCCGTCATCGTTCAGGTTGTACAGGCTGCTGCTGCTGAAAAGATGGTTGACTGATTTGTTGTCTGCCAGGTCGTTGAGATAAGAAACCACCTGCAAGGGTGGCTTTTTATTTATCTCGTCGTTTCGGATGTGGGATCGGGCAGAATTGGAAAATGGTCATGCGTGGAATAGAAACTGGTCGAGGGCCGAGTAAACAAAAGTTTTGTCGTCGGTTAGGCCCCGAGCCTGAAATCTGTGTGTATTGACAACATTTGTTTTGCAAATGAGATTGTATTTTATGAAACAACCAGGAAGATTAAGGAAGGTTATATGAACAATCCAAACAATTGGAACCAGGCTATTATTAATGAGTTTCGAGCAAATTCGGGCAATGTCGGCGGTCAGTTTGCTGGAAAACCATTGCTGCTCCTGCATACCGTTGGGGCAAAGAGTGGGCAGGAACGAATAAATCCGGTCGCTTGTGTTGCCGATGGTGAGTGCCTGGTGATTTTTGCATCTAAAGCTGGCGCCCCCACCAATCCCGATTGGTATCACAATATCCTTGCACACCCGCTGGTCACCGTCGAATTCGGCACAGAACAATTCCAGGCCCAGGCATCCGTTGCGTCTGAGCCAGAGCGAACCCGCTTATACCATCAAATGGTGGCAATCATGCCTGGCTTCGCGGAGTATCAGCAGAAAACAACGCGTGTTATCCCGGTGATAACATTAACGCGTGTGAAATGAACACACGTAATCCAAAATAGCAAAGTGAAATAATTAGAAGGAACTGGTGGTCGTCACGCCAGTTCCTTTTTCTATTGCCGGGCGGTCTACATGGTGTCTAATTAGAGGCGCTAGTATGGTGGCTAAGAAAGCCATCAGGATCCAATCGCATGGAAAAACGAGCGTGCCACCGTCCAGAACAAAGCTGCTCAGAAGCGAAACGCCAGATTTTTGTCTGTGCACGCCATGCTTGCGTGCACAGGGATGCTGAAGCTTAGTGTGCTGGCGTAGATTGGCTGGCGGCCCATCGAATTAAGGATTGATGCGGCAGGAATAAGAAAAGTCTAAGAAGAGACAACTATGCGCCGCCGCATCTGTCCGAGTTGAACTAAGCCGCACGCCCGAGATCCCAACCCGCCAAGTATTTGGAATT
The DNA here is from genome assembly GCA_026390035.1 of Chloroflexota bacterium. Taxonomy (GTDB): domain Bacteria; phylum Chloroflexota; class Anaerolineae; order Anaerolineales; family Villigracilaceae; genus UBA5195. Next base: position 11,664 of record JAPLGT010000045.1, read on the forward strand.
TAATGCCAATTCACCC
>JAPLGT010000184.1:0-5622 GCA_026390035.1 Chloroflexota bacterium
TTTGCGAAAAGCCGAGAATTCGCTGTGAAGATTGCGGGCATCGTGAATTTCTCCCGGTCACAAACCTGGTGGTTCGCAACCATTTGCAAGGTTTTGATCCGCAAGATAAAACAGGACGCACATTTACCATTGGCGTTTATCCCATGTTGCCAGAGGAAACCTGCTGGTTTTTGGCTGCAGACTTCGATAAAGCTTCCTGGCAGCAGGATGTTCAGGCATTCCTGGAAACCTGTTCGTTGTTTAATGTTCCTGCGGCTATAGAACGGTCGCGCTCTGGCAATGGGGGTCACGTCTGGGTATTCTTTGCTGAGCCAGTCCCTGCCTCCCAGGCGCGCCAAATGGGTACTTTCCTTCTTTCGCAAACAATGGAGCGCCGACCAGAGATTGGGTTGGACTCGTATGACCGTTTCTTCCCAAGCCAGGATACACTACCCAAGGGCGGCTTTGGCAATCTGATAGCACTTCCACTGCAAAAGAAACCGCGCGAGAACGGCAACAGTGTTTTTGTCAACGAGCAGTTCATTCCATATGAAGATCAATGGTCCTCCCTTGCATCCCTGCGCCGAATGACCCCGGCAGATGTGCAGGTTTTGGTAAGGCAGGCGGAGAAGTTGGATGAATTGATGGGTATCCGTCTTCCTGTAACGGATGAAGATGGCGACCGGCCTTGGGCTGTGCCACCATCCAGAAGACACAAGGAACCGCCCGTGGTTGGACCACTGCCTGAGCAGATCGACCTGGTGGTTGGGAACCAAATCTATATCCCCAAAGCAGATTTGACGCCTTCATTGAAGAATCGCTTGGTCCGACTGGCGGCTTTTCAAAACCCGGATTTCTACGAGGCACAAGGGATGCGACTTTCCACCTATGGCAAACCGCGCATCATCAGTTGCTGCGAGGATTTTCCAAAACACCTGGGGCTGCCACGCGGCTGTATGGATGAACTTGTCACGTTGTTCGAATCGTTGCAGATCAAGACGAGTCTGACGGATGAACGTTATGTCGGCACTCGATTGGATGTTCGATTTCAGGGTGCTTTACGTGGAGAACAACAGCAAACCGCCGACAGCTTGTTACAACACGAAACAGGTGTGCTGGCAGCCTCAACCGCTTTTGGTAAAACTGTCGTGGCTGCTTATTTGATTGCGCAACGTCAGGTAAATACGCTGGTGGTTGTACATCGCCGCCAGCTACTCGATCAATGGGTACAGGCCTTGAGCCAATTTCTTGGCATCTCACCCAAAGACATCGGTCAATTTGGCGGCGGCAAGCACAAACCTAATGGAAATCTCGATGTAGCCATGATCCAGAGTCTGAGCCAGAAAGGGGTAGTCAGTGACATTGTTGGCAATTACGGCTACCTGATTGTTGACGAGTGCCACCACATTTCTGCGGTCAGTTTTGAGCAGGTGGTCCGCCAGAGCAAGGCAAAATTCTTCACTGGCTTGTCGGCGACTGTGACGCGCAAGGATGGGCACCAGCCGATAATCTTTATGCAGTGCGGCCCGGCACGTTACAGGGTAAATGATCGCGACCAGGCCGATAAACGGCCCTTTGATCACAAGGTTATCGTTCGCCCAACAAAGTTCCAACTGCCGCCGCATCTTCAAAATATCGCCGCCCAATCCATTCAGGAAGTGTACTCATCTCTGGAAAAGGATGATGACCGGAACCAGATGATCGTTGATGATGTGATCACTGCGGTTCAGGCAAATCATTTTCCTGTGCTGCTGACCGAGCGCCGCAAACATTTGGAAACGTTGGCCGAGTTACTGGCAAAACGAGTTGAACACGTCTTTGTGATGAAAGGTGGCATGGGCAAGAAGCAGCGTAAGCAAATAACAGACCAAATTGCCAATCTACCAGCCGATCAATCGCGGGTTATCCTGGCAACAGGGCGTTATCTGGGTGAAGGTTTTGATGACGAACGCTTGGACACCTTGTTCCTGGCCTTACCGATTTCCTGGCGCGGCACGTTGACCCAGTATGCCGGACGTTTGCACCGTTTGAACGCCACCAAGAAGGAAGTGATCATCTATGACTATGTGGATTTTGATGTGCCCGTGTTAGCCAGAATGCACAGCAAGCGGCGAGCCAGTTATAAGGCAATTGGGTATAGTTGCACAAATTGATTTTTGATCCGGCTATTTTTAGCGATTTGGCCTATTTTTATCAAAACCTTCCGGTTACTTATCTTACGGAGTATTTAGTTTGACATTGACAAATTAAATACTCCCGGACCGAACAGGCATTTGCTGGGAGTGCATACAATTCCCCTTACAACGTAATGCCCCCATCAACCTGCATGACCTGGCCGGTGATGTAGCTGGCGTCGTCGGAAAGCAGAAAGCAGACTAGTGGGGCCACGTCGTCAACGGAGCCCAGGCGGCGCATGGAGATGCGGCCGCGGATGTAGTTGAGCGTATCCGGGTCGAGCATGCCGAGCATATCCGTGTTGATATAGCCCGGTGCGACGGCGTTGACGCGGATGTTCTGGGGCGAGACCTCGGCCGAAAGCGCCTTGGTAAAGCCTATGATGCCGGCTTTGGCGGCTGAGTAATTGGTCTGTCCGCTGTTGCCATAAATGGCCGCCACGGAAGTGATATTGACGATCGCGCCGCCGCGCTGCTTGACCATCTGCAAAATGAGCGGCTTGGTGGCGTTATACATGCTGTCCAGGTTGATGTTCATCACGCTGTCCCACTGCTGGCGGTTCATGCGCGCAAAGACCACGTCGCGCGTGATGCCGGCGTTATTCACCAGACCTTCCAGCGAGCCAAACTCGAGCAGAAGTTCCTTGATGGCTTTTTCCATTCCGCGCTCATCACCAGCATCGCACTGGATTGCCAGACAGCGCTGACCTGGGCGCAGCGCGCTCATCTCACCCGCAAGTGCCACGGCATCGTCGGCGCTGTTTAAAAAAGTAAAGGCCACTTCTGCGCCTTCTTCGTGGGCGCGGCGCACGATGGCTGCCCCAATCCCCCGGCTGCCGCCGGTCACCAGTATCTTCTTTCCTTTAAGCATAGGCTCCTATGGCGGCGCTCAGTTCAGTGGGGGTGGGGATAAAACCGCTGGCGCGCAGGTAACGAAAATACGTGCCAAACAAGCGCTCATCAGCGGGCGGGCAACTGATCCCCGAGCCGCTCAACTCTCGCAGTGTATCACGCGTGTCGTAAGCTGGCAACTCCATGCTGTAGCGGTCCATGTCTTCCAAGGCGGCCTGATAGGCAAACAGGGCATTGGAGCTAAAGTTTGAGCTGCGCACCAGGCGATCCCTGAGCTGCTCAAAGGGCAGTTCCTGGAACTGGTAGCCCAGCCCGCGCAAAAAGGTCAGCGCTTCAGACATGCTGCTGCGTGACGGATTGGTGAGGTGGAAGGCGTGCCCAAGCGGGTTGCGCCGGAAGGCCAGGTGCACCATGGCGCGCGCAACATAATCGACTGGCGCAACATCCACGCCGATATCCATGAGAGGGAAAGCCCCGAACTGCAAAAACCCTTTGAAGGCCGCGATCAGGAAATGATCGGTCACACAGTGACCAGTGCGGCTGTCGCCGCCCACCTCGCCGGGGCGATAGCGCGCCACCGGCAGCCCGCGTTCGGCTGCCTGCAGGAGGCATTTTTCGCCAACCCACTTGGCTTCATCATAGCCCAGGTTGAGCAGACCGTTATGATCAATCGGATCACGCTCGTAATAAACGCGCCCGGCGCCCATCGGCCAGATGGCGGCTGTGGAAAGGTGGTGGACGGGTTTGATGCGCGTGTGGAAAGCAAACTGGATAATCTCATGGATTCCGAGCACGTTGGTGGCGCGCAGGGCTTCATACGGATAGATGAAATTGACATGCGCTGCGCCGTGGAAGATGGCATCCACCTGGCGAGCAAGTTGATCATAGAGCGCTCCGTCCAAGCCCAGGCGCGGCAGGGTCACATCGCCCTCCACCACCTGGAAGCGGGTTTGCCAAGCGCGCTGCCAGTTCTCATTCTCGCCCCACACCCGGTATTTGCGCAGACCAGCCTCGATGCGCTGCCTGGCATCCAGCCCACGGCGCGCGCGCACCAAGCAGAAAAGGTCGGCGTCGGTGTGCTTGAGGATCTCTGCAACTAGGTAAGCGCCCAGGAAACCAGTCGCGCCAGTCAGCATCACGGTCTTGATCGGCCCCGGCAGGTAACTGCTGACCCCGCGCACCGGGCTGAGGTACTGCGGCAGTTCGGCTTCGCGCGTCAGAAAGGCCATGCGCTGGCGGGCCCATTCGGCATCGCGAGTGTTATTGCTCAACGGTGCCGACAGGCTGACCTGCTGCTGGCGGCGTGCGTCGATCAGAGCCGCGAACTGTTCGAGCCTGGGCGCCGCAAACAACTCGCGCAGGTTGAAGTTGACCTGGAAGAGCTTACGCACCAGCACCATCAGGCGCGTCATCAGCAGTGAATGCCCACCCAGGTCCATAAAATCCGAGCCGCGGCCGATCAGTTTTTTGTCAATTTCCAGCACATCCGCCCAGGCTTCAGCCAGCAGTTCCTCGGTGCCGGTCAGGGGCATGGTGACTGTGGCGGCTGGCAGGCTGGGCCGTGACGGTCCGGGAACGGGCAGCGCAGAACGCTGCACCTTGCCATTGGCTGTCATCGGGAAGGAGGCTGGGAACAGGAAGTGCGGCGGCACCATCACCTCCGGCAGGCGTTCTCGTAGCCCGGCGCGCAGTTGCGCACGGAATTCGGCTTCGGCGCTTGGCGTGAGCATTTGCCCGCCGTGGATGACATGCGCCACGAGCTGATAATCGCCTTGCGAGTCGCGCCAAGCAGATACCACCGCATCCTGGACGCCGGACAGCCGCCGCAGGTTACTTTCGATCTCACCCAGCTCGATGCGCACACCGTGGATCTTCACTTGCTCATCCGCGCGCCCCAGGCATATGATCTCGCCGGTTGGGTTGAAGCGCGCCAGGTCACCGGTGCGGTAAATGCGTTCACCGGGCAGGAAGGGGTCGGGCAAGAAGCGTTCGCCGGTTAGCACTGGTCGCCGCCAGTAGCCGGGCGAAAGACCCAATCCGCCGATATACAGCTCGCCAATCGCGCCGACTGGCAAAGGTTGGCGCTGCGCATCCAGGATATACAGGCGCGTGTTGAGCACTGGCCGACCAATGCGCACCGGGCTGGCAGGGTCGGAGGTTATGCGAGCAACAGCCGAGTAGACCGTCGTTTCGGTCGGGCCATACAGGTTCCAGAGCGCGGAGCTGCGTTTCAGCAGTTCTTCGGCCAGTTCGCGGCTAAGGGCCTCGCCGGCGGTCAGCAAGGTGATGTCTTTCTCGCCCTGCCAGCCGGCGCTCAGCAGCGCTTTCCAGGTGGAGGGCGTGGCCTGGACGTGTGTGGGACGGCTGGCAAGCAGTTTTTCGCTCAGAGCCAGCCCATCGGCAGCGAGGCCATCTTCGGCAATTTCAACCAACCCACCCGCCATGAGCGGCAGGAATAGCTCGGTGCAGGAAATATCAAAAGAACTGGTGGTCAGCGCCAGCATGCGTCCTCGCGCTGAAAATTCGGTGTAACCTCGTACAGCCTGCAGGATGTTGAGCAGTGCGCGCTGGCGAACATCCACAGCCTTGGGTTTGCCGGTCGAGCCGGATGTGAAAA
>JAPLGT010000283.1:0-12047 GCA_026390035.1 Chloroflexota bacterium
CAGACCAACCTGCTGGCCCTCAACGCCGCGATTGAAGCCGCACGCGCCGGCGAGCAGGGCAAGGGCTTCGCGGTCGTGGCCGATGAAGTCCGCAAGCTGGCCGAAAGATCCAGCCTGGCCACCAAGGAAATTGCCGGCTTGATCAAGGGCATCCAGAAGACTGTCAGCGAAGCCGTCAGCGCCATGAAGGAATCAGCCACAGAAGTCGAGTCGGGCGTCATCCGCGCCAATTCGGCCGGCGAAGCGCTCACGAACATTTTACGAGCGGCTGAATCAGTCAACAAGCAAGCCGAAGAAGCCGGCAGTGCCGCAGCCAGGATCAGTGTGGCCGCCGGTGAGCTGGTCGGCGCAGTCGACTCAGTCTCAGCCGTGATCGAAGAGAACACCGCCGCCACCGAACAGATGGCCGCCAATTCCAGCGAATTGACCCAATCGATCGAAAACATCGCCAGCATCAGCGAAGAAAACAGCGCCGCCGTCGAGGAAGTCTCGGCTTCCACCGAAGAAGTCTCGGCCCAGGTCGAAGAAGTCTCGGCTTCCGCCGCTTCGATGATGGATATGGCCAAAAACCTGCAGCAGATCGTCGCGCAATTCAAGTTGAAATAATACCCGATCGGGGCACGGTGTACGCCGTGCCCCGATGATAGGAGTGTATTTATGGAACAACAACTGGTGGTTTTTGATCTGGCCGGGGAATCTTACGGCATCAACATCGCCGCGGTGGAAAGCATCATCAAGATGCAGGCCATCACACAGCTCCCGCAGGCTCCTTATTACGTTAAGGGCGTCACCAACCTGCGTGGCACGGTGCTACCGGTCATCGATTTGCGCATCCGTTTCGGTCTGGAAGCTCAGGAAGTGTCACGACAGACGCGCATTATCATCGTCACGATGGGTGTCCTCAAAGTCGGTGTGGTGGTGGATGGCGTCTCGGAAGTGCTCAGGGTCCAGGATGACACCATCGGAGCCCTGCCTCCCATGGTCAGCACCGTAAACTCAGCTTTTCTCAAGGGTATTGTGCGTTTGGAGAACCGCCTGATCATCCTGCTGGAACTCGGCAAAGTCCTTGATTTTGAAGAACAGCAATCCCTGGCGAAGATCTTCTGAGATAAGCAGGGGCTGCCCAGAAGTATTTGGACCGCCCCTGCCAATTCTTTTGAAGCTGATTAACCATCCAAACTGAATTTTCAGACGATGCACAAAAGCCTCAAATATATTATCAGGCATTTTATTCACTTTGCCCGGATGCACTGACAGAATACCCGCACATCTTGCGACTCTCGGGAAAAAACAACCCGCCCATCAGCAAGCGAGTTAACATTATTACCAGGCTCAGGAGCTCAGGTTGAATCGAAAATTTGTATGCTCGTTCTTCTCTTTTTTAGTGATAGCCCTATTATCGTTAAGTGCATGCGCTCCCGTCATTACGCCAATGCCGACACTTTCAGCCACACCGGCGCCTGTCCATTGGACGTATGAAGGCGAAGAAGGCCCAACGCATTGGGGAAATCTCAGCCCAGATTACGCGACCTGCTCGACAGGCATATCACAATCCCCGGTAGATATTTCCAATTCTGCGCCAAAAGATAGTGCCAACCTGGTATTCCATTACCTGCCGAGCAAAATCAACATTCTCAACAATGGCCATACGATTCAAGTCAATTATGATTCTGGAAGTTATATTGATCTCGACGGGGTTCGTTATAACCTGGCTCAATTCCACTTTCATGCCCCAAGCGAACATTCTTTGAATGGCAAACTCGCCGAAGCAGAATTGCATCTTGTCCACAAAAGCGATGATGGCAAGCTGGCTGTTGTTGGGATATTGATTGAGATAGGCACCGAGAATCCCGCTTTCAAATCAACCTGGGATAATTTACCCTTTACGAAAGGCTCGGTACGACAACTCAGTGCGGAAGTGGATGCGCTCGCAATGTTGCCGGCCAGGCAAGAGACTTATCGTTATATCGGCTCTTTAACCACACCACCCTGCACCGAAGGCGTTAAATGGAATGTCATGGTCGAGCCGGTCGAAATGTCCAAGACTCAACTCGCCGCATTTAGAAGTATTTTTGAAGGCAATAACCGCCCTGTACAACCCCTCGATGGGCGCTCATTTATAAAAGATCCTACCACGCCGCCGCTAACGCCTGCCCCTTAAAAGATCGAGCCAAACAAGGCTCAACACAGTCTGGAAATCCCGGCTCGGATTACACGCTTATTCGACCGGCGAATCCCAATCTTTATTGGTATTTCCAATTCTGCGCCACACAATTTTAAATATACCGTGGCGCAGAATTGGAACAATAAACTACGATCCCTGGAAAAGGTTTAGCCGGGAAACAGGTTCAAGATTGGTTGGTCTTCAGAATATTAAAAATTCCTGGTGGGGTTATGAAGGATCGTATAAAACCAGTAGATGCAAAAAGTGGGGAATACCTGCACTTGTTGGAAAGACATTTCCAAAAATATAGGATCACTGCGCTAATTTTATTTCAATTACGCGCTTATTCGTCCAAATGAAAAGTATGGTATTGATTTTGGCAAGGGTTACCCCAGGCGATGTGCATTTCGCGAGTCGTCAGGTCGATCACCATTGCATTGATAGTTTTCTCACGATCCAGTTCGCGCCCATCAATGGCGTGGTTACAGATCGAATTGGGAAAATCAACATGATCCCTCTGAATATTTTGCAAGGTCTGAACAGTGTGCTTATCCGTTTTACGCAACAGCCGCAGAGCACGGTGATATTGCACCCGTGAGGGGATTAATTGTTCGGGCTCATACTCAATTTCTTGCATATGGGGGGAAAGATAGTGATTTGCATGCGCCATATAACCATCCATCGCATACAAAACATCAAAACGGCGCGCAGACACTTCCACCGAGTAGATCTCGCCGCTTTCGTGCGCGATCAAATGGTTGTAGCCGGCAGCCCGATGCGCCACTACTGCGCGTTTGATTGCTTCAGAAGATGATTTGGCGGCCAGCACCGCCCGCGAAACCACCAGGCGCGGAATTCCAATACGCGAATCATCCGGATGGACAGAATCGATCAATTGAGCAATACCATAGGCATTAAAACCAACGTTTGGCAACAACCCGCCATAATTCATCGCCAGGAAAGGTGGTTCGTGCACAGGTTTGGCATGCACAACATAGACATCATCCTCGTCCTCAGGAATCCAGTCTTCATTATGCGCAGCCAGGATATGTCCATCGGCTGTATGCGAGTCATTGACCGCCATACTGGTACAACTGATCAGGTGCAGGGCATCCATAGTCACGGCTTCCATGGCGTTTAGCACCGAGATCTCTTCAAACGGCAGGTTGGCGCCTTCCGCAATCCCCGCCATCTCTTCCACATACTGCGGGTAGCGTTCCTGCGCAAATGGCAGGTACTTTCTGGCCTGAGTCTGGGCACCTTCCCAGGTCAATTCCAGCTCTTCATAGGCATCGGCCAACAATTTGCGGGCATTATCCACACTGCGGCGCACATTTTCGCGCCGCGCCTCGCCAATCTGGCGGCCCATTTCTCGGTGTGTTCCTGAAACATACACCAAAGGGATCGGGTCGGGATGGACTGGGGTATCATACGGATTCTTATTCAAAATGTCTCCACAAATTACCCGGCCGGCTGCTCAGACCAGAATAGAATATATCACCAGGCGTGAAAAACGAGCGAGTAAAGCTTGAGCAATGGAATTATAACATCCCACCAGATGACAGTACCTCCGCAAAAATTGACCGACGCCAAACCAAATAAAAAAATGCTCCCACCCTCTTGAAAGGGCGGGAGCAAGAACGGGGTGACAGGGACCCGAACTTAACTTACAGGAGCGGGTGGCACGGGTGGCACCGGAGGCATCACAACCGCCGGGGCCGCTGAGAGCTGCATGGCGGACCGCATGCCAAAACGGGTCATCAACACCGCGCCTAGACCGGCAAAACCGATAATGGCCGAGAGCAGCCCACCTATGCAGGGAATGAAACCCACTCCCTGGGCTACCAGATTGAGGCTGAATACGCCCACCCCGGCAGCCAGCGGAAGCGGCCATTCATGTTTGAACATTTGCGAAATACGCACGCCCACTTCCATACCCAGCGCCAACCAACCCAACACACAGGCTGCTGCAAATATGATCGAAAGAATCGCAATCAAAGGAATGGTGACAAATAACGTGATGATCAGGATACTGAAGAGCCCCAGGGCTACCAGCGTTACGATAAACATCACCAATGTCAACAAGCCCATCCCAAAAGCCATCAGAGGCTGTGCCACTGCACCATCTGCCACACGACGCATATGCATGGGCAGGAACATGGCGATCAGCATCGCCAGCAGCGCCAGGATAATGGACTGGCCCAAGACAATCATGGCATTCCAAAGTGGGTTCGCACCATTGGTAACTACCTGAGGAACTTCCGGAATTCCTGGGACAACCGGCATAGCGGGTATGGCCGGCCGAGTTGGGTTATTCATCACATCCCCGTCCACCCTGGCTCCGGCATCACGGCTTACAGCCGCACCAAATGTGACCAGGTTGCCGCGAACATGAGCATTGGCCTCGAGCCGGGCTGCACCACCCACGACGACCACATCCTTGCTAACCTCACCATTCAGCGTTAGACTGCCGCCGAATAAGACGATTGCGCCATTGATTGTGGCATCTTTTTCAATAGCAATCGACCCCCCAAAAACAACCAGGTCTTCATTTAATGTTTCGCCGCTCTTAAGCGTGTAATTACTGCCAAAGATCGGCCCATCGAGCAGGCTTTTGGCCTGCGCCACCTGCAGCGGCATCAGGAACAACGCTGCCAACAGAGTGAATATAAAAAGTTTTCCTGCAATTTTCATCATGATCTCCTTCAGCCTATACGGCTGACTGCGTAATTTTCCCCATCCGGTGGACAGATTTCGTCCATAAAAACCCGATTCCGCCCAAAATGACCAGCGCTAAAGCCCAGGCGTAGATGGGGATAAGGGAGCCCAGAACGGAGAGAAGAGTATTGCCAAGGGCACTCATGACGCGCGCAGCCAAAGCCAGATAGACCATGTTGCTGATCCATAAGCCAGCCAATTGCGCCGGAGGTAGAGCCAAATAAGGCAAATAGGGAACGAGCAACCAGAATATGCCGCCCAGACCAACCACCGCCAGAAGTGACAGCCCGATCAGTGTCTGCCGGCGTTGAAGCTTGCGCTGGGCTGCCAGGCGAACCTGGAAACGCAGCACAAAGCCATTCACCGGGTTAATCACCGTCGCCGAGCGCAAACTCAAGTTTGCTTGCGCCAATGCGTTGCATTCAGGACAGCTTCGCAAATGGATGCGCAAATCCCGGTCTTGGTCGGGGGTCAAGCGTTCATCGTTGAGCAGCCAATCTTTATAGAGCCGGTGATCCATAGGGTGTCCTTTCCAGGCGAGCTTCAGGAGAGTTGGCCAGTAACAACCTGGCAACAGACTTGCGTGCACGATGCAAGCGGCTTTTAACCGCACTGACGGTGAGTTTCAAACTCTCGGCTATTTCCACTTCCGAGAAATCGTACCAATAACGCAGGATGACCGCTGCCCGATCCGTGGCATCCAGACCTTTGAGCGCAACCTGGATTTGCTCCTGCTCCTCGAGCCGGACGACTTCATGCTCCGGGTTAAGAGCACCCACATCGGGAAGTTCCATCGGGGCTTCGTCATCATCACGTTCTTCGTCAATTGAAAAAATGACAAAGCGCCGCTTTCGCAAACGGTCGATGCAGTAATGCGCCGCGATGGATAACAGCCAGGTAGCAAAAGGCCGCTGACGATCATAACGTGTAAGGTTCTGGTACGCGCGCAGGAAACTCTCCTGTGCAGCATCTTCGGCTGACTCAGGTTCGCCCAACATCCGGTAGCACATATTAAAGACCGGCGTCTGGTATTGTTCAACCAGCCGGGCGAATGCCTCGTCGTTCCCTTGTTGAGCCTGAATGATCCAGGCCATCTCTTCGTTCACGGTTGCTCCTGTCGGTCGTTCTGCTAAAATATACGCACATCTCACAATAAAGTTGCACAAAATAATTCTACTGCGCTTCCCATAAATAGTGGAAATTTAATCTTATCAGCTCGTGGCTCTTTGCAAATCCCGGCAACCTGAAAACAGATCCGATCGAACAATGTCCATAGAGTATTTTTCCATGGCTTTCATTAACATCGATTTCCGTGGCTGTTTTGGGGTAACTCAGCACAATCAGAGACTACAGGTTTTGTTCAGATTCAGTGCGTTCTCGTACGTATCGGGCTGATTGATATCAAGGCATGCGTTCAGTCATGATCTTGGTGGCACACTTGGCTTGTTTATTAATTTTACCTATAGACATCCAACGGGCCAAAACGCTTTACCTCGTTACCCAGCAGTCCACCCGCAATAACCACATCCAGCCTGAACTTCGAATCTCGAAACCACTTCTTCACGACCCGTCTGGCATGTAATTGTGATGGCGGCTCCAGGTGTTTCCTAGGTGATCAGCAAATAAAGGCCATGTTCCAATCAGCCGCAACCAAAACTGGATGCTCAACCTCGAGTTCTTGTTCTTTTTTCCTGTATAATTTGACAAATGCGAAAAATCCTATTGTTCTTGTTTTTCTTTGTTGCAATTGGTATCGCCATAATCAGCCTGGGTGAGCTGGAGGGTACCTGGAAAACCTTGCGCCATAGTGATATTCGCTTTATGGCATTTGCAATTTTCCTGTTAGTTTGCTGGACCATGAATGAAGCCGCAGGCTATCGTTCGCTTTATCGGTTGATGGACATACAAGAGAATTTCAGGCATCTAGTACTGCTCTCCTCGGCCACCAGCTTTATCAATGTTGTCGCGCCCAGCGGCGGGTTCGGCGGCATAGCAATTTTTGTGGACGATGCCGGAAAACGTGGGCATCCGCGCGGGTTGGCTGCCGCAGTGGGGGCCCTGTACCTGTTTCTGGAATACTCTGCCTTCATGGTAATCCTGGGGATGGGCTGGGTGGTTTTTTTCCGGCGCAACGATCTAAAACCAGGCGAAATGACTGCCTCGTTCATCATGATCGGAATTGTCCTGGGATTGGGGACTTTGATCTATATCGGCTCGCATTCAAGTGAGCGCTTGGGACGGATCCTGGGCTGGATGGCACACCGTATCAACCAGGCTCTCTGGCCATTTATGCACAAGGAATATTTTCACGAAATTGCCGCGCATGAATTTGGAGTGGAAGTGGCGGGTGGTTTGTCGATTTTGCGCACCAAGCACCGCGGTATTTTGACCCCATTCATGTTTGCCCTGAATAGCAAAATTCTGCAAACAATGATCCTGGCGATGACCTTCCTGGCTTTCGATGTGCCATTTTCAATAGGAACGATCGTCGCTGGATTCGCTTCAGCCTACCTCTTTTTGATCGTCTCGCCCACCCCCTATGGCATCGGCGTGGTGGAAACACTTTTGCCCCTCGCGCTCACATCGCTTAGCGTGGCCTGGGAAGATTCCGTGATCATCACGCTTATGTATCGCGGCATCACCTTTTGGATACCGTTGATTCTGGGTGGAATTTCTTTCAGAATTCTGCAAAAAGAATAAGCCAGTCAGCCTGCCGGCAGAACTAGCGGGTCTTCAGCACCACTGCCGCGCCGTAACCAACCACGCGCTGGTAATCACCGGTTACATCACCAGAAGTTGCATAATTTAGCAACCTGACGGTATCCGCACCCAATGCTTTTGCCGCCCATAAAACGGCCGCAAGCGCCGCATACCCACAAGCTTCCCCCCCACCCTTTTCTTCAAGATCAAATATGCCATCTGGAGAGAACGCCTCCACCTGGGCCAGCATACTTGCATCCAAAGCCATGGCAGCAGCCTGATTATGAAAATGGGAAAGATCGCTGGATGCAACCAACAGAGCCGGCCGGCCAGCAACGGTCTCAGCCAATGCCTCGCCCATATGGCGGGCAGATCCACGCGCTTGCTGGCGCAGCATGACCGGTCCAATTGAAAAGTTCGACACCAGGGCTCTTTGCAAAAAAGGCAGTTCAATTTCCAGGGAATGTTCGGGGTCATTCGCCACAGCATTCAATCCATAGCCCAGGCGCGCTTTCAAATTCTGATCCAGATCATTGATAAACGCCCGGTCCACCGGGATTTCCCCCAAAGGTGTGGCATAAGCAGCATGTGCGGTGGTAATAAATTCATACGGATAAAGATGGTGCATGGGGGCAAGCACAACCACCCGCGCCGGGGAGCTGCCTTTGACAGCCGCAAAGGCATAACCAGCCACTGCGCCCGAGTAGCGATGCCCGGCATGTGGCGCAATAACTGCTAGCACCTCGCCAGGCAATTCAGGCAGCCTGGCAGCCGAAATATATCCATCCACAGCAAGCGCCAAAGCTTGTGGATTACCATCATACCAGGTACCTGCAATTGGGGAAGGACGAACTTGAGAAACCGCAGACATATAGGCCTCCGGAATACTGGTGTAATTATTGGCGAGTCAGGATATAGCCAGTCGATTTAAACGCCAATTCAGGCAGGCTGGCGCGTCCAAACCAACCCACCGCGGCGGCGTCATCAGCGGCTTGAGCTTCACCCCGAGGTGCCAGGCCTCGGTAGAAAATGACAAAATCTGACCCGCGCGCATGCTCCCGGCCGGCCACGATATCGAGAATGCCTGTGATCTCAACCTCCAGACCAGTTTCTTCCAGGCACTCACGCGCCGCAGCCAGCGCAGGATCCTCGCCGGCGTTCACAAACCCCGCTGGCAAGGTCCACAGCCCTTTGTGAGGCTCATTTGCGCGTTGAACCAGCAAAATACGCCCATCACGTTCAATCAGGACTGCAGCTGCCACCTTTGGGTCAGCAAAGTACATCCAACCACAGCCCGGACAGACCGGTCGATCTTGCCCATAATGATATTGAGTGGTAACTGGAGTGCCGCAACGTGGGCAGAATTTGATCGTATCAGAACGCATGGAATCACCTGGAAAAACAATTATCGGGGTTTGATTTCAAATAGGCACTGACAAAATAGACTTTTATACCGGCCCGGCCTATGGCACCAATGGTACAAAACTGCCCATTTTGCAGACAACCAGGCTGAAGCGCCTGGCATCCGGCATACGCTCATAACTCGAGGCCGGGTTACAGGTCTCAGCAGCATCCTGCCACTGCGAACCAGACCACCAGTAAAGCGCGATCGTATCGGCCGGGGCATCACCATATTCGAGTGTAATGCTGAAGGCGGTCTGAGGCTCGACATTTTTATCTGCGGGAATAAGACTGAAAGCCTGGTTGGGGAAATAAAGCCCGTCTGGAGGAGTACCTGGCAAACCAGGAATGTATGAAACCATCATCTCACCGGGGAAGACATCCGCAGGGAAATCAAACGCGGTGGTCAGGCCGGCCTCGTTTACTGCAGAAAAGTTAAAACCCAATCCGGGTGTTAGACTGAAACCCTGCGCCCCGACCGGGCTGCCACCACCTTTATCGCCCCCAGTCAAAGACCCCTTATCGCCAGCACCCGGCGAAAATGATACCGGCGCATAAAATTTGGCGCGCGAGATAAACAGGATACTGATTGCCAAAGCTGCGACCATCAGCAAAACGAGCATAAGAACGACGATTCTGCCCGCCCCAAGATTGACAGGTTTAATGGCTTTGGATCGATACCAGCCTTGTTCGTAACGAGTCTGCATTACATAAGCAGCCCCGCCACTCAGCACAGCCAAAGCGAGCAAACCAAACTGCAACCCCGCCGAAACCGGCAGCTGAATGGGGATGGATGCTGGGACGGATTGATCCGGAACAGGAATGACAGGGCTTGTTTTAGCAAGAGCTCCCGGATCAGCCGGAAGATTGGGAGCCAGGGGCGCCCCTGATGCAGGCGGCACGTCCAAACTCTGCGTAGGTGCAACCGCCATCACGCGCAGTTCAGGGGTGGCAGTCAAATTTGCGGCAGCATCGAATTGAGGCTCGACAGCTGGGGCGGCAGCCTCCATGGCAGAAGGAGCTGCGCCACCACCACCGCCACCGCCTATTCCCAAAACCGGCGCAGGTGCAGATGCACGCATTAACGAAAGCGCCGGCACAGACAAATTGGCGGCAAAAACAAAAAAGAAAAGAAAAGTTGCCAGCACAGAAACCAGCCGAAAAACAGGAAAAGCACGTTGCAATGGCGGTTTCAGCCCGGCCATTTTGGGTGTCAGCATAAAATTCCGAGGCACGCGCCGGGCAGGCAGTTTGCGCAGCAGCACATGCGCCTGGCTAAGCTCATCCAAAAGATCACGCAGCTGCAAGTCACTCTTAAAGCGCAATTCAAGACGCGCCTTTTCAGTCTGGGGCAGCTCACCATCCAGGTAGGCAGATATAAGTTCAGCATCACGAAAAGAGATAGGTTGGGTCATGGATGACTCTCGCTCTCAAGACGGTATGCTGCGGGCAAAAGTTCCCCAAATCCTTGCAGGCATTCACGCAGACGCAAACGGGCCCGCGCCAGGCGGCTCTTAATCGTACCCAGGGGCACTCGTATCGAACTGGCAACTTCCGAATAATCCATTCCCTGAATATCAGTCAGTACAACCACCATGCGGAAATCAACAGGCAGGCTTTCCAGGCAATGTTGGATGGCATGTTCCAATTCATCCGCTTCAAACTTCTCCGCAGGAGTCATGGAGGCATCAGCCAGCCAGTGTGGAGATTCGATTTCTTCGTCATCATCATTGGTAGGTTCGAGGGAAACGGTCGGACGCCGCTTCTGACGGCGAAGTTCATCGTAACAGGCATTGGTGACGGTCCGCATTAACCAGGCTTTAAAAGAACCCCCACGAAAACTATTAATAGACCGGAAAGCAGAAATAAAAGCTTCCTGTGTAGCATCTGAGGCCAGAGAATCGTCACCCATGATCCTCAAAGCAGTGTTGTAGATAACGCTCTGGTATGCCAGGACCAGGCCGTTAAAGGCATCCAGGTCACCAGTTTGGGCAGCGTGGATCAGAGCTGGTTCGTCCATATGGATATTGTATCAGCTTTCAGAATGGTTTCAATGACATGTGGAAAGCGGCAGCCTACACCGAATCTCGAGCTTTTGTTTTTCCAGATTTCCAATACACACATCGGTACTCTTTCGTAAACCTTTCGAAGCAAACCATTCCATTTTTTAGATGGTTTTTTGAAAGCCAGATTTCCATGCAATTGGAGTTGGACACATGCCGTGATATAAAAAGTGAGCTGTAAATGCCGAATTAGGCGAATTTTGTGGGACTCAATTTTGCCCGGCTAAGTAGCTTGACAATCTCCTCAACAACGTGTAAAATAACGACCGCTTAACAAAAGAATATACCTTGGCCGAGATAGCTCAGTTGGTAGAGCACGCGACTGAAAATCGCGGTGTCGTCAGTTCGATTCTGTCTCTCGGCACTACTCGGCAAAATTTGCCGGGACCTGCCAATAGATAAGCTAAATCAAAACGCTCCCAAATGGGAGCGTTTTGATTTAGCTTATTCGTATTTTTCTTCCAAAGCCGGAAAAATGATTTCCGGGCCGCCCTTCGTGGAGTGCGCAGTACTATAACCAATGATCGTCAATCGCCTGAGACGGTTTGCCCGGTCGACAAACTGTAATTGAGGTTGATATTCCCGCCCAATCTCCATGGACGCATAACTATTGATATCAAGCAGATACTTGCCATCTTCAGAAATCAATAAAGGGAAGCTGCCAGTCTCTGGATCCATTGGGATCTGCCGGGATACAAGCTGTGCCCTGGTTGCGGCAGCTTCGCTGATGCCAGCAACCGCCCGAGCCGTCGATAGGAAAACCATACACAGGCAAACTGAGCCTATACCAAACACCCAGGGCAGGAATGTATTCCATCCGTTAACGATAGCCCCCGAGATCTGCTGGCGTTCGGATAATTTCAACTCTCTTTCGTTTTGTTGAAGCTTCCATTCGGCCTGATTCTGTCCGCGTGCCTGGATCTGGTCATTCGCTTGTTGAAAAGACATCGATTCTATCGTGTCGTAAACCGCAGTGCCAATATATGAATGGGTCAGCGTCG
>JAPLGT010000128.1:0-5135 GCA_026390035.1 Chloroflexota bacterium
CTGAACCTGCTGCGCAGCCGTTTGCAGGATGCCCATCGCGGCGTGGTGATCTACGCTATAAATAAACTCGAAGCGCTCGACGGGCAAGCTATCATTAGCGAACTTCCGGGTTTGATCCGGCACCCTGCGCCTGAAGTGCGGCGGGAAGCCTTCAACCGTATCGAGAGCTTGAAACTCAAAGCCATGATGAATGAAGTGCAAAATCAATTCCTGGCTGAGACTGATCCTGCGGTAAAGGAATCCGCTTTGCGCGCGTTGGGCGCCATTACAATTAATAACCAACACCTCATCCTGGCCCTTAACGAGACGGACACCCACATCCTGCGCGGCGCATTGATCGGACTGTTAAAAAACGGAAACGAAACCCTCGCCAGCGAAAAACTGGCAGGTTTGCTCGCTTCGCCTTCATCCGCTGATCGCAATCTGGCACTCGAAGTCTTCGGTCAAATCAGGCGGGGGGACATGCTTCCGCAGTTGATCAGCGCCTGTGACTCCCCCGCCACCAGCCGCGCCGCGGGTCTGGCGCTTGTTTCCATCGGGGTGGAAGGGCTTCCCGAGATCGAAACTGCTTTCTCCCAACCGGATATGCCGCGTCAGCGTTTGTTGACGCTGGCGAAAACCCTCGGTCGCATCGGCGGAACGCATTCTCAAACTATTTTGTTATCCCGAATATCCGCAACCGATAGTGAAGTTCGTTCGCGAATTTTGACTGCCATCAGTCAGAACGGTTATCATACGAAAGGTCTGCCGCTCATCCAGGGTGCGGTCAAAGCCGAAATGCAGCAAGCTGCCTGGATCAGCGCGGCGCAGGTCGACCTTGGCGAGAGCGCTGAAACGGCCTTGCTGGCTGCCGCGTTGCAAAGCTTTTTGGTGCAAACCCGCAGCCGGGTCCTGTTGCTCTTATCTTTCGCTTTCGATGCCGGTTCCATCCGGCGGGTGCGCGAAGCCCTGCTGGATGGTTCCCCAACCCAGGTTTCGTATGCGCTCGAGATTATGGATGTCCAACTCCCGGCTGACTGGAAACCCTGGGTCATGCCGCTGCTCGAAGACCTGCCCCCACTGGCCAGGAGTCAGCGTTTTGCAGCGTTCTTTCCAATCATGGAATCACCCGCTGAACGCCTGCACGCCCTCTTTGAAAACGAAACTTTACCATTCTGGGTTCGCGCCTGTGCGCTGCAATATTTCGCCCGAATAAACCCCGGCGCTATACGAGGAGAGAATGCCATGCTATCCACTGTTGAAAAAGTTCTGATTTTAAAAACCGTCTCCATGTTCAGCAAAACCCCCGATAACATCCTGGCCGATGTAGGGGATCTGCTCGAAGAGCTGGATGTTGCTGAAGACGAAACCATCTTCAAGAAGGGCGATACCGGTGACAGCCTGTACATCATCCTGGACGGAAAGGTTCGCGTGCATGACGGCGAGCGTTTGTTGAATTTTCTGGGTGAACGGGAAGTCTTTGGCGAAATGGCCTTGCTCGACCCCGAACCGCGCATGGCTTCGGTCACCGCCGTGGAAGCGACGCGTCTTTTCCGCCTGGAACAGGCGCCTTTCTACGAGCTGATGGTGGAACGCCCCGAAGTGGCCACCGGCATCATCCGCGTGCTGACTGGTCATCTGCGTAACCGCGTCCGCGATATCGCGCAACTGAATGCCCGCATCAAAGAATTGGAAGGCGGAGGCCAGGCCTGATGGCCGATCTCTCCCCCGAACGCTACCTCTCTGCCTCGGTCCGCGAGCAGATTGAGCAAGCCTACTATGGACGCGTCAATGAACAGGCCAAACTCGAGAACCTGATCCGCAATCTGCAATTATTCCAAAATGTTGCTGGTCATCCCGCCTTTTATTCCGATCACGGTGTGGTGCATGTCCGCGATGTCGCCAAACAAATCCTGCGGGTTTTGCAAACGATTAACGGTGTTTTGATCCCGCTGCGCAGCGCCCAACAAATGG
This sequence comes from Chloroflexota bacterium, assembly GCA_026390035.1. Lineage (GTDB taxonomy): Bacteria > Chloroflexota > Anaerolineae > Anaerolineales > Villigracilaceae > UBA5195. Next base: position 1,954 of record JAPLGT010000128.1, read on the forward strand.
AGTTGTTTCTCTACGGGTATGGGGTGGCGTTGGCATATCTTCACGATATCGGGATGAGCGACCTCTCGCCGTTTGGCCGGGCAATGCACCCCGAATTTGCCGTGCAGGCTGTTTTTGATGGCTCCCTCAACGATGTTATTGCGATCATGTGGGAAGATAATTGCGGGAATATTGCCTGGCATTTGACGAAACTTTTCAAAGCCGGGGTTCTCAAACACGATCCGCAGATTATTTTCCGCGAACTGCTCGCCATGTCGATTGGTCACAGCAAAAGCAAAACCCCCGTGACCGTGCTGGATGATTCTGCCGCGCTGCGCAAACAAATGAAAACGGCGATCGGTCATAACCTGCGGCACCTGTTCAGCCAGCAGCAGGCAGCCAAAGCCAAGCCACTGCCCGAAGGCTTTGTTTATGACGAAGACCCGCCAGCATATTTGAAAAATTATTATCTCGATTTCGAGCGTGATGCTTTTGATTGGCTAACCGATGAAACTGTGGAAGCCAGAAAACTCGTCAGTGACGTGACTGACACCCTGCGCGCCCTGCGCTGCGCGGATGCCTTCCGTCAGCGTGGCACCGTTGAAAAGACATCCGGCGGTTATGAAATCTATGCCAGCCAGAAAACCGGCGATTGTGTGATTGCCCTGCGTCTGGGCGACAACCGGCTTTATTTGATGGAATTACCCAACAATCCGGATGGCGCGGGCGAGTCGAATATCGCCAGCAGCGAATTCAACCCCGAATGCAATCTACGCATCTCCTTCCATCGCGGCAGCTTTGATAACCCCGAGGCCCAGAATCGTTCGGCTTTCAGTACAGCCTATGTCATTCATGATTTTTTGCGGGATACTGTGGATAGTTTCTGGCGAGCGCGGCCAATCCATGGTGTGAAATTGTCCACAGAGATTCAAATTCTGCTCGAAAGCACCGATGATGATCCGCATTTTTCCGAAATGGTTCAGGAACAACTCTGTCAGCGCTATCCGCAGGTTGGCCCCCAAGTCCAGATCGTGCTATCTTTAAGGAATGTCTCCGAATCTGAACGTGCTCGTTACCTGGCTGTCAAAGAACTGGATTGGGATGTAGAGAAGCGACAGGCGGTTCTGGAAAAATTCAAGCAGGCCGGGCAAAAATTAACCAGCGCCGACCCGCTTGAAGGCTTCAAACATGTCAGGTTTATTGAATTGCAGGCTGGCGAGAAACTGATCGAAGCCGGTGCGCCCTCCTCATTTGTCTATTTCCCGCTCGGCGATGGGCTGAAAATCATCCCCCTCGGCGGCTACCAATCCTTCTCCGTTGCCGCCTGGATGCCGCTCGGCACCACGGGTGTGATTCGCGGCGATATCCGGAATGCGGATATCGTCGCCGAGCAGCGGGTGGCGTTGTTGATGCTTCCTAAGGAAGTTTACCTGCGGTATTGGTATATACCTTATTCACCGTTGGAATTAGAAAATTTATTGACTGATGACCGGATGGAAAATTAATGGTCCCCCGGGCATTTATAAACAACCATATTATTCACAAAAGTCTTTTGATTTCCTCACCAGCCTGAGACCCATCGAAAATATTCGGTTCCGAAAAAGGAAAAATTATGGACGCAAATAGTCTTGAACAGGCAAAACACTATGTCCAGCAACGGTTGGAGCGCGAGCTTTCACCGGGTTTGTATTACCACAGCCTGGACCATACCACCCAGGATGTTGTTCCAGCCGCCGAGCGGTTTGCAGCCGGAGAAGGCATTCAAGGCGAAGACCTGATTTTGCTGCTGACGGCGGCCTGGTTCCATGATCTCGGTTTTATCGAGGTCCGGGTCGGTCACGAATCGGTTGGTGCGCGCCTGGCCTCCGAAGTCCTGCCGGGCTTGGGCTATAGCCAGGCGCAGATCCGGGTTATCCAGGGCATCATCCTGGCCACGATTGTCCCGCAGGGCCCAATCTCCCTGCTCGAACAAATCCTGGCCGATGCCGATTTGGATGTACTCGGGCGGGAAGATTTTTGGTCCCGCAATAACGCGCTGCGACGTGAACTGGCTTTCTTCGGAAAAGAATTTACCGATCTCGAGTGGTTTTCAGGACAGGATAAGTTTATCTCGACGCATACCTACTTCACTGCCACAGCCCGTGCCCTGCGCGATACGGGACAAGCCAAAAGTGTCGCCCTGCTTCAAGCCAGGCTGGCTGAACTCGGTTCTGGGAAGTGACTTAGGTTGTTGTCAAAATCCATTTCAATTTAGCGGAAGTTTCGATCCATTGGTATCGGACAACTTCTACAGGAGTCAACCAGACCCATCAAAGTATGGTCTGCCATGAAGATTTTGGTCCAGCGGCGGTGACTGTTGAACAATCTGAAGAGCCGTGTGCGTTCTGGTAACTTCGGAAACCAGATTTTGTAGTCGCGCGCAGCCCAACGATAGAAAGCCCGATTGCCAACACCTTTCAAGGCAAACAAAATTGCCAGGGTTACTATCTCGCTGGGACGCAAATTGGCTTGGGTATGCTTTTTTTGCATTTGGCATCGCATCATCAATCCGGCAAAACAGCTCAATGATAAAAACGGTTGTAGTCATGGGGTTCTCCATTTCTGTTCGGTTGCCCAACTATCAGATTAGGTCACCTCATGACTTTCGTCAACTAGCACCAATGGCTATGTATATGTGGAACTGCACCTGAAATTTGGGCCATTCGGATTTCTGTTCGACACGAGCTTGTTTCTGCGAGAGAAAACGGTTCGACGCCTAAATTGCGAACGGCCAGCCGAAAAGCGTTTATAGTACCGCAGGAAGTATGCCCTGGCACGCAAGATGCTGGTAGAACTGACTGAACTCTTGCCCAAAGGCTACAAAGTTTACGTGCTGTTTGATTCTTGGTATTCATCTGAAAAACTGATCAAATTCTGTCGGCGGCAAAAGTGGCATGTCATCTGTGCCATCAAGTCCAACCGGCGTATCAGCAAAGTACGTGTTGACCAACACAACCTGGCGCTCAAGCACAAGCTTTATTAGCTAATCATGCTCGAGGCTGTGGACGAAAAACACAAAGCTCAAAGTATTACACCCGCCTTGTCGAAGGTTGGTTGAAAGGCTTTACCGAACCCGTCCATGCGATCAGCTCAAAAAAACGCCCTGGGGATCATTTCCCCAAGTACTTCGTCTGCACTGACACCACGTTGAGTGTGCAGCAAGC